>JAEWIV010000191.1 GCA_023386865.1 Pseudomonadota bacterium
GCTAGGGGGAGAGGTCGGGAGAGGGGGCGGCGCCCGTCGATTCCCCTTCTCCTAGCCTCTCCCCTAGCGGGGGAGAGGAATTTGAATCTGGAGGAAGAGCAATGGACCTGTCCCTTTCCGACGAACAGAAGCAGCTGCAGGACGCTGCCGAACGCTTCGTTCGCGACAAGTATACGTTCGAGAACCGGCGCAAGATCGCCGCCACCGAGAAGGGCTGGCTGCCGGAGAACTGGGCGCAGATGGCCGAACTCGGCTGGCTCGGCATGTCGTTCTCCGAGGAAGATGGCGGCTACGGCGGCGGGCCGATCGAGACCATGATCGTCATGGAGCAGTTCGGCAAAGGCCTGGTGCTGGAGCCCTTCCTTCCGACGGTCGTGCTGGGCGGCGGGCTTGTGGCCAAGGCCGGCAGCAAGGCGCAGAAGGAGGCCCTGCTGGCGCCGATGATCGAGGGCAAGAAGCAGTTCGCCTTCGCCTGGCTGGAGCGCCAGTCGCGCTACAATCTCGCCGACGTGTCGCTGAAGGCGACCAAGGAAGGCAACGGGTGGTCGCTGTCGGGCCACAAGGGCGTGGTCTACAACGCCGCCTCCGCCGACCACATCATCGTGCTCGCCCGCACCTCCGGCGGCGCGCGCGAGGAGAAAGGGCTGACGCTCTTCGTCGTCGACGCCAAGGCCAAGGGCATCACCCGCCGCGACTACCCGACCCAGGATGCGCTGCGCGCTTCGGAACTCACCTTCGACAAGGTCTCGGTCGGGGCCGACGCCGTGCTCGGCAAGGTCGATGACGCCTTCGGCGCGGTCGAGGACGCGGTCGATCATGCCATCGTCGCGCTGTGCGCCGAGGCGACCGGCTGCATGGACGCGATCAACGCGGCGACGCTTGAGTACATCAAGACGCGCAAGCAGTTCGGCGTGCCGATCGGCAAGTTCCAGGTGCTGCAGCATCGCATGGTCGACTGCTTCACCAACGCCCAGGAAGCGCGCTCGATGACCCTGATGGCCTCGCTCAAGATCGACGACAAGGATCCGGTGGTGCGCCGCAAGGCCGCTTCCGGCGCCAAGGTCCAGATCGGCAAGTCGGGCAAATTCTGCGGCCAGAGCGCGGTGCAGATGCACGGCGGCATGGGCGTCACCGACGAGCTCTCGGTCAGCCACTACTTCAAGCGGCTCACCATGATCGACCTGATGTTCGGCAACCAGCAGCATCATCTGACGCGCTACAGCAACCTCGCCATGGCGGCGTGATCTTCAGGAGCGCGGACCTCCAGGTCCGCTCATCGTCATGAGTGCGGGCCTGGAGGTCCGTGCTCCAAGATGAGCGTCATCCTCGACATCATCGTGCCGGTCTTCGGCACGGTCGCGGTTGGCTGGGCGCTGGGCCGCTGGCTGCTGACTCCCGAGGGCCTGCGCGGACTGACACACGTCGCCTTCTATGCCCTGTTCCCGGCGTTGCTCTTCCGCTCGATGGCCAAGGTACGGCTGCAGGCGCTGGAGCTCGACATCGTCGTTGTGTTCTTCGGCACCGGGCTGCTGCTCTATTTCCTGCTGATGCCGCTTGCGCGGACGATGGGCATGAAGCTGGGCGACCAGGCCGTGTTCGCCCTCTCCGGCACCTTCTCCAACGGCGTCGGCATCGGCATCCCGTTCATCACCTACGCCTTCGGCGAAGCGGGGTTGGTGCCGCTTCTGATGATCATCAGCGTCAATTCGCTGATCATGCTCACCCTGTCCTCCTTCCTGCTCGAGATCGGGGCCGGCGGCGGCACCAGCCGCAGCCGTCTGCTCGCCAAGCTCGGCGGCGCCGCGCTGATGATGATGAAGCATCCGATCATTCCGTCGATCTTCGCGGGTCTGGCCTGGGCCGAGCTGACGGCGCTGGTGCCGGGGCTTGCCACGCCGGTGGTGCTCGACCGCGTCCTGCAGGCGCTGGCGCTCGCCGCGCCGCCCTGCGGGCTGATCATGGCCGGCGCCTCGCTCGCCCATGTCGGCATCAAGGAGCATTGGCAGCCGGCGGCAGTCGCGGCCGTGGTGAAGCTCACGGTGATGCCGCTGCTGGTCTGGCTCGCCGGACGCTACCTCTTCACCCTCGATCCGCTGTGGCTTACCGTGGCGACGCTGAACGCGGCCCTGCCGGCGGGCGCCAATGTCTACCTGGTGGCGCAGCTCTACCGCACCGGCGTCGGGCTCGCGACCAATGCCGTCGTGATCTCGACGGGAGCCAGCGTGGCGACCTTGTCGATTGCCTTGCTGCTTCTCGGGGTACAGGCTCGCTGACGTCGATGGAGGAATGACATGGCTTATGAAGCGGTCCAGGTTCGGAAGCTGACCGGCGGCTGCGGCGCGGAAGTGCTGGGAGTCGACGTGGCAGCGATGAGCAACCGCCAGTGGGACGAGGTGCAGCAGGCCTTCGTCGAGCACGGCGTCATCTTTTTCCGCGACCAGAAGCTCACGCCCGAGCAGCATCTCGAATTCGCGCGCCGCTGGGCGCCGATCGACGTCAACCGCTTCTTCAAGGCGGTGTCCGGCTATCCCGAGATCGCCGAAGTGCGCAAGGAGCCCGAGCAGAAGACCAACATCGGCGGCGGCTGGCACACCGACCACAGCTACGATCCCGAGCCGGCGATGGGCTCGATCCTGCTGGCGCGCGAACTGCCGGAGGAGGGCGGCGACACGCTGTTCGCCAACATGTACCGCGCCTTCGAGACGCTATCGCCCGGCCTGCAACGCACGCTGGAAGGGCTGCAGGCGGTGCACGGCTCGGCGCACATCTTCGGCGCCAAGGGCGTCAACGCCGCCAACCCCGAAGCGGCCGACCGCTACGGCAACCATCACCTGGTGGGCGAGGACGTCCTGCACCCGGTGGTGATCCGCCATCCGCTGAGCGGACGCAAGTCGCTCTACGTCAACCCGGCCTTCACGTTGCGCTTCGAAGGCTGGTCGGCCGAGGACAGCCGGTCGTTGCTGGACCACCTTTATCGCCACGCCGCTCGGCCGGAATTCACCTGTCGCTTCCGCTGGCGCGAGGGCTCGATCGCCTTCTGGGACAACCGCGCGACCTGGCATTACGCTGCCAACGACTACAACGGCGAACGCCGGCTGATGCACCGCATCACCGTCGCCGGCTGCGCCCTGCAACCGGCGACGGCGTGATCGACCGTTACTGCTTGAGCCTGATGGTCATGGCCGCGACGCCGGTCGCGAGATTGTAGCCCGCGTCCTTCACCACGCCCGAGGCCAGCATGCCGACCTCGGCGTTGGGGCCGCCGTAGATCCAGTTGCCACCGGCCTGGCTGCCGGCCGCCACCGTGCCCTGTTCACCGACGTAAGTGCCGCCGAGATTGTTCGGTCCGCGGACGTTGCCCAGCGAATAGACGCGCCAGATGGTGTGAACGGCCCTGGTGTAGCCGATGTCGATGCCGACCTTGTCGATGGTGCCGGTGTACTGGGCGCTCTCGGTGCCTTCCTTGTTGAGGAACACGCAATCGAGGCTCTTCTGCGACGCCAGGAGGTAGCCGGTGCTGCCGCCGACGTTGCAGGTGAGCGAGCCGATGTAGATGCGGGAATTGGCGTTGGTGGTGTTGAGCTGCTGGGGCGTCGACTGGCTCATGGTGCAGGCACCCACGGTCGCGGCGAGAGTTGCCGCGATGGCGGCCTTGACGATCAGTTTCATCAGTTTTGTATCTCCTTGCCCGTCCGAGTATGGCACAACGCGCCGCAACGCAAGTGGGACGTGGCCGTCAGTTCAGCGCCTGCCACAAGAGGGCGAGGCCCGAGACCACCATCACGATGTCCAGCATGTGCTGGAAGGCAGCGACGCTCAGCCGCTCGACGATCAGCCTTGCAAGGTAGGTGCCGACCATGACCGAGGAGCCCGAGATCAGCCCCTTGATGATGATGTCGACCGGCAGGGCGCCGAACTGATGGAACGTCAGGGCTTTGCTGACATAAAGGGCAAGCGAGCCGGCCGCCTCGGTGGCGATGAAGGCGCCCTTGACCAGGCCGTAGGCGGCGAAGGTGGGGACGCTGAGCGGACCGGTCGACACGACGATGCCGGTGAGGAAGCCGATGACGGCGCCGGCCATCACCAGGCCGCCAAAGCCGATCGTCATGTTGCGCGCCGCGAGCCAGCGACGGCCCGGCACCATGCAAAGGAAGAAGAGTCCGAGCGCCACCTCGACCGCATTCTGTGGCAGCACGAGCAGGGTGCGCGCGCCGAGCGCCGCCGCCGGAATGCCGCCCAGCGCATAGGCGCCGACGGCGCGCCAGTCGATCTCCCGCCACCACGAGGTGATCTTGGCGAAGTTCGACATCAGGGCGACGATCGCCATGATCGGCACCGCCTCGCGCGGCCCGAAGACGATCACCAGCACGGGCAGCAGGATGACCGTGGCGCCCGTGCCGACCACGCCGCTCACCGTGCCGGCGACGAAACCAACGGCCAGGACGAGGGCGTAGCTCATCGGAGCGGACCTGGAAATTCGCGCGGCGTCAGTATCCGATGTTCGGCCTCAGCCACTTCTCCGCCTGCTCGATCGACACACCACGCCGCCTGGCATAGTCCTCGACCTGGTCGCGGCCGATGCGGGCGACGCCGAAATACGCCGCTTCCGGATGGGCGAAGTAGTAGCCCGCCACCGCCGCCGTCGGCAGCATGGCGAAGCTCTCGGTCAGGGTCATGCTGGCGTTCTGGCCGGCGTTCAGCAGTCGGAACAGCTCGGGCTTCTGGCTGTGATCGGGGCAGGCGGGATAGCCCGGCGCCGGCCGGATGCCGCGATACTTCTCGCGCACGAGTTCCTCGTTGCTGAGCGCCTCGTCGGGCGCGTAGCCCCATAGCGTCTTGCGCACGCGCTCGTGCAGGCGCTCGGCGAAGGCCTCGGCCAGGCGGTCGGCCAGCGCCTTCAGAAGGATTTCCGAATAGTCGTCGTGGTCGGCCTTGAAGCGCGCCAGGTGCTCGTCGATGCCGTGGCCGGCGGTGACGGCGAAGCCGCCGATCCAGTCGGCTTCGGGCGAGATGAAGTCGGCAAGGCACATGTTGGCGCGGCCCGACCGCTTCTCGACCTGCTGACGCAGGAAGTAGAGCCGCGAGATTTCCTTGGTGCGGCTTTCGTCCTCATAGAGGACGACGTCGTCGCCGTCGCGCCGGCACGGCCAGAAGCTCACCACGCCCTTGGCGGTCAGCCACTTCTCGCGCACGATCCGCTCCAGCATCTTGCGCGCATCGGCATGGAGCTTGCGCGCGCTTTCGCCCACCACCTTGTCCTCGAGGATCGCCGGATAGTTGCCGGCGAGCTCCCAGGCCCGGAAGAACGGCGTCCAGTCGATGCGCTCGATCAGCTCGTGCAGGGGATACTCCGCGAAGATCCGCGTGCCCGTCACCGCCGGCTTGGGCGGCGCGTAGATCGACCAGTCGATGGGATAGGCATTGGCGCGCGCCGTCTCCAGCGAGACCACCTTCTCCTTCTTGCCGTCGCCGCGCTCGACCCGGATAGCTTCGTACTCGGCCGCGACCTTGGCGGCGAATTCGCGCGCCTGGTTGCCCGACTCGGAGGTCAGGGCCTGGCAAACGCCGACGGCGCGCGAGGCGTCGAGCACGTGCACCGTGGTGCCGTCATAGCGCGGCGCGATGCGAAGCGCGGTATGCACCTTGGATGTCGTGGCGCCGCCGATCAGCAACGGCACCTTGAAGCCGGCCCGCGTCATCTCCTCAGCCACCGTCACCATCTCGTCGAGCGACGGTGTGATCAGGCCCGACAGTCCGATCATGTCGGCGCGATTGTCGTTGGCCGACTTCAGGATCTCCTGGAACGGCACCATCACACCGAGATCGATGACCTCGAAGTTGTTGCACTGGAGCACGACGCCGACGATGTTCTTGCCGATGTCATGGACGTCGCCCTTGACCGTCGCCATGACGATCCGGCCCTTCGAGCGTGACGTCGCGGTCTTCTCGGCCTCGATGTAGGGCAGGAGGTGCGCGACCGCCTTCTTCATGACGCGCGCGCTCTTCACCACCTGCGGCAGGAACATCTTGCCCGAGCCGAAGAGATCGCCGACCACGTTCATGCCGGCCATCAGCGGGCCCTCGATCACCTCGATCGGCCGTTTGATCTGCTTGCGCGCCTCCTCGGTGTCCTCGACCACGAACTGGTCGACGCCCTTCACCAGGGCGTGCTCCAGCCGCTTCTCGACCGGCCAGCTGCGCCATTCGGCGTCCTGCGTCTCGACCGCCTCGCCGGTGCCCTTGTACTTGGGGGCGAGCTCGAGCAGCCGCTCCGTCGAATCGGGGCGCCGGTTGAGGATGACGTCCTCGCAGGCGTCGCGCAGCTCCTGCGGGATCTGGTCGTAGACCTCGAGCTGGCCGGCATTGACGATGCCCATGTCCATGCCCGCCTGGATGGCGTGATACAGGAACACCGAGTGCATGGCCTTGCGCACCGGCTCGTTGCCGCGGAAAGCGAAGGACAGGTTGCTGACGCCGCCGGAGATCTTCACGTTCGGGCAGCGCGCCTTGATCTCGCGCGTCGCCTCGATGAAGTCGACGCCGTAGTTGTTGTGCTCCTCGATGCCCGTCGCCACGGCGAAGATGTTGGGATCGAAGATGATGTCCTCGGCCGGGAAGCCGACCTCGTTCACCAGGATGCCGTAGGCGCGCTCGCAGATCTCGACCTTGCGCTGCTTGGTGTCGGCCTGGCCCTTCTCGTCGAACGCCATGACCACGACGGCGGCGCCGTAGCGGCGCACCTTGCGGGCCTGCTCGATGAAGGGAGCCACGCCCTCCTTCATGGAGATCGAGTTCACGATCGGCTTGCCGGCGACGCATTTCAGGCCGGCCTCGATCACGCTCCACTTGGAGCTGTCGATCATCATCGGCACGCGGGCGATGTCGGGCTCGGATGCGATCAGCTTCAGGAAGGTATCCATCGCCTTTTCGGCGTCGAGCAGGCCTTCGTCCATGTTGACGTCGATGATCTGGGCGCCGCTCTCGACCTGCTGGCGCGCGACCTCGATGGCGGACGTGTAATCGCCGTCCAGGACCAGCTTCTTGAAGCGGGCCGATCCGGTGACGTTGGTGCGTTCGCCGATGTTGATGAAGGTGGCGCGCGGCGCGTCCTTCGTCTCGTTGTCCTGCACTGACATCAGAAGAAACTCGCCGCTTCCATTCCCGACAGGCGCAACGCCGGCGGCAGGGCATGCCACTGGCGCGGCTTCACGTCCTTCACCGCCTCGGCGATCGCCTTGATGTGGGCGGGCGTCGTGCCGCAGCAGCCGCCGACCACGTTCAGCCAGCCGTTCTGCGCCCAGCCCCTCACCAGCTTGGCCGTCATCTCCGGCGGCTCGTCGTAGGCGCCGAGCTCGTTGGGCAGACCGGCGTTGGGATAGACGCAGAGCATGCCCTCGACCTGCGGGTTGAGCGCGTTGACGTAGGGATGCAGCTCGGTGGCGCCGAAGCTGCAGTTCAGGCCCATGGTCAGCGGCTTGGCGTGCCGCACCGAGTGCCAGAAGGCCTCGACGGTCTGGCCCGACAGGTTGCGGCCGGCGAGGTCGGTCAGCGTCATGGAGACCATGACCGGAAGCTCCTCGCCGCGCGCCTCGGCCGCCTCGTCGGCGGCCACCAACGCTGCCTTGGCGTTCAGGGTGTCGAACACAGTCTCGACCAGGATGAAATCGACGCCACCGTCCAGCAGGCCGTCGATCTGCTCGCGGTAGATGCCCTTCACCTCGTCGAAGGTGACGGCGCGATAGCCCGGGTCGTTGACGTTGGGCGACACCGACAGGGTCTTGTTGGTGGGGCCGAGTGCGCCGACCACGAAGCGCGGCTTGTCGGGATTCGTCGCCGTCGCCGCGTCGCAGATCTCGCGCGTCAGCTTCGCCGCGGCCATGTTGACCTCGCGCGCCATCTCCGGGATGCCGTAGTCGGAAAGGCTGATGGCGTTGGCATTGAAGGTGTTGGTGGCCAGGATATCGGCGCCGGCGTCGATGTAGGCTTGGCAGATCGCACCGACGATATCGGGGCGCGTCAGGTTGAGAAGGTCGTTGTTGCCCTTCTGGTCCTGGCTGAAGCCGCGGCCGCCGCGATAACCTTCCTCGTCGAGGCGATAGGTCTGGATCATCGAGCCGTAGGGCCCGTCCTTGACCAGGATTCGTCTGCCGCCGATCTCGCGCAGCAGCTCGGCTTTTTCGGTGCGGCTCATTGCGGACGTACTCCCAGCAAATGGCAGATGGCGAAGGTGAGATCGGCGCGGTTCAGCGTATAGAAGTGGAACTGGTCGACGCCCTCGCCGTGCAAGCGCCGGCAGAGGTCGCCGGCCACGGTGGCGGCGATCATGCGGCGGGTCTCGACGTCGTCGTCCAGCCCGTCGAACAGGTGCGCCATCCAGGCTGGTACCTTCGAGCCGCACAGGCCCGAGATGCGCGCGACCGACTGGAAGTTCGAGACCGGCATGATGCCGGGCACGACCGGAACGTTGATGCCGGCGGCCGCCGCGCGGTCGCGGAAACGCAGGAAATCGTCGGCCTCGAAGAAGAACTGGGTGATGCAGCGGTCGGCGCCGGCATCGACCTTGCGCTTCAGGTTCTCGAGGTCGGCCTTGGCGTCCGGCGAATCGGGGTGCTTCTCGGGATAGCCCGCGACGCTGATCTGGAAGTCGCCGATCTTCTTCAGGCCGCCGACCAGGGCCGCGGCATTGGCGTAGCCACCGGGATGGGCACTGTACTTGCCCCCCATGCCACTCGGCGGATCGCCACGCAGTGCCACGACGTGTCGGATGCCGGCGTCCCAATAGGCACGCGCGACATCGTCGATCTCGCCCTGCGTGGCGGCGACGCAGGTGAGATGGGCCGCCGGGTCGATGCCCGTCTTTTTCTTCAGGGTGACGACGGTGTCGTGGGTGCGCTGGCGCGTCGAGCCGCCGGCACCGTACGTCACCGAGAAAAACGACGGCTGCAGTGGCGCCAGCCGCTCCACGGCCTCCCACAAGGTCTTCTCCATCGCTTCGGTCTTGGGCGGAAAGAACTCGAAAGAGACCTTGAGCCGCTGCGGGGCGCGGGCCGGGAACTCGACGGCCGAGCTGCTGTACGGACGGCTGTGCGGGCCGGTGTCGGGACTCATCGGGTAACTCCATCCGCGGAATGGGGGACGTGGCGGGCGCTGGCACGCGTCGGCACTTCGCGCTCGCCGCGCCAAATGCCGGTCATCAGCCGACGGCCGGGAAAGTGGATCGGCTCGAGGGGGTTGAGGCCAGCGCTTCGCAGCCAGCCCTGCACCTGATTGTCGGCGAAGCCGAGATGGACGTGGGCGTGCTCGCGCTTCAGCTCGACCAGGTCGTGCGGCGAGAAGTCGACCACCAGCACGACACCGCCCGGGCGCACGACGCGCGCCGCCTCGCGGAGCGCGGCCGCCGGATCGTCGGCGTAGTGGAGCACATGATGGATGGTGACGACGTCGAAAGCGTCGGCCTCGAAGGGCAGGGCATACATGTCGCCCTGACGGATCTCGGCGTTGTCGATGCCCGCCTTGGCGAGGTTCGCGCGGGCCAGCGCCAGCATCTCGCGCGACTGGTCGATCCCGACCGCCTGCTCGACCTTGGGCGCCAGGACTTCCAGCAGCCGGCCGGTGCCGGTGCCGATGTCGAGCAGCCGGCGCGCGCCGATCGGCAGATGATGGGCAAGCGCGCGCTCGATCTCGCGGTCGGCGACGTGCAGCGCACGCAGCTCGTCCCAGCGCTGGGCATTGTCGCGGAAGAAGCGTACCGCCGCCGTCTGCCGCCGCTGTTGCAGGGCGTCGAGCCGGGCGCGATCGGCGGCGATGCGGGCGTGCTTGGCATCTAGCCGGCGCACGAACTCCCGGACCAGGGCGGCATCGTCGCCCGAGGTCACGAGGCGGAAGCGGGTGAACTGCGCCTCGCGGAAGCGCTCGAGCAGACCGGCTTCGACCAGCAGCTTCAGATGGCGTGAGACGCGCGGCTGGCTCTGTCCCAGTACATTCACGTAGTCGCTGACCGTCAGATCCGCGCGCGCCGCCAGCGCCAGGATGCGCAGTCGCGTGTCTTCCGCGGCGGCCCGCAGGAGGGCAAGGAGGTGATCCATAGAATACAAAATATAAGTATATCTTTATGTATGCAAGAGGTTAGGCTTGTGAAAATTGTTGCTCGACGGCAACGAACCCACGCTCTCTTGCCTATTCGCTTCAAACTGCACCGCCCGTGTGCAACACTGATTTTCGAACTTCGTGTCTTTGGCCCGGCATGCCGGGGCCTTCGGGGATGGACCAGGGTTGGCGTTGATGATCGCAAGCGTGTTCAAGGCGGCCACCCGCGTCCGTCGTTCGGTCGCCGCGACCGTCATTGCCGCCTCCCTGCTGGGGGGCTGCGCGGTGAACGATACCGGCGCGGCCGAGGTGTGGGACCCGATCGAAACCCCCAACCGCTTCATCTTCTCGATCAACCGCGCCGTCGACATCATGGCGATCCGGCCGATCGCCGTGCTCTATCGCGACTGGGTGCCGGAGCCGGCGCAAAAGAGCGTGCGCAACCTCCTGGACAATCTCGGCGAGCCGGTGACGGCCATCAACGAGGTCTTCCAGGGCGATCCCAGCCGCGCCGGCATCACCATGGCGCGCTTCCTGGTGAACTCCACGATTGGCCTCGCCGGGTTGTTCGATGTGGCGTCGATGATGGGCCTCGAGCGCACCAAGACCGATGCCGGCCAGACCATCGGCATTTGGGCCGGCAAAGGCGTCGAGCCCGAGAATGGCGGCTTCTATCTCGTGCTGCCGCTCGCGGGCCCGTCCAACGCCCGCGACGCCACAGGCCTCATGATCGATTACGCGATCGATCCGTTCCAGATCCTGCCGATCGCGTTCAATTGGGACTTTTGGTACTACTCGTTGCCGCGCTACGGCCTGAACGTCATCGACTACCGTTCGCGCACCATGTTCGCGCTCGACGACCTCGAGAAGAACAGCGTCGACTACTATGCCGCGCTGCGCTCCGCCTATACCCAGAATCGCGCCGACCTTATTCGCGCGAAGCGTGACAAGACCGACACCAAGGGCGAACTGGAGCGTCGCGACAATCTCGCGCTGGTGCGGTAAGAAGCCTGCGGTAACAATCCGACGAAATCATTGAAGGAGCGACCGTTGCCGCTGCTCGCCCGTCGTCGCCTCGCTTTTCGCCTTGGCGCTGGTGCTGCCGTCGCACTCATCGCAATGCCGGCGCTCGCCAGCGACCCGGCCGCCGACCTTGTCTCCGCCACGGCGGCCCAAGCCATCGACATCATCAAGGCCACGACCGGTGCGCAGCGCCAGGCGGCGATTCAGCAGGTTCTCCACACCCGGTTCGACCTACCCTACATGGCGCAGACCGCGCTGGGGACCCATTGGGCCAAGGCCACGCCCGAACAGCAGGCGCGCTTCGTGAGAGCGACCGAGACCGCCGAAGCCAAGGCCTACAGCGAGCGCTTCGGCCAGTACAGCGGCCAGACGCTCACCATCGGCAAGACGATGGCGCGGCCCAACGGTATCTGGATCGTCGACAGCCGGCTGAACCAGACCAACGGTCAGCCCATCAAGCTCGAATGGGAGGTCCGGCAGCTTCCCGCCGGGCTGCGCATCACCGACGTCAAGATCGAGGGCGTCAGCATGGTCATGACTAGACGTTCGGATTTCAATTCCTACATCCAGCAGAACGGCGGCAAGGTGCAGGCGCTGATCGACGAGCTCGAGGCCCGCGCTGGACGGTGAATTGCGCAGCTGACGCCGCCGGCATAGACTGATTGGTGGGAGGCGTATCGATCGGCCCGCCGCGAGACCGTAACGGCCGGCCGGAGGAGAGCGCCATATGGATAGCGCCGTCGCAAAGAACGCAGCGGAACCCCGCTCGGTGGACCCGGTTTGGGACAAGATTCGCGAGGCGGCGCAGTCCGCTGCCGCGGCCGAACCGGTGCTGGCCGGCACCCTGCATGCCACCATCCTCAGCCAGAGCCGCTTCGAAGGCGCGCTGAGCTATCATCTGGCGCGGCTGGCCGGTACGACCGAGGTGCCCGCCGCCCTCATTCGCCAGATCTTCGACGAGGCGCTGAATGCCGACCCGGCAATCGGTCTGGCGGCGCGCGCCGACATCCGGGCGGTGGCCGAGCGCGACCCCGCCTGCACCTCCCATCTCGATCCGCTCCTCTGGTTCAAGGGCTATCACGCGCTGCAGACCTCGCGCGTCGCCCATTGGCTATGGCTTCAGGGCCGCCAGACACTCGCGCATTTCCTGCAGAGCCGCGCCAGCGCTCTGTTCGGACTCGACATCCATCCTGGCGCGCGCATCGGCAAGGGCATCTTCATCGACCACGGCACCGGCGTGGTGATCGGCGAGACCGCCGTCGTCGAGGACGGCGTGTCGATGCTGCATGGCGTGACGCTCGGCGGCACCGGCAAGGAACGCGGCGACCGCCATCCCAAGGTGCGACGCGGCGTGCTCCTGGGCGCCGGGGCCAAGGTGCTGGGCAATATCGAGATCGGCGCCTGCGCCAAGATCGCGGCCGGCAGCGTGGTGCTCGAGCCGGTGCCCGCGGGCTGCACGGCGGCCGGCGTGCCGGCGCGCATCATCGGCTGCGTCGACGTGCCCGAGCCGGCGCTCGAGATGGATCAGCGGATCTGAACGTTCAGGTGCTGCTCGCATCGACGGAGTGATGCAGCGCCTTGATCGACTTGATCAGCTTGTGCATCAGCTGCTTCTGGTTGTCGTCGAGCTTGTCGTTGTCGTCGCTCTCGGCCTGCAATGACAGTTCTGCTTCCTCGAGGCGGCGGATGAAATTCATCGCCTGTTGGGACTTCTCCTGCTCGGTGCCCGACAGGAGCTGGTGCATCGTGAGGTAAAGCGATGCCAGGCTGCGATTCTGCAGCTCCGGCGTGAGCGGAAACTTGCTCTTGAACATGCCGTCCATGGCGGCCTTGGCTTCACCGACCGTCTTGGCTCGGCGCAGGCCGTATTCCATCTGGTCGAGGCGGTGCGTGATCTCGTAGCGATGGGCGGAAAGCTGCTGGCGGTTCTGTTGCGCGATCTCGTGATTGTGCTGGATGTTCTGGAGCAGCGCCGCGCCGCCGGTCAGGACAACCGACGACAGCAGCCACATGCCGACCGAGCTGTTGAAGAAGTCGAACAGCCTCTTGCCGATGCCGACCTTCGGCGGCGGCGCCGGCGGAGGAGGCGGTGGCGGATTCTCGGTGTCCAGCCGTCTCCTCACCTCGTGACGCAGTTGCTCTTCGGCCTCGATGACCCGGCGTTGCTCGTCAGTCAGCATGTCCGCTCCCTTCGGGCGGTCTACTGCCACAGTCCAATAAGAACTGCATCAACGCTGTGATTGTTGCGCGAAATCGGTCCGATGGTGCGTCTACGGCCCCTTGAGATCGGCCGGGCGGGTGATCGGCCAGATCTTCGACATCGCCCAGCTCACGAGCAGCCCGACCAGGCAGCCGAAGACGACTTCCGCGACCTTGTGCAAGCCGTGCTCGACGCCGCTCAGCCTGGAATGGGAAGTGACGCCACTGGCGATGACAATGGCCGCCGTGATCGGTGCCTGACGCCACATCGTCTGGATATGGACGACGTAAGACGACAGCAGGACGGTGACGGCGAGGGCGAATGGCAGCATCCATTCGGCCGGACCGCCGACCACGAGGAACAGCAGGCCGACCACGCCTCCCACCAGCACGTTGATGAGGCGGCTCCTGAACATGCGGGCCGCCTCGGTCACCTGTGGATCCGATGCCGCCACCATCGAGGCGATCGCCCAGATCGGGTTGGTGTCGACGACGTACGCCAGGGAATACCAGACGATCACCGTGGCGATGGCGACGTTGAGGGCGAACCTGATGCCGAGGATGTCCTGCGGCATCGTGAATGGCCATTGCATGCCCTTGCCGGTCTGCATCCTGAATTACTCCCCACCGAAGGTGGGGAGGTGGCCCGAAGGGCGGGAGGGGTCATAGGCAGCCGTAATTGCTCCTCATGACCCTCCGGCCACTACGTGGGCACCTCCCCATCGTATGACGATGGGGAGGATAAGTTCAGCCCTAGTTCCTCACCAGCGGCTTGTACTTGATGCGATGCGGCTGATCGGCGTCGGTGCCCAGCCGGCGATGGCGGTCGGCCTCGTAGTCCTGGTAGTTGCCCTCGAACCATTCGACGTGGCTGTCGCCCTCGAAGGCCAGCATGTGCGTGGCGATGCGGTCGAGGAACCAGCGATCGTGGCTGATGATGACGGCACAGCCGGCGAAGTCGACCAGCGCCTCCTCGAGCGCGCGCAGCGTGTCGACGTCGAGGTCGTTGGTCGGCTCGTCGAGCAGCAGCACGTTGGCGCCGCTCTTCAGCATCTTGGCGAGGTTGACGCGGTTGCGCTCACCGCCCGACAGCTGGCCGACCTTCTTCTGCTGGTCGGCGCCCTTGAAGTTGAACGAGCCGCAGTAGGCGCGGCTGGAAACCTCGCGGTTGCCGAGCTTGATGATGTCGAGCCCGCCCGACAGCTCCTCCCACACCGTCTTGTTGGCATCGAGGGTCTCGCGGCTCTGGTCGACATAGCCGAGCTTCACCGTGGGACCGACGGAGAACGAGCCCGAATCGGGCGTCTCCTGCCCGGTGATCATCTTGAACAGCGTGGTCTTGCCGGCGCCATTGGGACCGATCACGCCGACGATGCCGCCCGGCGGCAGGCTGAAGGATAGGTCGTCGATCAGCAGCCGGTCGCCGAAGCCCTTGGAGATCCTCTCGGCCTTGATGACGTGATCGCCCAGCCGCGGTCCGGCCGGAATCACGATCTGCGCCGTGTCGAGCGTCGCCTTCTGCTCCTCCTCGACCATCTGATTGTAGGCCGCGATGCGCGCCTTGCTCTTGGTGCGGCGTGCCTGTGGGCTCTGGCCCATCCATTCCAGCTCGCGCTGCAGCGTGCGGCGGCGGGTGTCGGCGGCCTTCTCTTCCTGGGCCAGCCGCTGCTCCTTCTGCTTCAGCCAGGACGTGTAGTTGCCCTCCCACGGGATACCGGCGCCGCGGTCGAGCTCGAGGATCCAGCCCGCGACATTGTCGAGGAAGTAGCGGTCGTGGGTGACGGCGACGACGGTGCCGGGGAACTCGGCGAGGTGGCGCTCCAGCCAGGCGACGGACTCGGCGTCGAGATGGTTGGTCGGCTCGTCGAGCAGCAGCAGGTCGGGCTTGCTGAGCAGCAGGCGGCAGAGCGCTACACGGCGGCGCTCGCCGCCGGACAGCTTCTCGACGTTGGCGTCGCTGGGCGGGCAGCGCAGCGCGTCCATGGCGATCTCGACCGTGCGCTGCAGGTCCCAGCCATTGCCGGCGTCGATCTTCTCCTGCAGCTCGGCCTGCTCGGCGATCAGCTTGTCCATGTCGGCGTCGGGATCGGAGAAGGCGTTCGACACCTCCTCGAAGCGCGCCAGCATCTTCGCCATGTCGCCGGCGCCGTCCATGACGTTGCCCAGAACGTCCTTCTGGGGGTCGAGCTTGGGTTCCTGCTCGAGCAGGCCGACCTTTGCGCCTTCGGCTGCCCAGGCCTCGCCGGTGAAGGTGTCGTCCTGGCCGGCCATGACCCTGAGCAGGGTCGACTTGCCCGCGCCGTTCAGGCCCAGCACGCCGATCTTGGCGCCCGGCAGGAACGACAGCCAGATGTCCTTCAGGACCTGCTTGCCGCCCGGGTAGGTCTTGTTCAGGCCCTTCATGACATAGATGTACTGGTACGCGGCCATCGGCGGCTCCGGTCGGATCTGGGGGTGGGACGGGGTTGGCGCGCTTGTAGCGGCCCTTTTGCTCAGGTTCAATGAGGGCGGGAGAAACGCTCAGGGATGCTGACGGAACCGACCGTCCTGGCGCTGTCGCTGGCCTATCTCGGCCTGCTCTTCGCCGTGGCCTATTTCGGCGACCGCTATGCCCGTGACTGGTCGGCAAGCTCGGTGGCGCCCGCGGTCTACGGCCTGTCGCTTGCGATCTACTGCACGTCGTGGACGTTCTACGGCGCGGTCGGGCGCGCGGCGACCTCGGGCATCGACTTCATCCTGATCTACACCGGACCCGCGCTGGTGGTCGTCGTGGGCTACCCGATGCTGCGCAAGATGGTGCGACTGGCCAAGCAGCACAACGTCACCTCGATCGCCGACTTCCTCGCCTCGCGCTACGGCAAGAGCCGCGCCGTCGGCGTCACCGCCACTCTGTTCGCGACCGTGGGCGTGCTGCCCTACATCGCGCTCCAACTCCAGGCGGTCTCGTCGACCTTCCGGTCCATTGCCGCCCCGACGCCGGTGGCCGGCAGCCTGCCCGGCGTCGTCCATACCGACACCTCGCTGATCGTCGCTGCCCTGATGGCCGTGTTCACGATCCTGTTCGGCGTGCGCAACGTGCAGGCTTCCGAGCAGCACCGCGGCATGATGCTGGCGATCGCCTTCGAATCGGTGGTGAAGCTCCTGGCGCTCCTCACCGTCGGTCCGTTCGTGCTGTTCGTGCTGTTCAGCGGCCCGTCCGACCTGCTGGCCCAGGTCGAAAGCGTGCCTGCGGTTGCCGACCGGGTGTTCCGCGAAGGATCGCCGCTCACCTGGGTGGTGACCACGCTGCTGTCCGCGATGGCCTTCCTCTGCCTGCCGCGCCAGTTCCATGTCGCCGTCGTCGAGCACGGCCACCCGGCGAGCCTCAGGACGGCGCGCTGGCTGTTTCCCGCCTACCTCGTCCTGATCAATCTGTTCGTCGTGCCGATTGCCGCCGGCGGACTGCTGCTGCTCGGCACGCAGACCAGTCCAGATCTCTACGTCCTGCAATTGCCGCTGACCAATGGCGAGAGCTGGTTGTCGGCCTTCGTCTTCATCGGCGGACTCTCGGCCGCGACCTCGATGGTGATCGTCGCCTGCATGGCGCTCTCCGGCATGATCGGCAACGAGCTGGTCATGCCCTACCTGCTGCGGCGCAAGGCCGGCGTCTCGCAGGACATGGGGCCGCTGGTCGTGTTCGTCCGCCGTGCCGCGGTCGTGCTGATCCTGATGGCGGGCTACGCCTACGAGCGGATCATCTCGGGCTATCTGCCGCTTGCGTCGATCGGCATGATCAGCTTCTGCGCCGTCGCCAATTTCGCGCCCGGCGTCGTGCTCGGCCTCTACTGGCGCAAGGCGCATCGCTTCGGCGTCGTGGCGGGGCTGGCCGGCGGCTTCTTCGTCTGGCTCTACGCGCTGTTGCTGCCGACCCTGAGGCAGACCGCCGGCGGCGGACAGGTGGCGCCGTTGAAGCCCTATCTGCCGGCGCCGCTCGCCGAGCTCGACCCGGTGGGGCAGGGATTCGTCGTCGGCATCCTGATCAACACGCTGCTGCTGGTCGGCGTGTCTCTGATCGTCCGCGCGCGCGGCTCCGACGCCGAGCAGGCCGATGCCTTCGTGCTCGGGGCCGAGCCCGAACAGCCACAGCGCCAGGCGCCGGCCGACGCCACGCGCATCGCCGAATTGCGCGATTTGCTGGCGCGCTTCGTCGGCGACGAGCGTGCGCGGCGCGAATTGCCGGACGACGGGCTGTCGATCGAGATGGCGCTGATCCGCGGCGAACGCGTGCTGTCGGGCACCCTGGGGGCTGCGTCTGCACGCATCATCGTCGCGGCGTTCGGCCGCCGGGGCCGGCGCTTTCCGCGCAGCGCGCGCGCCATCATAGACGAGGCCTCGGAGGCGATTCGCTACAACTACGAGATCCTGCGCAATACGCTCGACCATGTCGGCATGGGCATCGCCGCCTTCGACCGCGACGGTCGGCTGGAAATCTTCAACGATCGCTTCACCAGGCTGCTGTCGCTTTCCGACGCGTCGGTGGTGGTCGGCGCGACGCCGACCCAGTGCGGCGCCGCGCCGGAGATCGTGGCTCTGCTGCGCCGGCCCGACACGCCGCAGACTCACGAGATCACGACCGCGCGCGATCGCGTCATCGAACTCAGGCTCGATCCGCTGCCCGGCGGCGGCTTCGTCGTCACCTGCAACGACGTGACGGCGCGCGTGCGCACCGCCGAGGCGTTGCGCGAAAGCGATCGCCGGCTGCGCCAGTCGGCCGAGACGCTGGAACAGCGCGTGGTCGAGCGCACCGCCGAGCTCGAGGCGAGCCGCGCCGAGGCCGAGGCGGCCAACCTCGGCAAGACCCGTTTCATCGCCGCCGCCAGCCACGACCTCCTGCAGCCATTGCATGCGGCGCGCTTGTTCACTGCGGCGATGATCGACCGCGCTCCCGACAACGATCTTGGCGCCAAGATAGACGCCAGCCTCGGTGCGGTGGAATCGCTGCTCGACGCCCTGCTCGACATCTCCAAGCTCGATGCCGGCGCGTTCAAGCCGGAAAAGCGTCCGTTCGCCCTGCAGCCGCTGTTCGAATCGCTCGCCACGGCGTTCGCGCCGGTGGCGGCGCGCCGCGGCGTCGAATTGGTGGTCGTGCCGACGCACGCCTTCGTGTCGACCGATCCGGCCTTCCTGCGTCGCATCCTGCAGAACCTGCTGGCCAATGCCCTGCGCTACGGCCGCGCCGAAGGCCGCCGTCCGCGCGTGCTGTTGGGCTGCCGCCGTGTCGGGGAGGGGCTGCGTATCGAGGTCAAGGACAACGGCCCCGGCATCGCGTCCGACAAGCAGGCGATGATCTTCGACGAATTCGTGCGTCTGCAGGCCGAGGACGACGCGCCGCGCGAAGAACGGGGGTTGGGCCTGGGGCTGGCCATCGTCGACCGTATCGCCCGCATGCTCGACCTGCCGATCGGCATTTCGTCGGCGCCGGGGGAGGGCTCGACTTTCTCGGTGACGGTGCCACGCGTGCCGGCGGTGGTATCGGCGCCGATCGCGCCGCCGGCCCCGCAGCCGACGCCGTCGGTCGAGGCCGAGAGCTTCGTGCTCTGCATCGACAACGAGGCGCGCGTGCGCGAGGCGATGGCTACCTTGCTCGGCGGTTGGGGCTGCCGGGTCGCCACCGCCGCCTCGCAGGCCGAGGCGCGAGACCAGGTATCCCGCGCCGGGCGGCTGCCCGACCTGGTGTTGGCGGACCTGCATCTCGACGAAGGACCGGACGGGCTGGAGGTCGTCGATGCCCTGCGGCGGGCGTGGGGACGGGAGGTGCCGGCCGCGTTGGTCACCGCCGATCGCGATCCGACATTGCGGCTGCGGGCGCGCGCCCACCGCGTCGAGCTCCTGCACAAGCCGGTGAAGCCCGCCGCTTTGCGCGCGCTGCTGCGCGTGCGCGAGCGGATCACCCCGGCGGAAGCGCCAGCCCGCGCGCTTCGATGACGGCCTGGGTGCGCGAGCGCACCCCGAGCTTGCGCAGGATAACCGTGACGTGCGCCTTCACCGTCGCCTCGCCGACACCGAGCTTGTGGGCGATCTGCTTGTTCTGGTCGCCCTGGACCATCAACGCCAGCACGCGCCATTGCTGCGGCGTGAGCTGGCTGGCGCGTTGGGCGAAGGAGTCGACCGACCCGGCTTCGGGTGGCGTGAAGATCTCGCCGGCCAGCACGGCACGCACGGTGCGCGCGATCTCGTCCAGCGAAGCCGATTTGTCGATATAGGCCGAGGCGCCGAACTCGTAGGCCCGGCGCATGACGGCGGGCTCGCGCGCCGCGGATACCACGATGATGGGCACCGCCGGGTGCTCCGAGCGCAACAGGGCGAGCCCCGTCAGCCCGTCCATGCCCGGCATGTCGAGATCGAGCAACAGGGCGTCGATCTCGGGCTGGCGATCCAGCTCGACCTGCACTTCGGCCAGCGTCGCCGCCATGGCAATCTGAGCGCCCGTGAACGCCTGGCCGAGGGCGGAAGCCAGGGCGTCGCGCACCATCGGGTGATCGTCGGCAATGAGGAACTGCTCGGCGTTCGCCATTCCGGGAAATTGAGCCCCCCGCGCCGCACCGGTCAAGGCGCCTGCCCGGGCACGCGGGCCGTGAGGGCGCCACGGACGGCCTCCGGCGCCGTCGCGACCGTCTCGAGCGCGCGACGCAGCTCGCGGAGCGCGGGCCGCTTCAGGCGCCGCAGATCCACGCGGTTGCCGGGCAGGCCGCCCTGCTCCAGATCGGCGATCTGCTGGGCGAGGATGGCCGCCACGACGGCTGCCCGTGCGGCGACCAGCTCGGTCACGCTGTCGGGCGGCAGTGCTCCCTTGTCGGCCGCCTCGCGCAGTCGGGCGTCGGTGCTGGTGGCCTGCGAACGCCAGGCGAGCGCGATGGCCCGCGCGGCCGTGACGACCGGGAACAAGCCGTAGCGCTTGAGGTCGATACGGCCCTTTGTCGTGCGCAGCCGCCCGAGGAGGTCGAAGGCGCTGCCGACGTTTTCGCCGGCGTGAGCCATCAGCCGCAGGAAGACCGGCGAGCCGGAAGCGGCATCGGTGGCATGCAGGCGCAGCGCATCCGCCAGATCGCGGTCGCCGATGACCGGCACGAAGTCGTAGAAGATGTCGACATTCATCAGTGCTTCCGGCCGCGGGTGCGCGACCCACGAGTCGATGGTGTCGCGCCACGAGGAGAGCGCGCGGCAGAAGGCAGGGCGTCCTGCCATCACGCCGCCGGTGCAGAGCGGGATGCCCGCGGCGTCGAGCAAAGCGTTCAGGCGCTCGCCGAAGACGAGAAACCAGGCGGTGTCGCGATCATCGCCGCCATGCACCAGGGCGTTGTCCTGATCGGCGGCCAGTAGCGATTCGCCGCGTCCCGCCGAGCCCAGCGCGAGCAGGCACCAGCGCGCCGGTGCGTCGCCGCGTCCCTCCTGCCGCATCGCTGCAAGCGCCAGCTCGGCCGCCCGTCGCGTGATATCGCAAACGATGGCGGCGATGACGGCGCAGACCTGGGTCGGCGCCGCGTCCTCGGCTCGCAATGCCGCCGCCAGCGTAGGCAGCTTGTCGTGGGCGGCTCGAAGCGCGACGGCATCCGGCGCCAGCTCGATGTCGTCCCCCAGGGTCAGGGCGAGGTTGGCCCGCTGCCTGAGCAATGCGCCGGCGGTCAGCATGCCGACCGGCCGCCCCGAGCCGTCGATCACCGGCAGGTGCCGCACACCGAGCCGGGCCATGCGTGCGAGGGCGCGGTAGACCAGCGCGTCGGCCGGGATGGCCTGGACGGGGCGGCTCGTCGCTTCGCCGAGCGGGACGTCGAGACGGTCGCGACCCGCGGCAATCAGGCGAAGGACATCCCGTTCCGTGAGGATGCCCTGGAGGCGGCCAGCCTCATCAAGAACGATGATCGAGCTGATGTCCCGTTCGCTCATCGCGCGGGCCGCTTCGGCGACCGTCGCCTGCGCCGGCAGCGATACCACCGGGGAAGCCATCAACTCCGACACCCGGTGGCGATACGGAAAGCTGTCGAGCCGTTCCAGCGGGGCGGTCTGCATCGATCAGCGTCCCGGCAGACGCTGGGCGGCAACGGCGCCTCCGAAGGTGCCGCGACCTTGGCCGCGCAGGCGACGTGCCAGCGCGACGAACAGATCGGCGGTCATCGTGGCATCGCCCAGAGCGGTGTGGCGCTGGCCCCTGCTCTCGATGCCGAGCCGCGGCAGGACGTCTGCGAGATCGAGCCGGGCCGTGGCCAGTCCCATGCCGGCAAGCATCGCGGCCGTATCCAGGCAGGCCGGTTCCTGCCAGGCCAAGCCGGCACGGCGCGCTTCGGCCGCAAGCATGCCGAGGTCGAATGCCACGTGATGGCCGACCACGACCCGGCCGTCGAGCACATCGGCGATCTCCTCCCAGACGTCGGCGATGGTCGGCGCGCCGGCTACTTTTGCCGCATCGATGCCGTGAACCGAAGTGGCCTGCGGCGGGATCGCCACGCGGGGGTCGATCACGATATCGAGCCGTGGCCGCCCGACCACCAGGCCGGGGTCGATCGCGACGGCGGCCAGCGACACGATGCGATCGCGGCGCTGATCGAGCCCCGTCGTCTCGCAGTCGATGACGACCATCGGCAGCCGCTCGAGCGGGGCATGGCCGGGGACGAGAAGCCTGCGTCGCGGCTGCGCCGACGCCAGGAAGCGATCGAAGATGTCGGCGATCGTCATGCCGCCGCGCCGACCAGCGCCAAGCGGAGCGCCGGAACATCGAGCCGGCGCGGCAGGCGATCCTGGAAGGAGATCAGGCCGAACGTGATCGCCGCGGCGAGCACGGCGCGTTCCTCGTCGACGTTCTTGGAATGGGCCGGCGCCGTCTCGTGGATCATGGCTCCGGTTCGCTGCCCCATGGCGGTGAGATCGGGTCTGCGCTCGCCGGGCTGGGCGCCGAATCGCGCCAGCAGCGCGGCATGGCGGTCCATCCAACCGTCGTCTCGATGCGCAGGAACGGGGTATTCGCCCAGCACGTCGACATAAAGACGCAGCAACTGGGGATCCAGAGCCGGGCCGCCGGCGATTTCAGCGCGCACGATCATCGTCATGTCGGCCGCGATGTCGGCAAATGCTTCCCAGCGGCAGACCGCAAACGCCTCGTTGAATTTTGCATCGCCGAACGCGGCCTGGCCGTACCAGGCCAGGGTGTTCCGCGTGAACTCGTACGTCGAACGCTGGGCCACGTACGAGGCCTCGCCGCTCACGAAACGACGCAGCTGATCGCGGGTGCGCAGCCGAGAAGGAAATACATACTCCCTGAACCTATCGAGCATGGTCCCTTTCCCGATCCACGACTTGTGAACAGTGTATTCGACTAAAGTAGGGGGTGGCGAACATTGTGGCCGATTCACCAAGCCTGTAATCTGCAGGCCGTCTGAGTCAATGAACGGTAAAGAAAACAAGGGCGCCCGCGAGAACGGGCGGTGGGGAGAAAGCGCTTCCGGGCATCCTCCGGGGACTCATCGCACCGCGGCTCGTGCACGGCGCCTCCGTAACACCTGGAGGACGAAGCATGGCGGAAGTGAAGTTGTCAGGCGAGCAACAGGCCGCCTACTGGCACAGGACGAGAAGCCTGATGATCACCATTCTGATCGTCTGGTTCATCTTCAGTTTCGCCATTCATTTTTTCGCGCCGCAGTTGAACGGCATCCGCATCCTGGGCTTTCCGCTCGGCTACTACATGGCGGCACAGGGCTCCCTGATCGCCTTCGTGGCGATGTGCATCTGGAACGCCAGATCGCAGGACAGGATCGACCGCGAATTCGGCGTCCAGGACGAGTGACGGCGAGGGGAGAACGACCATGGCTGCAATGCAGGGCGGGTTCCTCGCCAACCTCGGGCGGGTTTACGCCATCTACACCGGAGCCTTCATCGGCTTCACCATCGTCATCGGCATCCTGGAATTGCTGGGCGTGCCAAACCGCATCCTCGGCTACCTTTTCATCTTCCTGACGCTCGGCGTCTACGCGCTGATCGGCTGGCTGGCGCGCACCGCCGAGGTCAGCGAGTACTATGTCGCCGGACGCGTCGTCCCGGCCTTCTACAACGGCATGGCGACCGGCGCCGACTGGATGAGCGCCGCTTCGTTCATCGGCATGGCCGGCTCGCTATACTTCGGCGGCTACGGCGGCCTCGCCTTCGTGCTGGGCTGGACCGGCGGCTACGTGCTGGTGGCCATCCTGATGGCGCCGTACCTGCGCAAGTTCGGCCAGTTCACGGTCCCCGACTTCTTCGGCGCCCGTTATGGCGGCAACACGGCGCGGGCGCTCGCCGTGATCGTGCTGATCACCGCCTCCTTCACCTACGTGGTGGCGCAGATCGTCGGCGTCGGCATCATCACGGCGCGCTTCCTCAATATCGGCTTCGAGGTCGCCTGCTTCGTCGGCCTGGTCGGCATCCTGCTGTGCTCGATGCTGGGCGGCATGAAGGCCGTCACCTGGACCCAGGTGGCGCAGTACATCATCCTGATCATCGCCTACCTGATCCCCGTGGTCGTGCTGTCGGCCAAGGTGACCGGCGTGCCGATCCCGCAGATCATGTACGGGCAGGCGCTCGAGAAGATCGAGGCCTTCGAAAAGACCTTCGGCGTCGCCCAGCCCTATACGTCGGCCTTCACCGACGCGCAGGGCAAGTACAGCCCGACGGCGATGTGGAACTTCTTCGCGCTGATCCTCTGCCTGATGGTCGGCACGGCGTCGCTGCCGCACATTCTGATGCGCTACTTCACCACGCCGTCGGTCAAGCAGGCGCGCGATTCGGTGGCGTGGTCGCTGTTCTTCATCTTCCTGCTCTACTTCACGGCGCCGGCCTATGCGGCCTTCGCCAAGCTGGAAGTCTACCAGAACGTGATCGGCCAACCGATCGCCAAGCTGCCGGCATGGGTCGCCTCCTGGGGCAGCATCGGCCTGGTCGGCGCCTGCGACGCCGCCAACGCCGCCGCCAACTTCGCGCTCTGCAAGGGGGTCGCCGGCAACGGCGACGGCGTTTTGCAGCTCGCCGAGTTCCGGCTGCACACCGACGCCGTCGTGCTGGCAACGCCGGAGATCGCCGGCCTTCCGTACGTCATCTCCGGCCTGGTCGCCGCCGGCGGCCTGGCCGCCGCGTTGTCGACCGCGGATGGGCTCCTGCTGGCGATCGCCAACGCGCTCAGCCACGACATCTACTACAAGATGATCGACCCCAACGCCGACACCAAGCGGCGCCTCGTCATCAGCCGAGTGTTGCTCGGCCTGGTGGCCCTGGTTGCGGCCTATGTCGCGGGCACGTTGGGCGCCGACATCCTGTTCCTGGTGTCGTGGGCCTTCTCCATCGCCGCCGCCGGCCTGTTCGCGGGCCTGGTGCTCGGCATCTGGTGGAAGCGGGCCGGCAATGCCGCCGGCATCTGGGGCATCGTCGTCGGTTTCGGCCTGTGCATGTTCTTCCTGATCGCGACCGAATTCTACGGGCCGTGGGTCAAGGCGAACCTGAGCTGGCTGGGCGATATCAACATCGTCAAGATCCGCGGCCGCGATGTCGCCTATATCTGGGGCATCAACAACATCTCGGTCGGCATCTTCGGCATCCCGGCGGCGTTCATCGCCATGATCGTCGCCGGCTGGCTGGGCAGGCCGGCCTCCCTGACCATGCAGGACTTCATCGACTCGATCCGCATTCCCAGCGGATCGGTGCGGAACGTCGAGGCAGCGCATTGATCGCCCGGCGGGGCTGATCTAGGGGAGGGCGGGGCCCGCGGTCCCGCCCTCTTCGTTTGAGCATGGCACAGCCTGATTTCTTCTGGGGTTACCTGCCCTTCTGGATCGTGAACTACGCACTGTCGCTCGTTGCGTGGGCATGCGTCGGGCGATGGGTGCTGTCGTTCTTCATGCCCAGCATGCAGCCGCAGAACTACATCTGGCGGTCCTTCGTGTGGCTGACGGAGTGGGCGTTGCAGACGGTGCGCTTCCTCACGCCTTCGTCGATCGGCGCGCGCTGGATGCCGCTGGCCGCCGCCTTCTGGATCTTCTGGCTGCGTACCGGTTTCTATTTCCTGATGGCCGGGGCCGGCTGGACGCCGCGGCTCACCGGAACCTGAGATGCGCCTGCAGCTTTTCGCTCTGGTGCTCGCCATCGCCGCGTTCAACGGCATCTTTTCTCCGCTGGTCCACCTCGTCGCGGCATACGGCTTCGTCTGGGCGCCGCCTTGGCTGTCGACCGATCCCAGCATCACCTTCTATTTCTCCAGCCTGATCCTGGCGACCACGACCCTGCTTGTCTCCGGCATCCCGTCCGCCCTGCTGGAGCAGGCCGTCCCGGCATCGCGCGCGGCGGCCGGACCCAACCTCGTGTGGGTGCTGATCGCGTTGGTGCTGAGCTTTCCCGCCGTGGTGCGGCTCTTGCTCATCTCGGGGGCGGCGCAATAGGGTCCACTCATGGACCGGGTGGAATTCCTCGCCGATTTCGTCGTCAAGCGCGGCTGCGCCTTCGCGCTGCTGGCCATCGGCACGGTGATGCTGGGTCTCTCCTATGATCTCGTCCTGTGCTTGAAATCGGGCGCCATTCTCGAGGCCCTGCACGGGTCGGTGCTCGGCGTGTTCGCCTACAATGCGCCGCGCTGGAACCACCGCTCGACTGAGCTGTGGACCCTGTTGAACAAGGGCGCCGATCTGCCGCCGGACTATCCGCCCGAGTTGCTGCTCGAAGTGCTGCGCAAGACCTACACTCGCTATGCAGAGTACAGCGCGGCCATAGCATTGGCGCTCAGCGTCGCCGCGCTGGCGGTCTGGATCGTCCGCTGAAGCGTTCCTGCGACTTTGGTCGAACGACCTTGGTCCAATTGCACACGCATCGAGCAGAGGCATAAACGGCTCCCAAGTAGATACACGCAACGTGTCGTTCAACCTGGGGAGTAACGCGCATGGCAATGGCAGCAACGGCCGGACCCGATACGGCACGGCCAATGACCCGGGAGGAGCGGAAGGTCATCATCGCCTCCTCGGTCGGCACCGTCTTCGAATGGTACGACTTCTACCTCGCCGGTTCGCTGGCTGCGAACATCAGCGCCACCTTCTTTTCGGGCGTCAACCCGACCGCGGCCTTCATCTTCACCCTGCTGGGCTTCGCCGCGGGCTTCGCTGTCCGCCCCTTCGGCGCGCTGGTTTTCGGCAGCCTGGGGGACCTGATCGGCCGCAAGTACACCTTTCTCGTGACGATGACCCTGATGGGCATCGCGACCTTCGTCGTCGGCCTGCTGCCCGGCTACGCCTCGATCGGCATCGCCGCTCCGGTGCTGTTCATCGCCTGCCGCCTGTTGCAGGGCCTGGCGCTGGGTGGCGAGTATGGCGGCGCGGCGACCTACGTCGCCGAGCATGCGCCGCAGCATCGCCGTGGCTTCTACACCTCGTGGATCCAGACGACGGCGACGGTCGGCCTGTTCCTGTCGCTGCTCGTCATCCTGGTGCTGCGTTTCGCGATGACGCCCGAGCAGTTCGCGGCCTGGGGCTGGCGCGTGCCGTTCCTGCTGTCGATCATCCTGCTCGGCGTGTCGATCTGGATCCGGCTGCAGCTCGAGGAGTCGCCCGCCTTCGCCCGCATCAAGGCCGAGGGCAAGAGCTCCAAGACGCCGCTGCGCGAGGCTTTCGGCAAGTGGGAGAACGCCAAGATCGCGGTCTTCGCCCTGCTCGGCGGCACCGCCGGACAGGCCGTGGTGTGGTACACGGGCCAGTTCTATGCCCTGTTCTTCCTCACCCAGACGCTGAAGCTCGATGCGACGACCTCCAACATCGTGATCGCCGCGGCGCTCGCGATCGGCACGCCGTTCTTCGTCTTCTTCGGCTGGCTGTCGGACAAGGTCGGTCGCAAGCCGATCATCCTGGCGGGCTGCCTGCTGGCGGTCGTGACCTACTTCCCGCTGTTCAAGGCGCTCACCAACGCCGTGAACCCGCAGCTCGAGATGGCGCTGGAGAAGTCGCCGGTGACGGTGATCGCCGATCCCAACGAGTGCTCGTTCCAGTTCAATCCGACGGGCACGGCGAGCTTCACCACCTCGTGCGACATCGCCAAGTCGTTCCTCGCGCGCAACGCGGTGAACTACCACAACGAGACCGCGCCGCCGGGCTCGCCGGCGCAGATCAAGATCGGCGACAAGGTCATCACCTCGTTCGACAAGGTCAAGGCCGGCGCCCAAGGCGCCGCGCAGGAGAAGGCCTTCAACGACCAGGCCACGGCGGCGATCCGCGCCGCCGGCTATCCGGCTGCGGCCGACAAGGCGAAGATGAACATGCCGATGGTGATCGGCATCCTGACCATCCTCGTGATCTACGTGACGATGGTGTACGGCCCGATTGCGGCCATGCTGGTCGAGCTGTTCCCGACCCGCATCCGCTATTCCGGCATGTCGCTGCCCTACCACATCGGCAACGGCTGGTTCGGTGGCTTCCTGCCGCCCACCGCCTTCGCCATCGTGGCGGCTACCGGCGACATCTACTCCGGCCTCTGGTATCCGATCGTGGTGGCGGCGATGACCTTCATCATCGGCCTGCTGTTCGTGCCCGAGACCAAGGACCGCAACATCTACCAGCACGACTGACGATTCGGTCGTCCCGACGTGCCTCGAGCCGGCGGTCCGCAAGGGCCGCCGGTTTCTTTTTGTCGATATCCCGCTCCACCAAGCTTGTCATCGCGAACGAAGCGAGGGACGTTTCGGGCCACACGAGAGGTCCCGCGGCCGCGGGGCGACGACAATTCGCAAGGACCCGCCATGAACCTCGACGCCATCGCCATCGGCCACGATCCACCCGAGGACGTGAACACCGTCATCGAGGTGCCGATCGGCGGCGAGCCCGTGAAATACGAGATGGACAAGGCGGCGGGCACGCTGGTGGTCGACCGCTTCCTCTACACGCCCATGCGCTACCCGGGCAATTACGGCTTCGTGCCGCATACGCTCTCGGACGACGGCGATCCGATCGACGTTCTGGTCGCGAACACGCGGCCCATCATTCCGGGGGCCGTGATGAATGTGCGGCCGATCGGGGTGCTGCGCATGGAGGACGACGGCGGCGGCGACGAGAAGATCATCGCGGTGCCTTCGTCGCGCATCACCCAGCGCTACGTCAACGTGAAGACGCACACCGACCTGCCCGAGATCACGCGTCACCAGATCGAGCACTTCTTCATCCACTACAAGGACCTCGAACCCGGCAAGTGGGTGAAGCTCCTGGGCTGGGGCGATGTCACGGAAGCCCGCCGCCTCATCGCCGAGGCAATCGCGCGCGCCCGCCGGTCGTGACACTGGGCGCGCCGGCAGACGAACGAAGGATGCTTCGATGAAGGTCGCTTTTGCCGGGTTCTTTGCCATCAGGCTCGCTGATCTGGTGCGCGCTCACCTGTCGATCCCTTGCGAGGTGGTCGAGGGCGACGAGGCGGCGATCCTGCCGCGCTTGGCCGAGGTGGACGTTCTCGTCTCGATGGGTTTTACCCGGCCGATGGCCGAGGCGGCGCCACGCCTCAGGCTGGTGCAGGTGCCGGGCGCGGGGCTCGACCGCATCGATCGCAGCGTGCTGCGGCCGGGCCTGCGGCTCGCCAACGCCTACGGCCATGAGGCGGGCATCGCCGAGTACATCATGGGCGCGATGCTGTCGCTCACCCGGTCGTTCGGCAGTCTCGACGCCAGCCTGCGAAAGGGGCGATGGGACAGCCAGTGGGCGATCGGCACGCCCATGCCGCCGCCGGCCCGGGAGCTTGCCGGCAAGACGCTGGGCATTCTGGGCTTCGGGCATATCGGCGAGGCGCTCGCCCGGCGGGCCGCGGCCTTCGACATGCAAGTCTGCGCCGTTCGGCGCCAGGCCCAGCAGGACGCGCCGCCGGCCGTCTCCTTCATCGGCGGCCCCGATCGGCTCGACGAGGTCCTGCGACGAGCCGACTATCTCGCCGTCACGCTGTCGCTCTCGCCCGAGACGCGCAACCTCCTGGATGATCGCCGATTGAGCCTGATGAAGCCCTCTGCCTACCTGATCAACGTCGCGCGAGCGGAGATCATCGACGAGCGCGCGCTCTACCAGGCGCTGAGCGGCGGCAGGCTGGCCGGCGGCGCCCTCGATGTCTGGTATCGCTATCCCACGACGCCCGGACCGACCCTGCCCGCCACCCAGCCGTTCCACGAGCTTGCCAACGTGATCCTGACCCCGCACGTCTCGGGCTGGACCGAGGGCATGCTCGAGGCGAGGGCGAAGCTGATAGCGTCCAACATCGAGCGCACGGCGCGCGGCGAGCGGCCGCTGAACGAGATCTGCTCGCAGTGAGCAGCTGGCAGCGGCGCCTGCCGTTCTACTATGGCTGGCTGATCATCGGCATCGCCTTCGTGACCATGGCCATTGCCGTTACGGCGCGCACGTCCTTCTCGCTGCTCCTGCCGCCGCTGATCAGCGAGTTCGGCTGGGATCGCGGGCTTGCCGCCGGCGCCTTCTCCTTCGGCTTCCTCGTGTCGGCGGTTCTGGGCCCGATCGTCGGCCGCGTCATGGATCGCAAGGGCCCGCGCATCGTGATCGAAACTGGTGTGGTCATGGTGGCCACCGGCCTTCTGCTCGCGACCGTCATCGCCAACCCCTGGCAGTTCTACGCCACGCTCGGCGTGATGGTGGGGGCGGGCGCCAACCTCATGACCTTCACCGCCCATTCGCAGTTCCTGCCGCACTGGTTCGTCCGCTGGCGGGCGCTCGCCATCAGCATCGCCTTCTCCGGCGTCGGCGTCGGCGCCATCGTGCTGCTGCCCTGGCTGCAGACGATCATCGAGCGCGAGGGCTGGCGACAGGCGTGCTGGGTCATGGGCCTGCTAATCCTGCTCGTCCTGGGGCCGCTCAATCTCTTCGTCCGGCGCCGGCCACAGGATATCGGCTTGTTGCCCGACGGCGAATCGCACGCCGCCGCGGCGATGCCACGGCCGCCGTCGAACGTCGTCGACCGCGCCTGGGCATCGGTGGAATGGACGTTGGTGCGGGCAATCCGGACAGGGCGTTTTTGGTGGATCGCGCTCGGCTATTCCTGCGCGCTGTTCGCCTGGTACGCCGTCCAGGTGCACCAGACCAAGTACCTGATCGAGATCGGCTTCTCGCCGATCGTCGCGGCGTGGGCCTTGGGCATGGTGAGCGTCGTGGGCATTCCCGGGCAGATCGGGCTCGGCGCCCTGTCCGACCGAATCGGTCGCGAATGGATCTGGGCGGCCGGCTGCGCGGGCTTTGCCATCTGCTATGTCTGCCTGATCGCGCTGGAACGCTCGCCATCGCCGGTGCTGTTGTGGCTGATGGTGATCGCGCAGGGCTCGCTCGGGTACGCCCTGACCTCGGTGATGGGCCCGATCGTGGCCGAGATCTTCGAAGGACCCCACTACGGCTCGATCTTCGGCATGCTCACGGTCGCGCTGATCGGCGGCGGCGCGGCCGGCCCTTGGCTCACGGGCGTCATCCATGACATGACCGGCAGCTACCAGCCCGCCTTCATCCTCGCCATCGCCTGCTGCGCGGTATCGGCGATGGCGATCTGGATCGCCGCTCCACGCAAGGTGCGTTTGGTGCCCGGCCGCCTGTAGCCGACGGCCGGTCCTGTCGGCGATTTGGCGGAGGTCCGCGCTCCGCCAAGTGCTATCGTGCTGCCATGTGTGAGCTGTTTTGCCTTTCCAGCAGGCGCCCGACGCGCACGACCTTCTCGCTTCGCCACTTCGCGGCCCACGGCGCGCCCAGCACGCGCAACATCGATGGCTGGGGAGTGGCGTTTCATGACGGTCGCGACGCGCGTCTCTACAAGGAGCCCGAACCGGCAGGGGACAGCCCGCTGCTCGGGTTCATCGAGGGCCATCTTCACCCCACGCACCTCCTGATCTCACATATTCGTCGCGCCACCGTCGGCGGCAACAGCCTGGCCAACACTCAGCCGTTCGTGCGCGAGCTGGGCGGCCGCGTTCATCTCTTCGCGCACAACGGTGGCTTCAACGGTATCGAGGCCCTGTTCGCCAGGTCGGTGCATCGCTTCCATCCGGTCGGTGAGACCGATTCGGAGAAGGGCTTCTGTCTGCTGCTCGATCGCCTGCTCAAGATCTGGGAAGGGGCCATGCCGCCGCCGCTCGCGGCCCGGCTCGCCCTCATCGAGGCCTTCGCTGCAGAGATGCGTCCTCTGGGGGTCGCCAATTTCCTCTACAGCGATGGCGAGTTCGTCTTCGGCCACGGCCATCGCCGCACCCAGGCCGACGGCATCGTGGCACCGCCCGGCCTGTGGGTGCGCCACCGCCGCCGTCGCGGCAGCCACGCCGCAGCCATCGTGCCGCCCGCGGCTTCGGGCGTGACCGTCCATGCCGACGAGCACGCGATCGATGGTGTCCAGGAAATGACGCTGCTCGCCAGCGTGCCCGTTACGGGCGGACACTGGTCGCCATTGGCCGAAGGCGAAGTCGTCGTCGTCTCGGCCGGCGAACTCGTCGAGGAAGCCGGCTAGCCGCCGTTTGTCGACATTTTCCGGAGATCAACCCTTGAACGCGCTCACCCAGATTCGCCAGATCGACTACACGGTCGTCTTCGCTCGCGACATGAAGGCCATGCGGCACTTCTACGAGACGGTCATGGAATTTCCGCTGATGCGCGTTCTGAGCGAGCGCTGGATCGAATATCGCGTCGGCAGCACGACTCTGGCATTGGCGACCCGTGGTGGGCGGTTCGACGATCCGCCACCGCCCGAGGGCGCGCTGTCCCTGCAGCTTGCCTTCCGCGTTTCGCCGCAGGGCGTGCTCGATTGCGCAGCGGCGCTGGAGGCCAAAGGCGTCACGCTCGTCTCGCCGCCAACCGATCATCCCTTCGGCCATCGCACGATCTTCTTCCGCGACCCGGATGGCAACGTCTTGGAGATCTATGCCGAGATCTGAAGCGCCGTTCCGCGCCGGGCGGGGCTCGCCCTGCGAAGCACGCGGCGCGAAGCGGGGTTGCCGCGTCACGATCCTGCCGATACTCAGGTGGGCAGCGCCGATGTGCCATCGATGCCGATCGGCGGGAAATCGGCACAAGCAGAGTTGAGAGGAAACTGCATTGAGGTCGCCCGGTCTTCGGCGGCAAGCCGTGACGATCGTCGCGACCCTGGCGACAGCCTACGTGGCCAGCCATTTCTTCAGGGCGGCCAACGTCACCATCGGCCTCGACCTGATGCGCGATCTGCACATCGGGTCCGAGGCGCTGGGCGCCCTGACCGGCGCCTTCTTCTTCGGCTTCTCGACGATGCAGATTCCCTGCGGCTTCCTGTTCGACCGCTACGGCCCGCGCCGCACGGTCTCGGGGATGTTGCTGGTGGCCGTCGTGGGCGCGGCACTCTTTACCTTGGCGACCAGCTGGCCCGTGTTGCTGACGGGACGCGCCCTGATGGGGGCGGGCTTCGGCGTCATGCTGATCGGCAGCATGGTGGTGATCTCGCGCTGGTTTCCGCCCGACCGGTTCTCCACGCTGTCGGGGATCGTGCTGTCGGTCGGCCTTCTCGGCAACCTGTTGGCCACGACTCCGCTGGCGTGGGCCACCGAGCTGGCCGGCTGGCGTGGCGTGTTCACCATCATGGTCGCCTTCACGGCCTTGGCCGCACTGGCCGTCTGGCTGATCGTGCGCGATGCGCCGCCCGGCCATCCGTTCCTGGAACGCAAGGCCGAATCGCCGTCCGAGATGGTGCGCGGCCTCGGCGAAGTGCTGCGCAATCCGCAGCTCCCGTTCATCCTGGCTCTGAATTTCTGCAACTATGCCTGCACGTTCACCGTGCAAGGGCTGTGGGGTGGACCGTTCTTGCGCGAGGTGCACGGCCTGACGAGGATCGAATCGGGCAACGTCCTGCTGAGCGCGGTGATCGCCTACCAGTTCGGCATGTTGACGTTCGGGCCGCTGGACCGCCTGCTCGACACGCGAAAGTGGATTGCGATCGGTGGGACGCTGATGATCGCCGCCATCCTCGGGGTGCTTGCCGCCTGGGCTCAGGCGCCGCTCTGGCTCGCGGTCGGCGCGATCGTTGCCATCGGCTTCCTCAGCGCCTCCAGCACCATGGTGATGACGCATGGTCGCGGCATCTTCCCCGACCGACTGATCGGGCGCGGCATGGCGACCATGAACACCAGCGTGATGCTGGGCGTCGCCTGCATGCAGACCCTGTCGGGACTCATTCTCGGGGCGTTCACGCCCCTGGCCGACGGCGCGCGGTCGGAAGACGCCTATCGCAGCCTGTTCAGCTTCATGTGCGTCGTACTTCTGGTGGCGGTGACGGTCTATGGACGGTCTGTCGACATCCGCCCGAGCGACGAGCTGCGCACTCGTCGGACGTAGCGCGCAGCCGGCGTCAACCCGTCCGCGCTTTTTCGAGAAGTCGTTCAATCTCCTCGCTCCACCGCGGGTTATGTCTCCTGAGGGTAGCGAGTATGGCGATGGAGTGATCGATGGCTTGAGGGACGACGGCAAGGCATCGTCGCGCATCGCTCGCCCGGCCACTCGCCGCGCAGCATATTGCCATTACCTTGAGCGTGAGATCCGACGCCGGCCGGATCTTCAGCGCCTGCGTCGCCGCCTCGACGGCATGTTCGATCTCGCCCACAAACAGGTGTGCGAGGGCGAGCAGGTCGAACCAGACGAAATTGTGCGGATCATGGGAATTCAGCCGCAATCCGTGCCGCAACGCCGGCTTCGCATCCTCCGCCTTGCCCAGATAGAGAGTTGCCATGCCGCGCACGAGATGGGCGAGCGCGAAGCTCGGGTTGAGCGCGATCGCCCTTTCGGCAGCACGCTCGGCCTGCTCCAGCTGGTCGGCCCCGCAACTGGTGATCGCGAGGCCGTAATGCGCATAAGGGTTCTTCTCGTCGAGACTTATCGCAGTGAGCGCAGCGCCGAGACCCTCGCGGCATACGGCCTCGGGCTCACGACTCCAACCCCAAAGCGCGATCCCACCCGACACGCGAGCCAGCCAGATGTGCGGATCCGGCGACTGCGGTTCGAGCTTCGCCGCCGCGCGGAAGAGATCGCGCGCCTGCAGGTGAGTCTCCGGCGCGACGTGGTGGAAATACCATACGCCCTGCCGCACCAGTTCCCATGCCGTCAGCGCGCCTGCGGATTCGGCGCTCCGACGCGACTCTCTCTTCAGCAGCTCCGGTTCAATGGCGCCGGCCACGCTGTCGGCGATGTCGTCCTGAATCGCGAAGATGTCCGCCATGTCGCGTTCGTAGCGGTCGGCCCAGATGTGGCTGCCGGTCTCCGCGTCGATCAGCTGGCTGGTGATTCGGACACGCCGGCCGGCTTGGCGGTGGCTTCCCTCGAGCACGTAGCGTACGCCGAGCCGGCTCGCGATGTCCCGTACATCGATCGTCGAATCGCGGAAGGCGAAGCTCGACTGGCGCGAGACGACGAAGAACCAGCGGAAGCGCGTGAGCGCCGTGATGATATCGTCGGCGATGGCGTCGCCGAAATGCTGCTGATCGCCCGTGTCCGACAGGTTGACAAACGGAAGCACCGCGATCGACGGTTGCTTTCCCGCATAGCGTAAAGACTGCGCGGCAGTGCCTGCCAAAGGCACGCTGTCCTCGACGGCGACGACGGGACCGGCAAAGCGGTATCCACGCCGCGGCAGCGTCTCGATCCAGGCCTCGCCGCCCGGCTCCTCGGCGAACACCCGTCTCAGCGCCGCGATCTGCACTGGCAAGTTGCTCTCCTCGACCACGAGCCCGCTCCATGCCGCCGCAATCAGCCTTTCCTTGGAAACAGGGGTGCCCGGCTGCTGCAGGAGCGCGCGCAGCAAGGCGACGGGCCGGCGTCCGAGCCCGGTGATCTGCGTGCCACGGAAGAGGACCTCCGAGCCTGCATCGAGACGAAACGGGCCAAGTTGGTAGCTCGTCGGCATTTATCCGCTCGATTCAGGACCTTTTTCGAGAATCTTCATTGTCGCTTCATGACTTTTTACCCGCCAAGCGGCGAGTCTGGGCAGCGCGCTTGCGTCGCCTGGGAGGTACTGCGATGACCAGCATGAAGGACCGTATTCATAAGACCAAGGACCTGCTCGGCGGATATCTCTGCCTGATCCCTTCCGCCGTCGTGACCCAGGCCGTCGCCGCAGGGGGCGCCGACTGGCTGGTGATCGATCAGGAACATGCGCCGACCGACATGGAAAAGCTACATTCGATGGTTGCGGCGACCGCCGGCACCACGTGCTCGCCGTGGGTGCGCGTCGCCAAGTGCGACGAGGCGTACGTGAAATCCGCGCTCGACGCCGGTGCCGAGGGCATCATGTTTCCATTGGTCCGCACCGCTGCGGAAGCCGCCGATTGCGTCGCCTTCACGCGCTATCCGCCGCAGGGTCGACGGGGCTGGGGGCCGTTCATCGCGCACTCGCGCTGGGGTGTCGAGTTGCACGACTATCTGCCCGCGCGCGGCCGCGAGACCGTGTGCGGCCTCCTCATCGAAACCAAGGCCGCCGTCGACAACATCGAGGAGATCTGCGCCGTCGAGGGCATCGACTATATGATCGTCGCAACCTTCGACCTGTCGACCGAACTCGGCGTGCCCGGCAAGTTCGACGCACCGATCCTGCTCGAGGCGGTGAAGCATGTCGAACGGGCGGTTCTGAAGGCGAATATCGCGCTCGGCGCGGCTGCGCTCACGCGCGAGCAAGCGCAGGACAATATCCGCCGCGGCCACCGGCTCCTCGTCTACGGGTTCGATGTGCTGGTACTCAAGAACCACGTGCGGCAGGCCAGGGAGTGGGCACGCACCTAGCCGCGGTGCTTGCCGCGCAGGGCACGCTGCGTGCCGACGACTCCACCTGCGGGTGGCTGGCCGTAGAGACCATCTCGCCGTTCCGCCAGCCGAGCGCGCTTGACGGCGCCAACAAGGGGTATAAGGTCTCGATTAGACCGATCGGTCTAGTACGGAAAAAGGAGGAAATATGCGGGTCGCCAAGGATCAAGTAGACATCAAGATGCAAATCCCCGGTGCCATCATCCGTCAGCGCACGGATTTCGGTGATGCCGGCAGTTTCGGCAAGATCAGCGGCGAGTACTTCACCCTGGCCAAGGGCGTGGACACCACCCCTCTGTTCCAAGGGCTCGAAGGAAACCTATGTCAGTGCCCTCATTGGGGCTTCGTGCTGCACGGCCAGCTCACCACCACGGATCGGGCGGGCAAACAGGAGACAGTGAGCGCCAACGATCTGTTCTACTGGCCACCGGGGCACAACGTCAGGGTCGATGCCGACGCCGAGATCATCATGTTCAGCCCCCAACATGAGCACAGCCACGTCATCAACCACATGATCGAGAAGACGAGGGGCTAGACTCGCCCGCTGGCGCCCGGAGAGAGTATCCTTCGGGCGCAGAGCTGCGGACCGTCCGTCCCCGCAGCCCGATGTCCATAGCGGTGCAATGATACATTCAACCAAGCAACGTTTGATCGAGGCCGGCCTCCTCATGCTTCTAAAGCAGGGCTACAACAACCTCGGCATCCAGGCGCTGCTCGCCGCGACGGGAACGCCCAAGGGCTCCTTCTACCATCACTTCACGGACAAGGAGGATTTTGCGCTGCAGGTCATCGACGCCTACATAACGCAAGTCCATGCAGGCCTCGATGCCTGTCTGCAGGACGAGGAACGACCTCCTCTTGAGCGGGTGCGGCGGTTTTTCGAGATGACGCAGCAGGCATACGAGAAGGAGGGCTACATGGGGTGCCTCCTTGGTGGGCTCGGACAGGAACTCTCGGGCGTCAGCGAGGTGTTCCGGCGCAAGATCGAGTGGTGCTTTTCGGCAATCGCTGACCGCATGGCCGTCTGCCTCGAAGAGGCGCGCCTGAGAGGAGAGATCCCAACCCAGTGCGATGTGCGCCAGATGGCGGACCTCTTGGTCGACTGCTGGGAGGGGGCAGCCCTGCGCAGCCGGCTACGGCGCAATCCCGCGTCGTTGAATGCGATGCTCGATTTCTACATCCGCTCCGTGGCCACGGCGGGCGAAGTCGAAAGCAGCAGAAGGGGATCGCCGCTCACGCAAGCAACCGCCAAGTCCGGGAGACGCTCATCGCCGTCTGCGCCGCAAAAGCGTTGAAGGCGGCCGTCAGGTCGCTGGCGGCCTCACGGAGTTGCCGCGTCGGAGCATGGCCATAGTGGAATGAGTGTTGCAGGACGGTATTGTGGGCCCAGCTGTTCGAGCTGGACTCATAATGCCCGAGCAAGCGGGAATGGTTGGTAGGCCCGGCAGGATTCGAACCTGCGACATAACCGTTATGAGCGGCTCGTTCTAACCACTGAACTACGGGCCCATGCTCAGGCCCGCCTTCTAACGCACAATTTGTCCAGCGGGAACAGCGAACAGGGCTTGCCCTCGCGATTCGGCCTCGTCTGCCGCGCTGCCTATTCCGCGGGCGGCACGAACATGTAGCCGACACCGCGCACCGTGCGAATGACGGTGGGCTTGTCGGGCGTCGGCTCGATCTTGCGCCGGATGCGGGTGATGCGGAGATCGATCGCGCGGTCGAACGGGTCGCGGCTGCGGTGGCTGGTCGTCTCCAGCAGCCAGTCGCGCGACAGCGGCCGGTTGGGGTGCTCGGCGAAGGTCTTCAGGATGTCGAACTCGCCCGAGGTCAGGGCGACATCCTTGCCGTTGGTGTCCAGGAGCTGGCGCTTGGGCAGGTCGAGCGTGTGCTGGCCCATGCGCACGCGTTCCAGCAGCGACGGCGTCGACTTGTTGACCGAACGGCGCAGCACGCTCTTGCAGCGGGCGAGAAGCTCGCGCGGCTCGTAGGGCTTCGCGACATAGTCGTCGGCGCCGCTCTCGAGGCCCAGCACCTTGTCGACCGAATCGCCCGAGGCGGTCAGCATGATGATGCCGACCTTGGTGCTGCTTTCGCGCAGCCAGCGGGCGAGCGCGAAGCCGTCCTCCTGGCCGGGAAGCTGCACGTCGAGCAGGACGAGGTCCGGCATGGCGCGCGAAATCTGGCGGCGCATCTGCGCGCCGTTCTCGACGGCGATCACCTTAAGGTCGTGGTTCATCAAATAGGTCTCGGCCGCCTTGCGCTGAAACGCGTCGTCCTCAACCAGCAGAATGGAGGGTTGCAGCATGACTTGATCCGAAATAAATGTTTCTCTAATCCAGACAAAATACCACGCTTTCTCAATGAGATATAGTCGTTTCTTGATATTTTTGATACAGTAATTTGCCTAATTCGCCACAGGCGCAACACATGTTTTTGCCACCCTTAGAGGCGCGACCCGGGATGGTCTCTATCCCTAGTTCCAGCGATCCGGACTCTTTTGGGGACGGACGTTGCTGCGAGGCAACGTCAGTCAGCCGATCGGCGCACGGGCAAGGGAGACGCACCAGGCCGCCACGCTTCGGCGCGGACGAGGAACGATGACAGCCATCACGACCGGGTCGGTCGCCCAGGCCGAGCCAGCCGCGATGGCGAGACAGGAAGCCTTCGTCCGCGCCGAACTCATTCGCCGGCTGTTCGACGGCTCGGCGCAGTCCCGCTACTTCTCCTTCGTCTTGTGGCCTGTGATCGCAGCCATCTACTGGCGTCAGATCGAGCTGATCGAGCTCGCCGGCCCCTTCGTGGCGCATATCGTCGTGACCCTGGGCTTCGACGTCCTGCGACGGAATTTCAACCGCGCCAACCCGCCCGACGAGCAGGTGATCCGTTGGGGCTGGTGGTTCGCCACTCTTTCCCTGTTGGCCGGCGCCTGTTGGGGAGTCGCGGGCTACATGCTCGCCTCCAAGGACTACGAGCTGCAGCGCATGCTGCTGGGCTTGGTGCTGCTGGCGACGATCACCACGGCCGTGCCGATCCGCTCGGCGCATCCGCCGACCTTCTACACCTTCGCCGGGGCGACGACGGCGCCGCTGCTGTTCGTGCTGCTGATCTCCGCCGATCCGTTCTATCAACTGGTCGGCATCGCCGGCGGCGCCTATGTCGGCCATCTCATGGCTTACGTGCGCGATGTCCATCGCTGGCAGTACGACAACATCGCATTGGCCTACCAGAAGGAAGACCTCGCCCGCCGACTGCAGGTCGCCTACGACGAGGCGCGCCATGCCCGCGACCTGGCGCTCGACGCGCAACGCGACGCCGAGAGCGCCAATCAGGCCAAGTCGACCTTTCTGGCCACGATGAGCCACGAGATCCGCACGCCGATGAACGGTGTCCTGGGCATGATCGACGTGCTGGAGCGCACCGATCTTTCCGCCGAGCAGCGCGACGCGCTCGGCACCGTGCGCTATTCGGCATCGGCGCTGCTCAAGATCATCGACGACATCCTGGACTTCTCCAAGATCGAGGCCGGGCGCCTGGACCTCGAGCAAATCGAGCTGTCGTCCGTGGAGCTGATCGAGGGTGCTGCCGAGACCTTGGCGCCGCAGGCGGCGGCCAAGGGCCTGAACCTCGTTGCCTATGTCGCCGCCGACGTGCCCGACCGAGTGGTCGGCGATCCGCTGCGGCTGCAGCAGATCCTGTTCAATCTGCTGGGCAACGCCATCAAGTTCACCGAGTCGGGGTCGGTGCGCCTGTCGCTCGAGAATGCCGGCGACGGCATGCTGCGAATCAAGGTTGCCGATACCGGGATCGGCCTCACCGACGAGCAGCGCAGCCGCCTGTTCCAGCCGTTCGTCCAGGCCGACAGCTCGACCACGCGTCGCTTCGGCGGCACCGGGCTCGGCCTGTCGATCGTGCGCCGCCTTGCCGAAGCCATGCAGGGTGCCGTCGAGGTCGTGAGCCGGCCGGGGGAGGGCTCGACCTTCATCGTCACCGTGCGGCTCGGCGACGCGGCTCCTGCAGTGCGGGGGGAGTCGCCCCTGAGCGGCCTGTCGCTCGCCGTTGCCCTCCGCGATGCCGACGAGGCGTGCGCCATCGCCCGCTATCTGGCCGACGCCGGCGCCGAGGTGAAGATCGATCCGGACGACACGTTCGTCGGCATCCGCATCGCGGGGCATGGAGAAATCTGCCTGCCGCGACCCTATCGTCGTGATGCGCTGGTGCGCGCAGTCGCCCGCGCGGCGGGCCGTGCAAGCGCTGTCGTCGTCAGCCCGCCGCCGCGCGCGGCACCGCTCAACGGCCGCGTCCTGGTGGTCGACGACAATTCGGTCAACCGCAAGATCCTGGCTCGGCAGCTGGAGCTGGCCGGCGCCACGACGGATGTCGCGTCCGGCGGAGAGGAGGCGCTCGAGCTGTGGCGCACGGGTCGTTACGACCTGGTGCTGGCCGACCTGCAGATGCCGACCATGGACGGCTTCGAGCTCGCCCGCCGCATCCGCGCCAGCGAAGCCGCCGAAAGCCGGCCACGCACGCCGATCCTCGCCGTCACTGCGAGCAGGCTCGAGGACCAGGAACAGAAGAGCCGCATGGTCGGCATGGACGGCTTCATTACCAAGCCGATCGGCATCGAACAGCTGCGGGCGACACTCGATGTCTGGCTGAAAGGCGTCAAATGAACCAAAGGCCTCAGCAGGCGTATGACCGTGACAAGCTCGTCGAGTTGTTCGGCGACGATCCGCGGACCCTAGCCGAGGTCGAGCGCGAGTTCCTGGACACCGCCCGTGAAGCCGCGCGCGAGATCAAGGGCACCGACGACTTCACGGTGATCGCCCATGCCGCCCATCGCTTGAAGGGCGCCTCGGGCATGATCGGCGCGCTGGCGCTGCGCCAGATCGCCGAGGCCGTCGAGCACGCAGCCAAGGCAGAGGACCTGTCGACCGTGCGCCGGCTGTGCGAGCTGTTCGACCCCGAGGTCGGCCGCGTCGCCGAGCAGGCCGGTGTGACAGCGGAGTAGACTGCGAGGACGTCGAGGCACGTACGACGCCGCCGGACCTATGCGCGTGGCCGCAGTTTTATGGTCGCCGAGTAGGACAGGAGGTTGCGGCCATCCTGCTCCAGCAGGCCGCGCACGAAGGCGAGCGACTTGCCGTGGCGCGGCACCTCTACCCGGGTGGTGATCGGCGTGGTGGCGGTGCCCGCCGAAAGGAACTCGGCGGCGAAGGCCACGGTCGACGGCGCCATGCCGGTGGTGAGCGCGGCGGCGCGCGTCACCGCCGAATCGGCGAAGCTCATCATGTAGCCGCCATGCAGCACGCCGCCCGAGTTGCACATGCGCGGCAGGGTGGGTTGCACCAGCGAGGCCCCGTCCGCCTCCTTGCGGGCATAGGAAGGGCCGATATGTCGGGAATAGACGCTGGCGCTCGACAGCAGCTCGAAGCCGGCCGGGACGACCTGGGCAGCGGGCGCCGGCGCGCTGGCCGCCGTCGCGTCCTTGCGCTCCATCGCCTTGGCGCGCGGTACGTGCCGGCACACGCCGGACCACAGCGCGATGGTGCGGCCCTGCTGGGTGATGCTGCCGCGGGCGAAGGCGAGCCGGCCCGTCACCTGCAACGGCTCGCCGCTCGCCTCGAGCGGCACGCCGACGCGGCCGGCATCGAGGAACTCGACGGCGATGCTCACGGTCACGGCGAAGGCGGTGTTGGTGCCGCCATCGGCGGCGCGGCCGGCGACAAGGCAGAGCGCGTAATCGGCGAAAGTCAGCGTGGCGCCGCCATGCACGCCGCCGGCGTAGTTGCCGTGTCGCTCGTGCGTCGGCAGCACGCAATGCACGCTGCCCGACTGCCGCGCGTCGCCCGTGATGCGATAGTAGAAGGGCCCGACATGGTCCTCGAAGGGATCGGGCGGGACGAAGACCGAGTAGCTGCCAAGGTCGATGGAGTCGGGCATCCCGAATGGCTCTTGTGGGTGGCTCTTGTGAAGCTTTGCTGCCGGGCTCTAATAGATGAAATTCCCCGACCGACAAAGAGCCACGGAGCGAAACGTCATGGCGTCGAGAGTGCACAAGGTCGATATTTCCTGGGATCGCCGGCCCTCAGGCACCGTCGCTAATGTCGTATTCGACAATTCGCGCAAGCTGAATTGCCTGAATCCGCCGGCCTTGCTCGATCTCACCGAAGCCTTCCAGTCGCTGGCGCGAGAGGACGACCTCAGCGTGGTGGTGCTCTCGGGCGCGGGCGGCCGGGCCCTGATCGGCGGCGCCGACATCAATCACATGGTGACCATGAAGGAGTCGGAACATGGCCGGACCTTCCTCACCCAGATCCACAAGTTCTGCCAGGCCATCCGCGACTGCCCGGTGCCGGTGATCGCCCGCTGCGAAGGCTACACCCTGGGCGCAGGCCTCGAGGTCGCGGCGGCCTGCGACATGCGCATCGCGGCGGACAATGCCTTCTTCGGCATGCCCGAGGTCAATGTCGGCCTTCCGTCCGTGGTCGAGGCCGCATTGCTGCCGCGCCTGATCGGCTGGGGTCGCACGTCGCGCATGCTGCTGACCGCCGAAACCATCGACGCGGCCAAGGCAGAAAGATGGGGGCTGGTCGAGGAGGTCGTCCCGGTCGGCGAGCTCGATGCGGCCATCGAGCGCTCGGTGCATGCCATCGTCGAAGCGGCGCCGCTCGCGGTGCGCGCCCAGAAGCGCCTGATGCGGCGCTGGGAGCGGCTGTCGATCGACGAGGCCGTGCAGGCGGGCATCGACGCCATGGCTCAGTCGGTGACGACCGGCGAGCACATCGAACGCATGAGCGCCTTCATCAATCGCAAGAGGAAGTAGTCATGGGCGAGGGCGCAAAGACAGTCCGGGTCGGCTGCCATTCGGGCTTCTGGGGAGACACCGAGACAGCCGCCGCCCAGCTCGTGCGCCGCGGCGATGTCGACTACCTGGTGAGCGACTATCTGGCCGAGGTCACCATGTCGATCATGGCGGCCCAGAAGATGCGCAACCCGCAGCTCGGCTATGCCACCGACTTCGTGAGCGTCGTCATGGCGCCGCTGGCGCGCGAGATCGCCGAGAAGAAGATCAAGGTCGTGACCAACGCCGGCGGCGTGAACCCGCAGGCCTGCCGCGACGCGGTGCTGAAAGCCTGCGAGGCGGCCGGCGTCAGCCTCAAGGTCGCGGTCGTGCTGGGCGACGATCTGCAGCCCAGGATCGACGAGCTGCGCGGCCTCGACATCCGCGAGATGGACACCGGCGCGGCCCTGCCGGCGAAGATCGCCAGCATGAACGCCTATCTCGGCGGCTTCCCGATCGCCCGCGCGCTCAGCGAAGGCGCCGACGTGGTGATCACGGGCCGCTGCGTCGACTCGGCGGTGACCTTGGGGGCGCTGATCCACGCCTTCGGTTGGACGATGAACGACCACGACAAGCTCGCGGCCGGCACGCTCTGCGGCCACATCATCGAATGCGGCGCGCAGTGCAACGGCGGCAACTTCACGGACTGGCGGCTGGTGCCGGGTTACGACGACATGGGCTTCCCGGTAGCCGAGGTCGAGGCGAGCGGTTCGTTCGTGCTGGGCAAGCCCGAGGGGACCGGCGGGCTGATTACCACCGCCACGGTGGCCGAGCAGATGCTCTACGAGATCGGCGATCCGCGCGCCTACATGGTGCCGGACGTGGTCTGCGACTTTACCCAGGCGACCTACGAGCAGGTCGGCAAGGACCGCGTGCGCGTGTCGGGCGCCAAGGGCCGGCCGCCGACCGACACCTACAAGGTCTCGACCACCTGGCCCGACGGCTACAAGCTCAGCACCATCTTCATGCTGGGCGGTCGCGAGGCGGTCGCCAAAGGCCAGGCGAGCGCCGACGCCATCATCAAGAAGACTCGCCGCCTGTTCCGCGAGAGGAACATGGGCGACTACCGCGACGTCTCGATCGAGATCATCGGCGGCGAGGCGACCTACGGCCCCCACGCGCGCGCGCAGGACAGCCGCGAGGTCGTGGTCAAGATCGCGGCCAAGCACGACCAGAAAGAGGCACTCGGGCTGCTCGGTCGCGAGATCGCGCCGATGGCGACTGGCGGCGTGGTCGGCATGACCGGCAGCTTCGGCGCCGGTCGTGTCTCGCCCTCGCCGGTGATCCGCATGTTCTCCTGCCTGGTGCCCAAGACGCTGGTGCCGGTGACCGTCGAGCTCGACGGCCGCAGCCTGGTGATGGAGCAGGGCGCCAAGAGCGGCGGCTTCACGGCGGCCGACCTGCCGGCCGAGGCGCCGCCCGCGCCGCCGCTGCCCACGAGCGGTCCCAATGCCGCCACCGCGACGGTGCCGCTGGTGGCGCTGGCCTACGGCCGCTCGGGCGACAAGGGCGACAACGCCAACATCGGCATCTTCGCGCGCCGGCCCGAATACGAGCCCATCCTCGATGCCGAGGTGACGGAAGAGGCGGTGGCCCGGTACTTCGCCCATCGCATCCAGGGCAAGGTGAGCCGCTGGCGCCTGCCCGGCATCCACGGCTTCAACTTCCTGCTGCGCCAGGCGCTGGGCGGCGGCGGCATGGCCTCGCTCAAGGCCGACCCGCTGGCCAAGGCCTTTGCCCAGATGTTGCTGGACATGCCGGTGAGGGTCCCGGCATCGCTGGCCCAAAAACTCGCCGCTTGATGTATCCTGTCGGGCCATGACCGCCCCCTCCAAATCGGTCCCGGAGAAGGACGAACGCAATGAGCGGCTGGCTGCCGCCTTGCGCGAGAACCTCAAGCGGCGTAAGGCGCAGGCGCGGGTCCGCAAGGACACCGCCAAGACCGACTCTCAGCCCTCTAAAAACCCCGCCAAATGACCATCCTCTCCGATCGCTGGATCCGCCGCATGTCGCAGGAAAAGGGCATGATCGAGCCCTTCGTCGACGCCCAGAAGCGCGAGGGCGTGATCTCCTACGGGCTGTCGTCCTACGGCTACGACGCGCGGGTGGGCAACAACTTCAAGATCTTCACCAATGTCGATTCGGCGGTGGTCGATCCGAAGAACTTCGCCGCCAACAGCTTCGTCGACCGCACGACCGACGTCTGCATCATCCCGCCCAACTCGTTTGCGCTGGCGAGCACCGTGGAATATTTCCGCATTCCGCGCGACGTGCTGGTGATCTGCGTCGGCAAGTCGACCTATGCGCGCTGCGGCATCATCGTCAACGTCACGCCGCTCGAGCCCGAGTGGGAGGGCCACGTCACCTTGGAATTCTCCAATACCACGCCCCTGCCGGCGCGCATCTACGCCAACGAAGGCGCCTGTCAGTTCCTGTTCCTGCAGGGCAACGAGCCTTGCGAGGTCTCCTACCGCGACAAGGCCGGCAAGTACCAGGGCCAGCGCGGCGTCACCTTGCCGAAGATCTGAGGGAGGAGGGACCATGGACCGACTCCGCATCAAGGGCGGCCAGCAGCTCAAGGGCGAGATCCGCATCTCGGGCTCGAAGAACGCCTCGCTGCCGCTGATGGTCGCGGCCCTGCTGACCGACCGCAAGCTCACGCTGCACAACGTGCCTCGGCTCGCCGACATCACCACCATGATCCAGCTGCTGCAGCAGCACGGCGTCGAGATCGGTGCGGCGCCCGGCGAGAACGGCCATGCCCACGGCACGACGCTCAGCCTGCAGGCTGGCAAGATCGTCTCGACGACGGCGCCCTACGACATCGTGCGCAAGATGCGCGCCTCGGTGCTGGTGCTGGGCCCCCTGCTGGCACGCGAGGGCGAGGCGCGCGTGTCGCTGCCCGGCGGCTGCGCCATCGGCGCCCGTCCGGTCGACCTGCACATTGCCGGCCTGAAGGCGATGGGGGCGGAGATCGACATCGACGGCGGCTATCTCCTCGCCCGCGCTCCCAAGGGACTGAAGGGCGCGCGCTACACCTTCCCCAAGGTGTCGGTCGGCGCCACCGAGAACCTGATGATGGCGGCTGCCCTCGCGAAGGGCACGACGGTGCTCGACAATGCGGCGCGCGAGCCCGAGATCACCGATCTCGCCGAGTGCCTGTCGGCCATGGGCGTGCCGATCAAGGGCATCGGCAGCGAGACGCTGACCATCGAGGGCGTGAAGTCGCTCAAGGAGGCGTCGCACCGCGTCATCCCCGACCGCATCGAGACCGGCACCTATGCCATGGCCGTCGCCATGACGGCGGGCGATGTCGAGCTGGCGGGTGGCCGGCTCGACCTGATCGAGGCGGCGGTGCAGACGCTGCGTTCGGCGGGCGTCACGCTCGAGAAGACCGAGCGCGGCCTGCGCGTGCACCGGACCAACGGTGCTCTGACCGGTGTCGACGTCATGACCGAGCCGTTTCCCGGCTTCCCGCCCGACCTGCTGGCGCAGATGATGGCGCTGATGACGCGCGCCGAGGGCGCGTCGATGATCACCGAGACGGTGTTCGAGAGCCGTTTCATGCATGTCCCGGAGCTCGCGCGCATGGGCGCCAACGTCACCATCCATCACGAGTCCGCCCTGGTGCGCGGGGTCCCGAAGCTGCGCGGCGCGGAGGTCATGGCGACCGACCTGCGCGCCTCGGTGTCGCGCGCCAGCGCCGCGCTGGCGGCCGAGGGCGAGACCACGATCAACCGGCTCTATCACCTCGACCGCGGCTACGAACGGCTGGAAGAGAAGCTCGCTGCATGCGGCGCCGACGTGGAGCGGCTCAGGGGCTGATGAGCAAGCTCAAGCTCTCGGCGTTCGATGCCGACGACCTCGGCGTCGTCTCGGCGGCGGTCCAGGACGCGCTGGTGGCGGTGCGCGACTGCGCCTTTTTCAAGGACGAGCGGCGCTTCGTTCTGCTTTTGAACCGGTTCCGGTGGGAGGCCGATCCGACCGTCGAGGCTGCGCATTCCCGCACCCATTCCGCTCTTGTTTTCAACGAGGTGATGGCCGTCCGCCACCACGACATCCCGCTCGACCAGCCCGACCGCATGCTCGAGCTGCTGGCCGTGGCGCAGGAAGATGCCGGCGCGGTCACGCTGCGGTTCGCCGCAGGCCGGGCCATACGGCTGGAAATCGGCCGGCTCGCGTGCCATTTGGGGGATGTCGGGGAGCCTTGGGCCACCCCGTGGAAGCCCGCCCATCCGGCCGAATGATCGCCCGTCTACAAGGCGGGTGGGGGCGGGCATTCGTTACTGGAGCATTGTCGTGTCGAGCGAGCCCAACGAGAAGCTCATCCTGGCGCTGCCCAAGGGCCGCATCCTCAAGGAGGCGACTCCGTTATTCCAGCGCGCCGGCATCGAGCCCGAAGCGGCTTTCGCCGATCCCGAGGCGCGCCAGCTCCGCTTCGCGACCAACCATCCCGACCTCGACATCATCCGCGTGCGCTCCTTCGATGTCGCGACGTTCGTGGCGTTCGGCGCCGCGCATCTCGGCCTCGCTGGCGCCGCCGTCCTGATGGAGTTCGACTATCCCGAGATCTACGCGCCGATCGATCTCGGCATCGGGCACTGCCGGCTGGCCGTCGCCGAGCCGGCCGAGATGGCGGGCAGCGACGACCCCAGGCGCTGGAGCCATGTGCGGATTGCCACCAAGTATCCCGAGGTGACGCGCCGCCACTTCGCCGCGCGCGGCGTGCAGGCCGAATGCGTCAAGCTGTCGGGTGCGATGGAGCTGGCGCCCTCGCTCGGCCTCAGCCACCGCATCGTCGACCTCGTCGATTCCGGCCGCACGCTGAAGGAGAACGGCCTGGTCGAGATCGAGCACATAGCCGACATCACCTCGCGCTTCATCGTCAATCGCGCTGCGCTGAAGACGCAGCCGGAGCGGATCGGGCGTTGGGTCGATCGCTTCCGCGAGATCTCCCGTGCCGCCTAAAAGGCTCGACGCCGCGGCGCCGGGATTCGAAAGGGACTTTTCGGGCTTCCTCGGTCGCAATCGCGACAGCGACGATAACGTCGATCGCGTCGTGGCCGATATCGTGGCCGATGTGCGTGCCCGCGGCGACGAAGCTGTCGTCGAGTATACGCGGAAATTCGACTGGTCCGGGGCCGAGCTCTCCAGTCTGCGCGTCTCCGACGCAGAGCGCAGGGCGGCGGCTGCGAGGGTGCCGTCGGCGCAGCGCGAGGCGCTCGCCTTCGCGGCCCGGCGCATCGAAGCCTTCCACCGCGCGCTGCTGCCCAAGGACGTCGACTTCACCGATAGCACCGGCACGCGGCTCGGCGCGCGCTACCGGCCGGTCGATTCAGCCGGCGTCTACGTGCCGGGCGGCACGGCGGCCTATCCATCCTCGGTGTTGATGAACATCGTGCCGGCCAAGGTAGCCGGCGTGCCGCGCATCGTCATGGTCGTGCCTACGCCGGGCGGCAAGCTCAATCCGCTGGTCATGCTGGCGGCCGAGATCGCCGGCGCCGACGAAGTCTGGCGCATCGGCGGTGCGCAGGCCGTCGCGGCACTCGCCTACGGCACGCGATCGATCGCGCCGGTCGACAAGATCACTGGCCCCGGCAACGCCTATGTCGCGGCCGCCAAGCGCCGTGTGTTCGGCCAGGTCGGCATCGACCTCATAGCCGGCCCATCCGAGATCCTCGTCGTCGCCGACGGCAAGAACGATCCTTCGTGGATCGCGGCCGATCTGCTGTCGCAGGCCGAGCACGACGCCTCCTCGCAATCGATCCTAATCACCGACGATGCCGCCTTCGCCGATCGCGTCGCGGCCGCGGTCGAAAGCGAGCTTTCGGGCATGGCGCGCGCCGACATCGCCCGCGCCAGCTGGCGCGACAACGGCTGCATCATCCTGGTGCCCGACCTCGCGGCCTCGGCGCCGATCGTCGACCGCATCGCCGCCGAGCATGTCGAGCTCGCGATGGAGCCGGCACCGGCGGAGGCGCTCGCCGAACGCATCCGCCATGCCGGCGCGATCTTCGTCGGCCGCCACACACCGGAGGCGATCGGCGACTATGTCGCCGGCACCAACCACGTGCTGCCGACCTCGCGCGCCGCCCGCTTTTCGGGCGGGCTGGGCGTCGCCGACTTCCTCAAGCGCACCTCGCTGGTCGCCTGCACACCGGAGGCGCTGGCCGAGCTGGGACCGGCGGCGCTCACGCTGGCCGAAGCCGAGGGGTTGGGTGCGCACGGCCGGTCGGTGTCGATCCGGCTCAACCGCCGCGGCTGACCCGATGCCCACCGCCAAGGCGCGTCGCATCATCGACATCGCCCTCGACGAGGAGTCCGTGGCGCGGCGCTCGCCCGAGGTGGAGCACGAGCGCGCGGTGGCGCTGTTCGACCTCCTGGAGGCGAACGACTTCGTGCTGGTCGGTGGCACGCCCGGACCCTACCGGCTGCGTATCGGCATCTACGAGCAGCGGCTGGTGTTCGACGTGCGCGATGCCGACGACAACAAGCTGCGCGACATCGTGCTGTCGCTGACGCCGTTTCGCAAGGTCGTGAAGGACTACTTCCTGATCTGCGAGAGCTACTACGCGGCCATCAAGAAGCTCAGCCCCTCGCAGATCGAGGCGCTCGACATGGGCCGGCGCGGCCTGCACAACGAGGGCTCCGAGCTTCTGCGCGAGCGGCTCGACGGCAAGATCGAGCTCGACCTCGACACGGCGCGCCGACTGTTCACCCTGATCTGCGCGCTGCACATCAAGCTGTGACGCGATGGCGATGAACGGCCTTCCCGCCAGCCTGTTGTTCGCCTGCAGCGAAAACGCCGTGCGCTCGCCCATGGCCGAGGGGCTCGCGAGGCGGCTCTACGGTCAGGCGTCGTACATCGATTCCGTCGGCGTGCGGGCAGGTGGCGCCGACGGTTTTGTCGCCGCGGCCCTCGACGAGATCGGCATCGACGTCCATGGACATCATGGAAAGACCTTCGATGACGTCGATCCGGCGTCGTTCGACCTGATCGTGACGCTGTCGCCCGAAGCGCATCACCAGGCGCTGGAGATCACGCGCGGGACGGCGGCGGAGGTCGAATACTGGCCGGTGCCCGACCCCAGCGCGGTCGAGGGCACGCGCGACATGCGGCTGGATGCCTATCGCCGGCTGCGCGACCAGTTGTTGGCACGACTGAAGGTGCGCTTCGGCGCGCCATCGGGGCCGTCGGTGTGAGCCGATCAGGGTTCAGTTCGTGCCGTGGTACCACGCCCCGCGATGCGACGTACGGCGCGCGAGCGGCAGGTTGACGATGTCCATGAATACCGATGCCGCGCCGTCGCCGCCGGCGAGATCGCCTTCCAGCACGTCGACGTCGAAGGTGAGTTTGTCGCCTTCGAGCTTGGGCGACTTCAGCACGACCACGGCATCGACCACCGCGGCCTTGGCCTTCATCAGCACCGACACCGTCGCGTTGGGCGGCGTCTTGGCGAAGCTGTCGGAGGCGTTGCTGGTCCACTCCTCCAGCAGGTGAGCGGTGAGGGCGTGGCCTGCCGAGCGCACCGGCCGGTCGGCGAAGATGATGGCGTTGGGTGACACGCCCTCGAGCACGAGCTTGCCGCCGCCGAGCTTCGCGGCCTTGGCGTTGAGAACGATCATCGACGGCACGACGCGCGGCTGCTGGGGCTGGCCAATCACCTTGGGCGCACCTTGGGCGGTGGTTTGCCCGGCGGTTTGCGCGGCCACCGGCGACGCCGCCGTGATCGGGAGCAGGGCCGCGGCGACGACCGCCAGGGAGCGGATACGGTTCATGGCAGGCCTCAGTAGCACGGCAGCAGCGGGGGCTTGCCGCAGGTCGGCTGGTTGTAGCGCTGCTGGTAGCGTGGATCGATGTCAGGTGGCGGCGGCGCGCCTACCGCCGTGCCGTAGCTCCGCGGCGGCGGCACGTAGGGATGGGTGGGCGAGGGATTCGACCAGCCGCTGAAGGTACTGGTGCCGTGCGGATCGCCGATGTTTGGCGTCTCGCCGCCGGTGGTCTGGCTGGTGCCGTAGTAGGTGAAGCCGTTGGAGCCCAGGCCGAACCAGACCGTGTCGATGAACACCGAGGCAGGCCCGTCGGCCTTGCCCAGGCTGCCTTCCAGCACCTGGACATCAAAGGTGAGCTTGTCGCCGTCCAGCTTGGCCGCGTTGAGCACGACCACGACGTCGGCGACCGAAGAGCCGTCCTTGCTGAACACCGAGGCGGTGGCATTCGGCGGATCCTTGGCGAAGCTCCCGGTGCGCCAGATCTCGACCATCTCGGGCGTCGCCATGTGGCCGACCGTGCGGACGGGGCGGCTGGTGAACAGGGTCGCGGTCGGCTGCACGCCGTCCAGGATCAGCTTGTCGCCCTCCAGGCGGCCTGCCTTGGCGTTGAGCACGATCAGCGCCGTGGAGTACCGCCTGTTGGTGGGAACGCCGATCGTCTTGGGTCCGCTCGCGGCAACGGTCGGCGCAGCCGGTGCGGGCGTCGGCGTTTGGGCAAAAACGTGCCCGGAGGCCAGGATCAGGGCGGCAGCGAGAAGGCTGCACGTCTGCTGTGCGTTCATTGCGACTGGTCCTTCCTTCCCCGGGCGTCCGCAGCCGCGCCTTGTATAGGGGAAAGCAATCCCCCGGTCGAGTTGACTAAACTCCGTCCGCAGCCCATTTTCCGGCCGCTTCATTCTCCAATGCTCCAACCGGAGGCCGGATGGCCAAGGAAGACCTGATCGAGTTCACCGGTGTGGTGTCCGAGCTGCTGCCGAACGCGATGTTCCGGGTGAAGCTCGACAACGACCACACGATCCTCGCCCATACGTCGGGCAAGATGCGCAAGAATCGCATTCGCGTGCTGGCAGGCGACCGCGTCACCGTCGAGATGACGCCCTACGACCTGACCAAGGGCCGCATCACCTTCCGTTTCAAGTAGGCGTTGGGCGCCCAGCCGATCCCGCCGCTGATCCTCGCTTCCGCCTCGCCGCGTCGGCTCGACCTGCTGCGCCAAGTGGGCATCGAGCCCACCGAGATCGATCCCGCCCACATCGACGAGACGCCCGGCGCCGGCGAGCTGCCGCGCGCCTATGCGCTGCGCATGGCCAGGGCGAAGCTTGCAGCGGTCGCCGTCCGCCGTCCGCACATGGTCGTGCTGGCGGCCGACAGCGTCGTGGTCTGCGGCCGGCGCATCCTGCCCAAGGCCGAGACCGAAGCCGAGGGGCGCGCCTGCCTCGACCTGCTGTCGGGCCGCAGGCATCGCGTGCTGGGCGGCGTCGCCGGCGGTTCGCCCGATGGAACGGTGCGCACGCGGCTGGTCGAGACCATCGTGCGTTTCAAGCGACTGGAGCCTGCCGAGATCGACGACTACATCGCGAGTGGCGAGTGGCGCGGCAAGGCGGGCGGCTATGCCATCCAGGGCCGCGCGGCGCGCTTCGTCAGCTTCATCTCCGGGTCTTACAGCAACGTCGTCGGCCTGCCGCTCTACGAGACGGTCGGTCTCCTGCGGGCTTCCTCGTGAGCCGCATCGACCGTCTGATCTGCCACGTCATGCCCAACGCCTTTCTGATGGCGCTGGTCACGGCGGGCCGGCTGGTCGAGCTGCAGATCGTGCGCCGCGACAGGCCCTCGCGCGTCGAAGGCGTGTTCCTCGGCCGGCTCGAGCGGGTGATGCCGGAGCTCGATGCCGCCTTCGTCGACATCGGCATCGGCCGGTCCGCCTTCCTGCGTGCCGAGGATCGTGCCGGCATCGACGACTGGCCGCCGCCCGGCGCACCGTTGCTGGTGCAGGTGCGCAACGATGGCGAGGGCGAGAAGGGGCCGCGCGTCTCCATGAATATTGCCGTTACCGGACGCTACCTCGTCTACCATCCGGTCGGATCGGGCATCGGGTTCTCGCGCCGCATCGAGGGCGAAAGCGAGCGCGAGCGCCTGCGTGGCCATGTCGAAGGCCTGCTGGAGGGAGGCATCGTGCTGCGCACCGCCGCCCGCGGCGTCGGGCCCGACGTGCTGCGCGGGGATTCCGCCCAGATCATGGAGCGCTGGGAGCAGCTCCGCGCGCAGGCCCTCGCCGCGCAGCCGCCGGCCGACCTGTCGGCGCGCATCCCGGGCGAGCGCGATCCGATCGCCCGCGCGTTGCGAGACCATGGCGCTGCGCTCGAGGAGGTGATCCTCGACGATCGCGGCATGGCGCGCACCCTGCAGGACGAGCTGGACCGCCTGGGCGAGAAGATCCGCGTGCGCTGGCACAACGGGGCGATGCCCGCTTTCGACATCGACGACGTCGAAGGCCAGATCGATACGGCACTCGCGCCGCGCATCGTGCTGGAGAGCGGGGTGGAGGTGTTGTTCGAGCCGGGCGAGACGCTGACCGCCATCGACGTCGACAGCGGCAGCGCCGGCGGCCGCCAGGGCCGCGCACCGCGACGGCCGGTCGAGGTCAACCTCGAGGCCGCACCGGCGATCGCCCAGCAGCTCCGCCTGCGCAATCTCGCGGGCGCCGTGGTGATCGACTTCGTCACCATGCGCAGCACCTACGACCGCGACAAGGTGCAGGCAGCGCTCGCTGATGCCCTTGCCGACGACCCGGTGCCCACCCAGCTCTATGGCTTCACGCGGCTCGGCCACTTCGAGTTGACCCGCGCCCGGCGCGGCGCGACTCTGGCGGCCCAGCTCGAGGCACTGCAGCAAGACGCCGATGACTGAACGACCAATTCCGCTGCGCGCGGTGCGCACGGCCGCCAAATGCCCGGTTTGCCGCAAGGAGGTTGGCGCGGGGTATCGCCCCTTCTGCTCCAAACGCTGCGCCGACATCGACCTCGGGCGCTGGCTAAAGGAGGGCTACCGCATCGAGACCGACGAGGCCCCGCCCGACGAGGACCCGGGAGCCGGCCGCACGCCAACTGGACAGGAGCGCTGACGCGTCCTATAAGCCCCGCCGCCAACACGGCGCGCCCAGGTAGCTCAGTTGGTAGAGCATGCGACTGAAAATCGCAGTGTCGGTGGTTCGATCCCGCCCCTGGGCACCATTTCCAAAGTATGCGCCAGCTTGAAACTACTGGCTTCGACGCCGTGTGGATGAACTCACGGCGCCGCCGCCTGGACGTTCCTGGTCCCGGCCAGCGTAGACGCCTGGGTGAGCAGCGCGACCGCGGGGACCAAGGTCTCGTCGTGGGCGGCATCGCGGGGTAATTGGCTTCGTGCGCTCGCGTTCAGGCTTCTCGTCGGCTCGACGAACCTCCAAGGCCCTGCAAATCGTCCTCGCTTTCCGGGAGTTCCGCACCGCCGTTTGCTCCAGAAGTGGACTTACGTGGAGCGAAGCATGTGCGCCGTCGAAGCAACCGCCGCGCCATGCTCCTGCGATGCTATCGCCGCCTCAGGAGTAATGCGCCAGGTAGGAAAGGAACGTGAGGCCGAGTACGACACTCGGGCCGACCACCAGGCTGAGCACCAGCAACTCTTGATCCAGATCATTGCCGTGGGCGATCCGTACCATAGGGTCCCCTTGACCAACGCGCTTTGCGGCGTTCGCTGAGAAGAGGATGGAGCATTCTAGAGCGCAGGGCAGTGCAGAGTACGCCTTGCAAAGTGTTGATAAAGATCAGCGATTTTTTCGCTAGCAGCCATAAACTTTTCATACGACGGGAAGAACAATGGCCGCTCAACGCAACTCCAGAAGGCCGAGACCTCCCTTGAGAATTGGCAGCCTCTGGACATCAAAATATTGGTGCGACCGGGCGGAAGAAGCCTGGACGAAAGCGGCCGAGATGAAGGATCCGCATGCCAAGGCGACCATGACGCAATTGGCCGAGATGTATCAGCGGTTGGCGGAGCGTCAAACTTCGAACTGAACTTTCTGGCGTCCTCTATTGGAATGTGCATTTTGCGCCGGTGGGTCGAAGCTGGCTCACGCCAAGGAAACCGTCCTGGTTGTCGACGAATCTCGGCATCCCGCTTTCGCCGGGGCAGGGATACGCCATTTCGACCGGCACCGGGTGACGCGCCATTACTTGCCGGGGGGCCGGCGTGCACGCCGAGAGGCTGAGCGCTAGCAAGGCCATCCGAATAATGTCTGACGGCGTTTCTACGCGACGTTGCGCCGACAACGGCGTGAGGCAAAGGATGTTCTCAGTCGTTTCCACCACGCTGGCATAACCACCCGTCGTCGCGGCAGTTGCTTCCGGCAATTGAAAAAGTCTCCGGGCCCCACCAGTGAAACGCTGAACGGGAAAATTCCGGGAATTGATCTATCGCAAACTTATTTGCCCAAGCCCGTATTTAATCGCCTCTCGGCCGGCACTACGCGGGTCAAACCGAGGGGAAACACACATGCTGAAAAAGTTCCTGATTGCGTCGGCAGCTGGGCTGCTGCTGGCGGCATGCCAAGAACAGCCGACGCAGTTGACCAGCCCGCCGCCCGCGGCGCCTCGGCCGCAGGCCTTCACGGTGTACTTCGACACCAATCAATCGACGTTGTCGGCCGAGGCGACCGAGACGGTTGCTCAGGCCGCAGCTGCCTTCAAGCAGGGCGGGACCGCTGTAGCCGTGCGTGGCCACACCGACACGGTCGGCAATGCGGAGTACAACCTGCAGCTCTCCCTGCGGCGCGCCGCTTCCGCGAAGGAAGCACTGCAGCGCAACGGCGTACCGGCGGCGGCGATTCTGACGGGCGGCGTGGGCGAGCAAGACCTGCCGGTCCCCACCGCCGACCAAGTCCCGGAACGGCGCAACCGCAGCGTCGACATCGCCATCTCAAGGCGGGCGCTGATGAGCGACAAGGACTATTGCGCCGCGCTCGCCAAGAAGTGGCGTGAGTATACCCGGACGGATGCATCTGGTCCGGCCCCGCAGGCGATCGCCAAGTGCAATGCCGGAGATTACGCTGCGGGCATCACGACGCTGGAGACGATACTGACCAATGACAAGGTCGTATTGCCGTCGCGTTATCTGTAGCTAATCCGGCACGAGTAAATTGAGGAAGGCGGTCCTTCTGCGAGGACCGCCCTCTTCGTGCCGCAGTGTCGGTGGCTCGATCCGGCGCCTGGGCACCGCTCCTCCGGCGGCACTGCCGCTGTCGGTCAAAACCCTGCAAAGAGGCCGGGGTCGTACTGCTTGTTCTTGGTGTAGGTCTGCATCAGCGAATTGATGTCGTTCAGCTGCTTCTTCAGATCCTCGAGGAACGGAGCGAGGTCGCCGTACTTCGCCCTTGCGGAGCCGGTGATCGAGCCGGGGCGATAATCCTGCGAGTGGGCCGACTGGTACTTGATCATCGCCTTGTAGACGTCGTCGATCATGGCGAGGATGTCCTGCTCGGATTGCCTGAGCTGGTTGGCGGTGTGGGCGTAGCAGTCGTCGATGTTCGTCTTGCGCTTGCACTCGGCCATGATGATCTTGAAGGGATAGACTCGCCAGGGGTCGGCGCCCCAGGAGCCGTCGAACGGCGGCGGCTTGCCGCCGGTCATCTCCTTGCGCTTGTGCTCGAACTGGACCTGGACATAGAGCGCGACGAGCTTGCGGTTGTAGTGCCAGAGCTCGAGGAACTTGGGATAGCCGAGGCGGCGCGCGACGGCAGCCCAGTCGGCGATTCGCTTCTTGCGGTCGCCGCTCCATTTGGGTTCGTCGCCGGCCTGCTCGACCCAGTCGAGCACGCGGTTCGCGAGGTTCTCCTCCGACTGCTGGACGACGGCAGGGGAGGCCTCGACCACTTCCGTGTCGCCGGTGATCGGGATATGGGCGAACTGTACCGCCATCATGTAGCGCTTGGTCGGCTCGGCGTGCTTGCGGCGATAGAGGGCGGCAGCGAGGCGCACCTTGGCGCCCTCCTTGATGCCGAGGTCGCGGAGATCCTTGTGGATCTTCTGGAGGTCGCCGGTCGAGCGCACGAGGCCGCGGGCAAATACGCCGCCGTCGCTGCGATAGACGATGTAGTGCCTCAGCTCATGTGCCGACGACCAGGCGAATTTGTCGAAGCTCGCCGAGAAGGCCGGGTTCATGATGATTTCCTGCCGCGGCAGGATGGGTTGCCAGCCCTGGGCGATATGCATCTGCATGCGCCGCCGGAACTCTTCCAGCGGCATGAAATCGGTACGCACCGGAGGCGCCATTCTTCACTCCTGTCGTTCCCCGCCCTTTCAGCCCTCTTCCCACTTGTCGCCCAGGGCAGAGCATAGACAGGTGACTGCAGACCGTCTGTGACGTTTGCCACAGCTAGCCCGGCGCGTCGTCGACCTACGCCCTGGCGGAAACGCCAAGCTTCTCGAGGGCAGCCGCGATGTCTTTCGGCTGATACGGCTTCTCGACGATTTGGACCAGAGACGCGGTCGACCAACGTTCGCGCACGGCCCCGTCGGCATAGCCGGTCGCCAGAATGACCGGCAGCTGGGGCCGCGCATCGCGCATTTGCCGGATCACCTCGCCGCCCGGCCGGTCGGGCAGTCCCAGATCGACGATGGCGGCGGACACGGCTTCGCCGAGATCGACGAACTTCGCCAGTGCCTCGCTGCCGGTGCCGGCCTGCTCGACCTGGTGGCCCAGCTCCTCGAGGGTTTCGACGAGGAGCATTCGGACCAGGAACTCGTCCTCGACGACGAGGATGCAGCCGGCGGCCGTGCTCTGTGGCCGGTCCAACACCTCCCGCAGCCGGGCCGCCAGGGCGTCGAACGTGAAAGGCTTTGAAAGCAGATCGATGCCCGGGTCGAGCCGGCCATGGTGCAGCAGAGCGCTCGCCGCATACGCCGTCGTGATTATCGCGCTCAGCGAGGGTCGAAGGCGGCGTGCTCGTTCGATGAGCTCCTTGCCGTCCATGTCGCCGGGGAGGCCGAGATCGGTGAACAAGAGGCGGATGGCCGGTTCGCGCGCCATGATTTCCAGGGCGGCGGTGGCATCGCCCGCCTCGAGGACCGCGTAGCCCAGGTCACGCAGGCTGCCGACCGTGTAGCTGCGGACGTCGTCGTCGTCTTCCACGACGAGGATCGTCTCGCCGGGCCTCCCCTGCACCGGCGCCGCTGGAGGCCCCGAGCTTTCATCCGTCGCCGGGGCGACGTGCCTCGCTTCGGACTTCGGCAGATAGATCCTGGCCGTCGTACCAACACCCGGCTCGCTGTGAAGGACGATACCGCCGCCGCTCTGGGTCGCAAAGCCGTAGACCTGGCTCAGCCCGAGGCCGGTGCCCCTTCCTCCCTTGGTCGTGAAGAACGGCTCGAACACGTGCTGCAGCACATCCGACGACATGCCGACGCCCGAATCGGCAACAGAGATCTGGACATAGGCGCCAAGCCGCAAACCGGACCGGTTGGCCGTTTGCTGGGAGTCGAGTTGGACATTTTCTGTCTCGATCCTCAGCTCGCCCCCCGAGGGCATGGCATCGCGTGCGTTGACTGCCAGGTTGAGGATGGCCGCCTCGAGCTCGGTGGGGTCGACATCCACCGGCCAGAGACCGGTCGATGGCACCGTTCGCACACGGATGCCCTCGCCCAGAGTGCGCTGCAGCAGGTCCGACATGCCGGAAACCAGGAGATTGACGTCGGTGATTCTCGGCTCCAGTGCCTTGCGCCGCGCAAAAGCCAGCAGTTTTTCCGTGAGACCGGCGGCGCGCCGTGCGCCGCGAGTCGCATTCTCGAGAGCCAGCGAAACCGCGGCCTCGTCGATCGCCCGCTTCCTTTGGGCGTTTTCGAGGTTGCCCAGCACGACCGTCAGCAGGTTGTTGAAATCGTGGGCGATGCCGGCCGTCAGGCGGCCGACGGCCTCTATTCTGGCGGCGTGACTCAGACGCTCTTCCATGGCCTTTCGAGCCGAGATATCGCGCAGGGTTGCGAGTCGGGCGGGCCGGTGTCGCCAGGTCGTCTCGACCACCCTGACCTCCGCTTCGATCCGACCGCCATCGGGCCTGTGGATGGTGACCTCGGCGGTCTCGCCGGCCGTTATCGGAACGCCGATCGGCGAGCCGACCAGGTATCTCGGTGGGCGGCCGAAGATATGCTCGGCTGCGGGATTGGCGAACAGCACGACGCCTTCTTCGTCCACCACCAGGATGCCGTCGGCGTTCCGCTCGACGAGGAAGCGGACCTCCGCCTGGTCGAGGCTGGTACCGGAATTGCCAGTCATCATGCTCATCGTGCCGGCCCTGCAGTGCGGCGTGCCATCTGCGCCGTCAGGTGTAATCGCGGCTCGCGCCCACAAAGACGTTCGGCGTCTCCCCGAAGGATTCGCCGAGATGCATCCCGCCGCCGTCGATCGAGAAGCGACGGATCTCCTTGGCGTGCTCGCTGCCGCGCATCTTCAAGACGATCAGGCCGCGATGCATGGTTTCCTGCTCCTGGATGTAGCGCAGCAAGATGATCGAATCGGTCAGCGTCGAGATATGCTGTTCGCTGGCGCTCGTTCCACCGATCAGCGATTTGCTGGTGGCCGTGCACAGCCCGGCGATCTCGCGCTTCTTGATGAAGGAGGTGAGACTGATCAGGAATTCGCGGAATCCGGTGTCGGGGGCAATGCGTTCGAGAGCCGACAGGCTGTCGATGGCAATCCTGCTGGGCTTGAACTCGTCGACCAGGCTCTGAATCATCAAGAGATGGTCGGGCAGGCTTTGCGCCTCCGGATAGAGGCAGATGACCTTGAGCTTGCCTTCGGCTTCCATCGACGCGAAGTCGACCCCCCAGCCGCTGGCATTGCGAAAGAGCTGGCCCTTGCTCTCCTCGTAGCCGAACAGGAGAGCTTTCTCCCCTGCGGCCACGCCTCCGGCCAGAAAGTTGGTCACCAGCAAAGTCTTACCGGTCCCGGTTGCGCCGCTGACCAGCGTGACGCTGTCGCGGAAGAAACCGCCGCCGCACATTTCGTCGATCGCCGAGTTGCCGCTGGTCACGCGCACCATGCTCGACTTCTGCTCCAGCCTGAGCGACGACAGCGGCACCGCGACGACCCCCTGGTTGGCAAGCAGGGTGAACGGCGCCTCGCCCTCGGCATGATGGCTGCCTCGCATTTTCAGGACCTCGATGGTGCGCCGGCGCTTCTCCCGCTGCAGGACGTTGCGGAGGATGACGACATTGTCGGCGACGAACTCCTCCAGCCGATGGCGGGTGATCTCGCCGTATTCGCTGTTGCGCTCGGCGGTCATCAGGACGGTGAGGCCCGATTGCTTGAGCGCCGTGCTTATGTGGAAGAGCTCGCGACGCAGGATCTTCGGGTCGGCGATAAAATGGTCGAACAGCTGGGTCAGCGAATCCAGGACGACGCGTCGGGCATTGACCGCCTTCACGGAGTGCTGGATGCGGGCCAACAGGCCGGTCAGGTCGAAGTCGCCGATCACCAGCTCGTCGTTGGGGGGCGGGCTGGCATCGACGAAAGCGAGCCGGCCTTCCCGGCGCCAGTCCGCGAGATTCCAGCCGAAACCGCGCATGTTGGCCTCGATGTCGCGCGGCGGCTCCTCAAAGGTCACAAGGACACCGTTCTCGCCGTACATGGTGATGCCGTGCGCCAGGAATTGGGTGGCGAAGACCGTCTTGCCGCTGCCTGGGGTGCCGCCCACCACAGTAGTGCGGGCCCGAGGCAAGCCGCCCATCACCAGCTCGTCGAAGGCGTTGACCCCGGTCTTCACCCGTTCCAGCACGTCCGCGCTGTCGATGTCCTGCGTAGTCATGCGTCACCATCCGGCTTGATACCGAGGAATTCGAGCACGCGTTTGGTATCGCTGAGATCGCCGACGATCCGCCGCGGGCGGATCCCGTTTTCGTAGGAGAGCGTAGGAGTAGCCAGTATGCCCGCCTGCTCAGCCAGCTCGGGGTTGGTCAGGACGTCGATGATTTCAATCTTCCAAGCACCAGCGCCCATGTGCTGGCGCAGCTGCATGACGTTCTGCTCAGCCCGACGAGAGCTTGGGGAGTTGCCGGCGATATAGAGGCGAAGCACGGTCCATGGAATCCCACCATGCCGTGCGTCGCAAGAGAGAGAAAACTACTAGCCTACTAGTAGGGAAGTGTTCCCGTTCGACCGTTGCCGGCCCGCCGCGGTGAGCGAACCGGATCGGGCCGTTCCCGGCCGATGATGCCGCGCTCGCGCGCCCAGATGACGGCGGCGGTCCGGCGGTTGACGCCAATCTTGCGGTACAGGGCGGCAATGTGGTTGCGCACGGTGTTCTCCGACAAGCCGAGCATGCCCGCCATCTGCGCGTTGCCCTTGCCCTCGCAGATCAGTTCCAGGACCTCGCGCTCGCGTGCGCTCAGCGTGTCGAGCTGGCATGCGCCGTTGCCCTTCGGGCCGGACGACGGCTCTTCGCCGTTAGCCTGGCTGACCGACCTCAGCCTATCCATGACGGTGCGGGTGAACCATGAAGTGCTGTCGGCGAGCACGGCCTCGATCGCCGCCATGAGATCGGGCGTGCGCTTCTTTTCGTCGGCTTCCTGGATGACGCCCAAGGTCACGCACTCGCCGTCGATGGTCAGATCGACGGGTGACATGAAGCAATCGACCGAATTCGATTCAGATCGATCCAGCGGCAGGGCGAGATTGCGCAGTTCGCCGTCGACGCGACGCCGTGCGGTACGGTCCATCCAGACGATCGCACCACTGGAGTCGACCAGAACGACGCCGTTCTGGAAAGCCGAGGAGAGGCGGGCCAGCCGCGCCTCGTCGTGCGCCCCGTTGGTCGAGGCATTCATGACTGAATCTGGAGGGGAATTGGCTCGGTACGGGCTCATGCCGGTGACAACGAGGCCGCGGGCCTACTGGTTCCTTGTTACTAACTGCCTAGTAATGAAGCACCATCAACCGGACGACGCCTGCGTCGACAATTTCGCAGTTGCCCGAGGGCAAGGAGATCGCGTCATCGACGTTCAGTCCCTTCCCATCAGGTCAGGGTTTCGAGCATCCGCACCAGGAGTTGGGCGCGCGGCACCAGAGAGGCGTAACTGATCTGCTCGTCAAGCGCATGGGCACCGCGGCCGTCGGCGCCGAGCCCGTCGAGCGTCGGGATGCCGAGTGCCGCGGGAAAGTTGCCGTCGCTGACGCCGCCGGTGAGCGGGGTGTCCTCGAGCACGAACCCGACCTCGGCGGCGCACGCCTTTGCATGCTCGAACAAGGCTGCGATGCCGGCGTTCTTCTCGTAGGGCGGCCGATTGACGCCACCTGCGACCTCGATACGACAGTCCGGATTGAAGGGCGTGCGCTGCAGGACGCGCTTCACGACCGCGTCGACGTCGATACCGGGCGGCACACGCAAGTCGATGGTGGCGGTTGCGTGCGCCGGCACCACGTTGGGCGCGCTGCCGCCGCTTGCAGTGCCGACCACGACGGAGATGCCCTTGTCATAGTCGGTGATCGACTCGAGATCGATGATCTGCCGTGCAAGCTCATGCAGGGCGCTGCGGCCGTCCTGTGGCCGCGAGCCGGCATGCGAGGCGCGGCCGGTGATGGTCATGTCGAAGCGACCCCACCCCTTGCGTGCCGTCACGCACTTGCCACCGTCGCGCGCCGGCTCCATGACCAGCACATACTTCGACTTGCGCGCGGCGGCCTCGATGGCGGCGCGGCTGGTCGGGCTGCCGACTTCTTCTTCCGGCACGTAGAGCACCCGCACCGGCAGCTTGGTGCGTCGTCCCTCGCGGACGAAGTGCTGCAGGGCATAATAAGCCATGTAGGAGCCGGCCTTCATGTCGTAGATGCCCGGACCGAATACGGCGTCGCCGTCGCGGCGAAACACGTGAGTGGTCGCGAGCGCGCCAATCGGATGCACCGTGTCGAGATGGCCCAGGATAAGGATGCCGGGTTCGTCCTCGCCGCCCCATGGCGCTCGCGCCTCGAGGATGTCGCCAAAGCCGTCGCGTCCAGGGGTGCGTTTGGTCGGCGCGCCGATCCGCGCCAAATCACTCTCGACCACGTCGACGAGACGATTGACCGCCGTGCCGTCGTGGCTCGGCGTCTCGATCTCGACCCATCGGCGGATGCCGGCCAGGATTTCCTCGCTGTCGAAAGACGGAATGTTGGAACGCGTGTCGGACAAGGCTTCCTCCAGAGGTCGCTTCTCACTGAGGCGGCAGATCGCACCAGCGCAGGCAGCTTACCAGATGACGGCTCGAGACAGACTCGGGCTCGGGCCGGTTCAGGGCGCACTGCGGTTCGGCCCACCGGCAGCGCGGATGGAACGAACAACCCGGCGGTGCGGCGCCCGGCTTGGGCGGCTCACCCAGCACCGGCGCCTGCGCCTGCTGCACGAGCTCGCTGTCGAGCCGAGGCGAGGCGGCGAGCAGCGCCCGGGTATAGGGATGGCGCGGTGCACTGAAGACGTCTTCGGTCGGCGCGATCTCGACGATGCGGCCGAGATACATGATGGCCACGCGGTCGCATAGCCGGCGCACGACGGAGAGGTCGTGACTGATGAACAGGTAGGTGAGACCGAGTCGGCTCTGCAGGTCGCGCAGCAGGCGCAGCACGGTGGCCTGCACCGAAAGGTCGAGTCCGGCGGTCGGCTCGTCCAGGATCACCAGTCTCGGCTCGAGCACGAGTATTCGGGCGATGCCGACACGGCGCAGCTGGCCACCCGAAAGTTCGTGCGGATAACGACCGGCCGTCGCCGGATCGAGACCGACCTGGTCGAGCGCGCGACGGATCCGCGCCTGTCGGTCGACGGCCGAGCGGTTGCCGCGAATGGTAAGCCCTTCTTCGAGGGAACGGCCGATCGACCACCACGGGTCGAGCGCCGCCCCGGGGTCCTGGTGGACATATTGGATGTCGCTGCGCACGCGGCGCGCTTCCATGGGCGTCAGGCCTCCGACGGCGCGGCCGTCGAACCTGATATCGCCCGCGGTTTCGCGCTGAACGCCGAGCAGGGTTCTCGCGAGTGTCGATTTTCCACAGCCGCTTTCGCCGACTAGGCCCAGGATCTCGCCGCTCGCGACCTCGAGATCGACGCCGTCAACGGCGCGTACCCCGGCGCTGTGCCGCCCGATCAGCGGGCGCGCACGGCCCAGCACCGTCACGAGCTCGCATACCTCGAGGAGGATGTCGTGTCGGCCGGTCACGGCGTGGCTGCTTGCGGAAGCGGAAGCCGGTGGCGCGGGCAGGCCACATCGTGGCGGGCGGACGCTTCCTCCATGGCCGGCCGCGTGCCGGTACAGTCGGCGATGGCGATCGGACAGCGTGGATGGAACCGGCAACCCTGAGGCGGTGCGAACGGGCTCGGCACGCTGCCGGGGATGCCGCCGAGATCGGTTGCGCGATCGGGATGGCAGGCGAGCAGCATGCGGGCGTAGGGGTGTGCGGCCTCGTCGATCAATCGCCGCGTCGGCGCCGCCTCGACGGTCTGGCCGGCATAGATCACGCTCACCTCGTCGCAGAGCTGGGCGACCACGCCGAAATCGTGGGTCACGAACAGCATCGAGAGGTCGAAGTCGGCGACCAGGTTGCGCAGCAGCATCAACACCTGCTGCTGCGTGGTGACGTCGAGCGCCGTCGTCGGTTCGTCCGCGATCAGCAGCCGCGGCTGGCACGACAGGGCGGCCGCGATCAGCAGCCGCTGACGCTGGCCGCCCGAGAATTCATGCGGATAGCGTTCGAGAGCGCGCTCGGGATCCGGCACTTGCACCGCGCGCAAGAGCTCGACCAGGCGCTGGCGATGGCGTCCTTTCCACTCCGGCGGCGCATGCCATCGCATGGTCTCCAGCATCTGGGTGCCGACGCGAAAGACCGGGTTGAGCGCAAGGAACGGATCCTGCGGAATGAAGCCGATGGCGGCGCCGCGGATGTCACGCGCCAGGACGGCGGGCGGCAGCCTCGCAAGATCGCGACCCTCGAAGACGATCTCGCCGGCCTCGATGCGCGCGCGCGGCGGCAGGATGCCGAGGATTGCCTTGATCAAGGTCGACTTTCCGCATCCCGATTCGCCCACCACGCCGACGATGCGGCCACGCGGGATCTCGAGGTCGACACGATCGAGGATGTGGGCCAGGCCCTCGTCGCCCCTGATCGATACGGCGAGGTCGGAGACCTTGAGCAGCACGTCGCTCATCGCGAACGCCTCAGGCGGGGATCCACCAGGTCGCGCAGACCGTCGCCCAGCAGGTTGAAGCCGAGCACGGCGATCAGGATGGCGAGGCCCGGAAAGGTGGCGAACCACCAGGTCTCGGGCAGGAACTTGCGGCTCTCGGCGATGGCCAGGCCCCAGTCCGGGTCGGGCGGCGTGGCGCCGACGCCGAGAAAGCCCAGGACCGCCGCGGTGAGGATCGTGAAGCCCATGCCGATCGTGGCGCGCACGATGATGGGCGAGGCGGCATTGGGCAGGATGTGCAGGAACACGATGCGCGCGGTGGAGGCGCCGACGCCCTGCAGGGCCTCGACGAACAGCGAACTCTTGAGCCTGCGCGTTTCGGCATAGACGGTGCGGGTGAAGAACGGCCAGTAGGTCAGGGCAAGCGCCAGCATCGCCGTGCTGAGGCCGGGCTTCATGAGCTGCGCCAGGGCGAGCGCCAGGATCAGCTGCGGCACGGCCAGCACAACGTCGGTCACCCGCATGATGAGCTCGCTGCGCCAGCCGCCGAGGTAGCCCGCGAACAGGCCGAGCGGCACGCCGATCAGCATCGCCGAGCCAACCACGGTCAGGGCGATGACGAAGGCGCTGCGCGTGCCGAGCACGACGCGACTGAAGATGTCGCGGCCGAGATTGTCGGTGCCGAACCAGAACTCCGCCGACGGCGGCTTGAAGCGCTGCAGCAGGTTGGCCTGGAAGGCGGCCTCGGGATGGGGCGTGAGCTGGCCGGCGAACACCGCCACGAACAGACCGAACAGCACGATGCCGAGGCCCAGCACCGCCGGCACGTCGCGCAGGAACTTCAGCGCAATAAGTCTCATAGTTGCTCGGCGACGCGCGGGTCGAGCAGGCCGTGCACCAGGTCGACCAGGATGTTGATGACGGCGTAGATGACTCCCACCACCAGGGTCACCGCCAGCACGGCCTTGTAGTCGCTGCTGAGGATCGCCTGCACGGCATAGCTGCCGAGGCCGGGCCAGTCGAAGATCGCCTCGACCGCGACCGCGCTGGAGACCAGGGCGCCGAACAGGAGCCCGACCTGGGTCACGGCGGCGATCACCGAATTGCGCAGGACGTAGACCCAGACGATGCGTCGCCTCGGGTAGCCGACGGCCGTCTCGTACTGCACGAAATCGCGCTGCATGGTGTCGAGCACGCCCACACGCGCGAAGCGGGCGATGGTCGCGAGCGCCGGGACGGCGAGGGTGATCGCGGGCATCGCAATGTGCCGCAGGCTGCTGACGAACTGATCCCACCGGCCGGCGACGAGAGAATCGATCAGGAAGAACCCGGTGACTCCGGGCGGCGCGCCGATATTCACTCCGATACGACCACGTAACGGCAGCCATTCGAGTTCCATGGCGAACAGGAGCTGCAGCATGATCGCGAACCAGAACGATGCCACGGCGAGCCCTCCGACCGTGACCACGCGCACGACATGGTCGAGCAGGCCGTTGTGGCGGATGGCCGCCAAGGTGCCGAGCGGGATCCCGATCAGCGTCGCCAGCAGGAGGGAGACGAAGATGAGCTCGAGCGTGGCGGGCAGGGTGCGGCGCACGTCGTTGGCCACGGGACGATTCGAAAACACCGAGTTCCCCAGATCGCCTGACACGACCTGTCTGACATAGACGCCGAACTGCTCGTAGAGCGGCCGGTCGAAGCCGTACTTGCGGCGGATCTCCTCGACCTGCTGCGGACTCGCGGTCTCGCCCGCCAGCGTGGTCGCCGGATCGGCCGGGACCACGCGCACCAGCACGAAGGTGAGCACCATCAGCCCGAGCAGGGCGGGGATGGCCAGGAGCAGACGGCGGATCAGGAACAGCAGCATGGACGACTCCGCCTCCCCATCGCGGAGGCCGCGATGGGGAGGTGGCGCGAAGCGCCGGAGAGGTCATGACTGCCGGCGCATGACCCCTCCGTCCGCTGCGCGGACATCTCCCCAACGTCGTTGGCGAGGATGATGCTGGTCTTCACTCCGACAGCGACATCCAGCGCAGGTCGCCACCGCCGCCGACCGGGCTGAACTTGTAGCCCTGCACGCGCTTGGAGAGGCCGCGCAGCTGGATTGTGTTGTAGACCCAGATGTCAGGCGAATCTTTGACGATACGCGTCGTCGCCTGCTGGTAGAGCTTGTCGCGTTCCGCCTGGACGCTGGTCGACCGTGCCTTGCGCAGCAGTTCGTCGACCTCGGCGTTGCCGTAGTAGGACGATGCCTTCCAGGTCCCGAAGAACTGCGTGTCGTACATCTGGCCGACCCAGTTCTCGGGGTCGACGAAATAGGTGCTGACCCAGTGGATCCACAGATCGGGCGAGGTCTCCGGCTTGCCGGTCGCCGAGGTGATCTGCGCCCAGGTGCTGGGTACGATCTTCATCTTGATGCCGAGCTTCTGCAGATCGGCCTGGAACATCTGGGCCGCCTGCGATGTCTGCTCGAGCTCGCTCTGAATGTGGATCTCGACCTCGCGGTCGAGCTTGGCGCCTTCGGCCTTGGCCTTGTCGCAGAATGCCTTTGCCGCCGCCGGGTCGAACTTGTAGCCGGCGAGATTGGGGGGATTGCCCCACAGGTTGCGCGGATTGGGGCCGGGGTTGCGGTCGACATAGCCTTTCAGGATGACCTGGTTGAAGCCGTCATAGTTGAAGGCCGAGGCAAAGCACTTGCGGGCGTTGACGTTGTCGAACGGCGGCTTCTTGTTGTTCATGCGGATGATGAAGACGCGCATGGATTCGTCGCGGGCGACGCGGGTGCGCGCATTCTTCTCCACCCGCTCCACCTGGTCGGTCGGCAGGTAGGAATCGGTGGCATCGATCTCGCCGCGCATCAGCGCCAGCACGCGGGTGGATGTTTCGGCGACGGGTCGCGAACGCACCAGATCGATCGGCTTGGCATTGTCCGACCATCCCTTGAAGTGATCCTTGTTGCGGATCAGGTCGAGCGCTTCGCGCGGCCGGTAGGACGCCGGGTCGAGACGGTAGGCGCCGCTGCCGGCGTCGTTGGCGGAGAGCCAGGCGGAGCCGAAGTCGTTGTCCTTCACGTTTGCCTCGACCTGCTTCTGGCTGACGATGGCGACCAGCGGGATGGCGGCAAGGAAAGGCGCATAAGGCTTGTCGAGCACGAAGCGCACGGTCTCGGCGTCGGGCGCCGTGACGTTGTCGGCCTTGAGGACCGGCAGGAAGGCGCCGGCCGGGCCGCGCTTCATGGCAAGCAATCGGCGGAAGCTATAGGCGACGTCGCCCGCCGTGACCGGGCTGCCGTCGTGGAACTTGGCCCCGGGCACCAGCTTGAAGGTCCAGGTCAGCCCGTCCTCGCTGACCGTGTGAGCCGAGGCGAGCCACGGCTGCAGCTGCGGCGGATTGCCGACGTAGCGATAGAGCGTGTCGTACATGTTCAGCAGGATGAACTGCATCGGCACGTCGAAGATCGCGTGCGGATCGAGTCCCGCGGGCAGCGTGTCTCCCCAGACCAGAACGTTCTTGTCCTGCTGGGCGTAAGCCGCCGTGGTTGGCGCCGACAGGCCGAGCGCCAAGGCGCCAGCCAGGGCCATTGCCGTGAAGCGTGTCATGTGATCCCCCTTCTTCCCTTCCCATGTGTTGCAATGAGTGAACTGCGATAATCCTCGGGCATGCGGTCATTCGGCAGCTATCGGCACTTCGCCGCGCACCGAGGTGCGCCAGACATGGCGGTGATGCCGGTCGCGGTCGTATTCGGTGGCGGTATGGATCAAGGTTCGGTTGTCCCACAGAACGAGGTCGCGCGGCCTCCAGCGGTGGGCCTCGACGAAATCCTCGCGGACCATATGGGCAAGCAGTTCCGCTTGCTGGCGACCGGCCTCGTCCTCATCGGCGTGGGCCAGCAGAAGGCGCACATTGCTGCGGTCGCAAAGATAGAGCCCTTCGCGGTCGGCGCGCGGATGCCGGCGCACGACGGGATGCTCGACGTCCGGCGTACGCTCGATCTGGGCCGGGGTCATCGGCGGCAGCCAGGGACGCGATTCATGCAGGAGTCGATAGCTGTGGCGCGCCCGCAGTCGGCGCAACTCCGCCCGACGCGACGCCGGCAGAGCGCCGAAAGCGAGCGCCGTGTCGGCGAATAGCGTATCGCCGCGCTCTGGCGGCACCTCGATGGCATAGAGGAGCGTGACAGCCGTGGGATTGACGAAATAGTTGAGGTCCGTGTGCCAGCCGAACCCCTCGCGCGGATTGCCGATGGGGCGGCCGTCTTCGACGATGTTGGAGATGACGTAGATCTCGGGATGCTCCGGCATCCAGTAGCGATCGAGGACGTGCAGGTCGATGGGGCCGAAGCGCCGGGCAAAGGCAATGAACGCCTCCGGCGTGAGCCGCTGGTCGCGGATCGCCAGCATCTGGTGGCGCAGCAGCGCTTCGTCCAGCACGGCGAAGGCCGCGTCGTCCAAGGCGCATACGTCCAGGTTCGTGATCTCGGCGCCGACCACCCGGTTTGCGGTAAGCTGCATGGGCCTGCCCGGAGTCTCCTTCCCTGGTGCGACTGTGAGGCCGCCGCTATCGCAGGGCAAGACCCGCGAGCGTGTCGCGCGATGGTCCTTGCCGCGAGCAGGAACGCTGTCCTAGGCTCGGGTGACGCCCCTGTGGCGTTGCCAAAAGCGTGCCAGCTGTCAGGAGAGTTTCGATGTCCGGCGTGAACGGCGAGGAAATCCCCATCATCGACGTATCGGGCGCCATTGCCGGCGACGCCGCTGCGCTCGCCCGCTGCGCCCGCGAGCTGCGCCACGCCTACGAGGATATCGGCTTCTGGTTCATGACCGGGCACGGCGTGCCTCAGGCGTTGGTCGACCGGGTGTTCTCCGAGGCGGAGCGGTTTCACGCCCAGCCGCTGGCGGACAAGCTCCGGCTCAAGATCAACGAGCACAATATCGGCTACCTGGCGATGAAGGCGGCGACCACGCGTCATTCGGACGTCAGCACCGACAACAAGCCGAATCTCAACGAAGCGTTCTTCGTCAAGCGCGACCTGCCGACCGACCATCCCGACGTGGTCGCCAACAAGCGCTTCCGCGGCGCCAACCAGTGGCCGGCCGGATTGCCGGGCTTCCGCGAGACCGTCGTCGCCTATTGCGATGCGCTGGAGCGGGCTGCGCTCGGCATCCTGCCGATCTATGCCACCGCCCTCGACCTGCCTGCGCAGTATTTCGCGCCGGCGTTCCGCGAGCCGCAATATACGCTGCGCATGTCGCACTACCCGCATACGCCCGTGCTGGCGGACGGCGAGTACGGGCTGGCGCCGCACGCCGATACGTCGTTCATGACCTTGCTGGCACAAAACAAGGTGCCGGGTCTCTCGCTGCGCACCGCGTCGGGACGCTGGATCGACGCGCCGGTCATCGAGGGGGCCTTTCTGGTCAACAGCGGCCAGATGCTCAACCGATGGAGCAACGGACGCTTCCGCGCCACGCCGCACCGGGTGGTCAACCGTTCCGGGGGCGAGCGCTACGCCATCCCGTTCTTCTTCGACTGCACGATCGACCATGAGATGGTGTGCCTGCCCTCGTGCACCGATGCCGACCATCCGATCAAGTACGAGCCCACGACCTATGCGGCGTTCATGAGCTGGTACCAGAGCCAGAACTACGACCACATCCGCAACGCCGAAGGCGTTCGGTTGCAGGCAAACTAGCGATTCCGGTCGAGACTGGCCGACTCGGGGCCGGCGCGGTATAGGCCGGCCTCATGAACTCGACTGCCGGCCGCGCCACCCTGCCAATCGACCGTGAAGCTCTGCGGCGCAAGTATCGCGAGGAACGCGACAAGCGGTTGCGTCCCGAGGGCAACGCCCAGTATGTGCAGGTGGCGGGCGCGTTCGCGCGCTACCTCGACGATCCCTACATGCCGATCGAGCCGCGTACCGCGAAGACCGATCACGTCACCTTCGCCTTCGTCGGCGGCGGTTTCGCCGGTTTGGTGACCGCGGCGCGCCTGGTGGAAGCCGGCGTGAAGGACGTGCGCATCGTCGAGAAGGGCGGTGATTTCGGCGGCACATGGTACTGGAACCGCTATCCCGGCGCGCAGTGCGACACGGCATCGATGGTCTACATGCCGCTGCTCGAGGAAACCGGACACCGGCCGACGGAGAAATACGCGCACGCTCCCGAGATCCTGGAGCACTGCCGCCGCATCGGCCGGCACTTCGGCCTTTATGAGAACGCCCTGTTCCACACCGAGGTCAAGGAGTTGTCCTGGGACGGCGCCCGCTCGTGCTGGCTCGTGCGGACCAACCGCGGCGACGCCTTCACCGCGCGGTTCGTCGGGCTCGGCACCGGTCCGCTGCACGTTCCCAAGCTGCCGGGAGTCCCGGGGATCGACACGTTCGCCGGGCGTTCGTTCCACACCAGCCGATGGGACTACGCCTATACCGGCGGCGATCCGTCCGGCGCGCCGATGACCGGGCTCGCCGACAAGCGCGTCGGCATCATCGGCACCGGCGCCACGGCCGTGCAATGCGTGCCCCATCTCGCGCGCGCCGCCAGGGAGCTCTTCGTCTTCCAGCGGACGCCGTCCTCAGTCGATGTCCGCGCCAATGCGCCGATCGATGCCGACTGGTTCGCCTCGATCGCGACGCCGGGCTGGCAGCAGCGCTGGCTCGAGAACTTCACGGCCAACCAGGCCGGTGGGACTGCGACGGAGGACTTGGTGCAGGACGGCTGGACCGACCTGTCGCGCCGTATCCGTCAGCGCATCCTGACGCTGCCCAAGGAGCAGCGGACTCGCGAAGGCATGCTGGCCGCCTTCGAGGACGCCGACCACGAGAAGATGGAGGAGATACGCGCCCGCGTCGACGCGATCGTCCGGGATCCGGCGACGGCGCAACACCTGAAGGCGTGGTACCGCCAGCTCTGCAAGCGGCCGTGCTTCCACGATTCCTACCTGCAAGCGTTCAACCTGCCCGGCGTCCATCTGGTTGATACCGACGGCAAGGGCGTGGAGCGCATCACGCCGCGGGGCGTCGTCGTGGCCGGCATGGAATATCCGCTGGACTGTCTGATCTATGCCTCCGGCTTCGAAGTCGGCACCGAGTATAGTCGGCGCGCCGGCTTCGACCTGGTGGGCCGCGATGGCCTGAAGCTCTCCCGGCACTGGAAAGAGGGGATGCGCAGCAAGCACGGCATGCACGTCCATGGCTTTCCCAACGCCTTCTTCGTGCAGCCGACTCAGGGGGCGAACCTGATCTCCAACGTCCCGCACAATCTCAGCGAGGCCGGACGCACCATCGCCATCGAGATCCGGCACGCCCTCGACCATGGCTTTCGCGAGATCGAGGTGACGAAGGAGGCCGAGGACGACTGGGTGAAGTTGCTGCTGACGGGCATGGGCCGCATGACCGGCGGCGCCGACTGCACGCCGGGCTACTACAACAACGAGGGCCAGGATGCCGGGTTGGCCGCGCGCCTGGCCGTCGGCTATCCGGCCGGCGCCTCGGCCTATTTCAAGTACATCGACGACTGGCGACGGTCCGGCCGCTTCGAGGGCCTGGCCTTCCGCTGAAGCCCGTCACAGCACGCCGAGCGACCTGAGCTTGGCGATCTCGTCGGCCGAGTACCCGGCGTCGCGCAGCACCGCCTCCGAATGCTGGCCGACGGCGGGCGCACGGGAAGGAGCGACCTTGGTCTCGCCATCGAGGTGGAACGGGCTCGACACGGTGAGGTTGGCTCCGTCGGCAAACGGCACGAGAGCGCCGATCTTGCGCGACTGCTCGTCGTCCGCGGCTTCGTCGACGGAGCATACCGGCCCGAACGTCACGCCGGCCTTTTCCAGGATCGTTCGCCAGTCGGCGAGGTTGCGCTTGGCGAAGATCCCGTCGAGGATCGCCGTCAGCGCCGGGGCGTTGGCGCGCCGCGATGGCTGCGTCGCAAAGCGTGGATCCTCCGCAAGATGCTCGGCCCCGATCGCTTTCAGGAAGCTCGGCAGCTGACGCGCCTCGTTGTGCAGCGCCATCAGGAACCACCGTCCGTCGCGGCAGCGGTAGTGATTGGCGAGCGCGCTCGGCGTCCCGCTGCGCGGCGGCCGGTGCGCGACGTGCTCGCCGAACAACCGGTTCTGCACGAAGCAGCCGTTCGCCCACAGGCCATTCTGCAGGAGCGAGGTCTGCACCACGCCGCCGCGCCCCGTCTTCTCACGACGATAGAGCGCCGTGGCGATCGCCGCATACAGCGCGGTCGCCGTGGGATGGTCTCCCATGCCCGGCATGGACCGCACCGGCTCGGTTTCCTGCGTGACCCGCACCATGTCCATCAGACCCGTACGGGCCCAGTAGGCGGTCGCGTCGAAGCCGGTTCGCGCCGCCTCTTCGCCGACCTCGCCATAGGCCGTGATCGAGCCGTAGATCAGTCGCGGATTGATCGCCAGCAGGTCGGCGGCGGCGATCTTCAGGCGCTCGCGGACCGGCAAGGGGAAATTGGTGATGAAGACGTCGGCCGAGCCGATCAGGCGCTGAAGCACCGCAAGGCCCTCGGGAACCTTGAGATCGATGGCCAGGCTGCGCTTGTTGCGCGACGTCAGTTGCCACCAGTAGTCCACGGTCTTGCCGGGGACGGGCGATGACGCCCGCCACGGGTCGCCCGCGCCCGGCGGCTCGATCTTGATCACCTCGGCACCGAAGTCCGAGAGGATGGTTGCTGCCGCGGGCCCCGCGATCCAGCTCGCGCAATCGATCACCCGCAGGCCTGAGAACACGCCGTCACCCATCATGAGACCCTTTCAAACGCGCGATTTGCCGATGCCGTAGAACGCGGCGCAGGTGTCGCCCAGGATGAGATCCTTCTCCCGCGCCGTGAGGAAGGGGCAGTATTTGCGCACGTAGTCGAGCGATTGCCTATAGGTGCAGAAGCGCTCGACGTTGGGCATGTCGGAGCCCCACACCAGCCGATGGGCGCCCAGCTGGTCGCGCAGGCTTTCGGTCAGGGCCTGCGCCTCGGGGTAGGGATAGTCCCAGATGCCGCCGTAGGTGATCGGGAACATGACCTCCAGCACCAGCGGCTCGTGGCGGTAGACGGCCAAAAGCTCCTCGGGGAACTCGTAGAGGCCGTTCTTGGCGAAGAAGGGGACGGGTGGGCTCATCGCCAGGTGGACGCGGAGATCGCGATGCCGCGCCAGAATCCGCCCCAGCGCCGCAATGTGCGCCATGTAACCAGCCTTGTCGTAGGTCGGTCCCGAGCTCGGCTCGAGGCAGAGCACGATGCCGAGCTCGGCAAGCTTGGCCCAGAACGGCGCCATCTCCTTGGCATCGAGCGGCCAGGGAAAGCCGTGGCGACTCATCGAATCGACGTTGAAGTAGAGAGCGCGCAGCCTCAGGGCGTGGAAGGCGTGATCGACCTTGGCAAGCTCGGGCTCGGTGCCGGCCATCGCCTCGTCGACGTGCATCATGCCGGTCATGCGGCCGGGATACTGCTGCTGGGCGAAGGCGTTCATTTCCGTCATCGCGCCATAGGAGCCGCCCGCCTGCAGCAGGCAGTGATCGACGCCGGCGTACATCATCTGCGCCAGCATCAGTTCCGGCGGCGCCGTCATCTCCTGCATGCCGACCGGCATGTACTGGATGACGTGGTCCTCGCCCCGGTGCGTGAACTCGAGCTGGCCGAAGCGGCCGACGCGGAAGTCGACGTCGGTGAGGCCGCTCCAGCCCGCGTCGTCGGCGCGGTACAGCGCCCTGGTGTCGGCGGGCGCCCCGTCGCGGGCGCGGAAGGTCGAGGCCGCCGTCCGCGTGATCATGCGCTGCAGGTAGCGGTTGTGGACATCGCGCGTGGGATGCCCGCAGGCGCCGATCCAGTGCGTGAATACGTGGGCGTGGCAATCGATGATCATGCTTCCCCCTCGACGGCATCGTACACCGGGCCGACGGTCCCTGGCCTCGTCCCTACTCAACCGGCGGGCAGCCATTAGGAAAGCAATTGCCGGGGCCGATGGCCTACCTGTGCTAATGTATTCGCCACATTGCGGAGGAACAGCATGAGTGTGCGTGCAGGGCGCGAATTCCTGGCCATTCCGGGGCCGACGACGGTGCCGGACGAGGTGCTGCGGGCCATGCATCGCCCCGCTGTCGACATCTACTCCGGGCCGCTGCTCGCCCTGACCGACGGCCTGCTGAAGGACATCGCCCGCGTCTTCAACACCAAGGGGCATGCCTACATCTACATCGCCAACGGCCACGGCGCCTGGGAGGCGGCCATCACCAACGTGCTGTCCAAGGGCGACAAGATCCTGGTGCTGGAGAGCGGGCGCTTCGCGATCGGCTGGGGCGAAAGCGCCCGTCGCATGGGCGTCGAGGTCGAGATCCTGAAGGGCGACATGCGGCGCGCCGTGCGGCCGGCCGAGGTCGAGGCCCGTCTCAAGGCCGACAAGGGCAAGACCATCAAGGCGATCCTGGTGGCGCAGATCGATACCGCCTCGGGCGTGGTGAACGACATCGCCGCGATCGGCCAGGCCGTGCGCGCCGCCGGGCATGACGCCCTGCTGATGGTCGATGCGGTGGCGTCGCTCGGCTGCATGCCGTTCGAGATGGACGAGTGGGGCGTCGATGTCGCCATGTCGGGCTCGCAGAAGGGCATGATGGCGCCTCCGGGCCTGGGCTTTGTCGCCGCCAACGATCGCGCGCGCGAGGTCCACAAGAAGGCGGGCCTGCGCACGCCCTACTGGGACTGGACCGATCGCGAGGGTGACCAGCATTACCAGAAGTACGCCGGCACGCCGCCCGAGCATCTGCTGTTCGGCCTGCGCCAGGCGCTCGACATGCTGTTCACCGAGGGTCTCGACAACGTATTCCGTCGCCATCGGCTGCTGGCCGAGGCGGTGCGCCGCGCCGTCGGCATCTGGGCCGAGGGCCAGGCGATCGGCTTCAACATCGTCGAACCCAGTGAGCGCTGTGACACCGTCACTGCCGTGCTGATGAACAGCGGCCGCAATCCTGAGGCGCTGCGCGCCTATTGCAACGAGAAGTGCGGAGTCATCCTCGGCCACGGCATCGGCGAGCTGTCGGGCAAGGCGTTCCGCGTCGCTCACATGGGTCACGTCAACGCGCCGATGATCCTCGGCACGCTGAGCGTGATCGAGGTGGCGCTGAACGCCCTGGAGATTCCTCACGGCAAGGGCGGCGCCCAGGCTGCGATCGACTGGCTGGGCCAGCAGGTCAAGGCGTAAAGGCTTGGCGGACCGCGGACCTGGAGGTCCGCGCTCCGTTGACTACAGCACCGGACGCTTGTCACGCCATGGCGTCGCTTTCTCATAGGCGTCGCCGGCGCGCAGCACCGTGGCCTCGTCGAACAGGCGGCCGACGATCTGCAGGGAGAATGGCAGGCCGCGCGCATCGAAGCCGCAGCAGACCGACAGCGCCGGATTGCCGCCGACGTTGAACGCCGCCGTGAGCGAGGGCCGCGTGAACAGGCTGGAGGGCGGAACAGGCTCGAGCTTTCCCGCCGGCTCACCGGTCGGCAACATCAGGAGATCGACGGTCGACAGGACGGCCTGCAGGCTGCGCGCCAGGTCGGTCCTGAGACGCATCGCCTGGATGTAGTCCTCGGCGCGGACCAGGCCGCCGGCGATGATGCGATAGCGCAGGCTGGCACCGAACAGCTCGGGCCGCGTGCGCAGATCTGCGGCGTGGATGCTGAAAAGCTCGCAGATCGCGATTGTCTTCTTCACATCGTCGAACTGCTCGATCGGCGGCAGGGCGACCGGCCGTACGCTCGCTCCCAACCCGCGAAACACGTCGAGCGCCGCCTCGAACGCGGCCATCGTGGCGGGCGACGGCGGCGCTTCCTTTTCCAGCCATGCCGTCGGCACGCCGATCACGAGGCCGTCGACGCCGCCGGTCAGGGCGGCCGAGTAGTCGGGAATGGCGGCCTCGGCCGAGCCGGGATCCTCGGGATCGTGGCCGGCGATGGCCTGCAGCAGGATCGCGACATCCTCGGTTGTCCAGGCGAGCGGGCCGATGTGGTCCTGGCTAAAGCAGTTCGGCAGGACGCCGCGGCGGCTGACCAGCCCATAGG
>JAEWIV010000258.1 GCA_023386865.1 Pseudomonadota bacterium
AGGGAGGGCTTCGCCCAGGCCAACGCCGAGGCCGACGTCAATGCCAAGGTGAGGGCCGCGGCAAAGAAATTCGAATCGCTCGGCGCCACGGTAGGGGAGGTCTCGATTCCCATGCACATGGTGGCGCCCGCCTTGTGGATGCCGATCGGCACCGAGGGCCTGACCCAGACGATGATGTGGGGCGACGGGTACGGCGTAAGCCGGCCGGATCTATACGTCACCAGCCTGATGGACTTCCATCGCAACTGGCGCAACCGCGCCAACGAGATGTCGGAGACCACCAAGCTCTTCACCATGTTCGGCACCTACATCCGCCGCTACTACGGCAGCCGCTACTACGGCAAGGCGATGAACCAGACGCGCCTCCTGACCGCCGCCTACGACCGGGCGGTGGGCGACTACGACCTGCTGATGATGCCGACGACACCGCTCAAGGCGACCGAGCTGCCGCCGGCCGACGCGCCGCGCGAGCTCTATGTCGAGCGGGCCCTCAACATGATCTCCAACACCGCGCCCTTCGACATCACCCACCACCCGGCGATGGCCGTGCCCTGCGGCATGTCCGACGGGCTGCCGGTGTCGCTGATGCTGGTCGGCAAGCACTTCGACGAGCCGACGATCTACAAGGCGGCCTTCGCCTTCGAGCAGGCGGGGGAGTGGAAGAAGATGTAGGCGCCGTCACCCCGAGCGAAGCGAGGGGGCTAACCCGCGAGCAGGCGCGGCACGGGAAACTCGCCGGCCAGGATCTGGGCGCTGACGGCTTCGACCGTCTGGCGGCGCGACATCGCCGCGCGCCGCAGGATGCGGAAGGCTTCGGCCTCGCCGACCTGCGCCTGGTTCATGATCTGCAGCGTCGCCGCGAACAACAGGCGACGCGATCTCAGCCGCTCCTCGGCCGACGCCAGCTTGCGGCGCATCGCCTGCAACGTCGCGTACTGGTGGGTGGCGATGGCGAGCGATGCATAGATGCCGGTCGAGCGGATCGGCTTCATCAGATAGGCCGACGGCTGGCGCGCCAGCATGGCCTGCAGGCGGCTCGGGGTCTCGGAGCCGATCAGGGCGACCACCGGCAGGCCGACGTCGCGGTCGGCCTCCTCGGCCTCCACTGACTGATCGCTGTCGGCATCGAAGAAGAGGATGTCGACGGAGTCGCACGATGGCGGCGCTGCCGAGTCGTGAACCGTGACCCGCAGCCCCAGGAACTCGAGCTGGGTCTTCAGCACCGTACGGTCCCGTCCCGGCGGATGCTCGATCAGGGCGTGCAGGCCGCGGAACGAGCGCGATTGGCGGCGGTTCATTTGACCACCCGCAGGTTCTGGCCGGCGACCGCTGCGTGGCCGGACCGCGCGCGCGCGCCGCGCGCCAGGTCGTCGAGATCGAGCCAGGTCAGGTAGGGGTCGGGCTTCACCGGTGCCGGCGCCGTGTCGAGGATCTCGAAGCCGAAGCCCGCGCGCGAGCGTGCGAGCCTCGGCGTCAGGTAGCAGTGGTTGTTCTCCTCGTCGACCCGGACCAGGCCCTGCGGCGCCTGCAGCTCGTCGCGCCAGGCCGCCGCGCGCACGGCATGGACCTCGGTCGAGCCGGCGCGGCGGATGGCGCGCGCCAGCAGCAGCCCACACAGGTAGGAGGCCTCGGCGTCGACCGACGGCAGGTTGCTGCTGCCGAACATCTCGCGGTAGCGCCGCACGAAGCTGCGGTTCTCCGGCGTGTCGATGCTGGCGAAGTAGACCGACGAGGTGATGTGGCCGACCGAGGCGCGCGGCCCGATCAGCCGCAGCTCGGGCTCGCACAGGCTGCAGCTCAGGATGGTCGGACGCGGCAGGCCGGGGTGGCGCGCCTGCTCGCGGGCGAGGGCGCGATGCAGCTCGCGATAGAAGCGGTAGCTCGCCTCGCCCACCAGGGTGTTGAAGACGATGGGCGGCCGGCGCTCGATGACCTCGCGCACGATGTGGTCGATCCCGGTATCCGACAGCGCGACCAGGCGCTTGGCGATGATCTCGCCGCCGGCTGCCGTCACGATCTCCTGCAGCACCCGGTTGGTTTCCCAGGTCCACAGGTAGTTGGCGCCGACGCAGTAGACGCTGGTGCCCAGGGTCTCGATCATGTGGCGCGCCAGCGGCACGACATGCTGGTTGGGCGCGGCGCCGACATAGATCACGTTGTCGCTGTTCTCGAAGCCCTCGTAGCGCGCCGAGTGCCACAGCAGGCGGTCGTAGCGCTCGATCAGCGGCAGCACCTGCTTGCGCGACGCCGAGGTGTAGCAGCCGACGATGTGGCGCACGCCCTTGTCGCGGATCAGGAGCTCGCAATGCTCCTGGTAGTTCTGCAGATCGCCGCCTGGATCGAACACCAGGGGCGCGAACTGGAAGTCGAACTCGGTGCTGGAGTTGACCTGCTCGACGGCGAGCGTGAGGCCGTTGAGCATCTCGCGGCCGACCAGGCCGTATGGCCCCGTCAGCGAGTAGAGCACGCCGAGATGGACGGTTTCGCGTCGACGCTTTGCCATGGTGCGTGTCACTCCGCGGCCGACGGTGGCAGCGCAAAGCAGCATGCGTCAAGGCGCATTGCTCGCGGCGCCGAACGCGGTTGACAGCTATGGCACCGGACGGGAGTATCGCGGGCCGCACGCGCGCCGGACAACGGCGTCCATCATGGCGCGCGACGGTCGATGGGGTGGGAAAGCCGCCCGAGACGACAGATTGCGAGGCTGCTTCAGCCTCGACGGCAGCAAGGCCTGGAGGCTCCGCGAGGAGCCGCCGGGCCTTTTTTGTTTGGCACGCGTTTTGACCGGCGCTGCGGACGAGGCGCCAGGAGGGCGGCGGGCGATGACGGTGAGGCTTCCCAGCATCGAGCAGCTCAAGGACATCGCTGAGACGTTCGGCCTCGCGCTCGCCGACGACGACCTCGTGTCCTTTCGCGAGCTGATGCGCGGGCCGATCGCGTCCTGCGCCCGGCTCGACCGGCTGGTGGAGCCCAAGCTTCCCGTGAAATACCCGCGCACGCCCGGCTACCGGCCGTCGCCGGAGGAGAATCCCTACAACGCCTGGTACTGGAAGACCGAAATCGAGGGCGCGCCCTCTGGGCTGCTGGCCGGCAAGAAGGTGGCCATCAAGGACAATATCTGCGTCGCCGGCGTGCCGATGATGAACGGCTCGCAGCTGCTCGAAGGCTACGTGCCCGAGATCGATGCGACGGTGGTGACGCGCATCCTGGAAGCCGGCGGCACGATCGCCGGCAAGGCGGCCTGCGAGGATCTGTGCTTTTCCGGCGCCAGCCATACCGCCGCCACCGGTCCCATCCTCAATCCGCACAATGTCGAGCATAGCGCCGGCGGATCGTCCGGCGGCAGCGCGGCGGTCGTCGCCGCCGGCGACGTGCCGATGGCGCTGGGCGGCGATCAGGGCGGCTCGATCCGCACGCCCTCGAGCTGGTGCGGGATCTACGGGCTGAAGCCGACCTGGGGTCTGGTGCCGACGACGGGGTCGATGCCGATCTCCTATTCGGTCGATCATTGCGGCCCGATGGGTGCCTCGACCGAGGATGTGGCGCGGCTGCTGACCGTGATCGCCGGCCACGACGGCCTCGACCCGCGCACCCAGCTCGCCCGCACCGACGACTATCTCGCCGCGCTGGGCAAAGGATTGGCCGGGTTGCGCATCGGCGTCCTGAAGCAGGGTTTCGGTCACCCCGAGAGCGATCCCGAGGTCGACCGCATCGCCCGCGCCGCCATCGACTCGCTGGCGGCGGCCGGCGCCACGGTTTCCGAGGTCTCGATACCGATGCACTACGACGGGCCGCACATCTGGAGCGGCATCATCCTCGAAGGCGCGGCGGAGATGATGCTCAAGGGCTATGGCGTGGGCAACAACGTCGCCGCCTACTATCCGCTGTCGATGCAGGAGGCGTTTGCGCGCGGCATGGCCTCGCGCCTCAACGACGCCTCGGAAACCGTCAAGCTGGTGCTGCTGCTGGGCGAGTATCTCCATCGGCACTACCACAATCGCTATCACTCGAAGGCGCAGAACCTCAGGGTCCTGCTGCGCGACGCCTACGACCGGACGCTGAAGGACGTCGACATGCTGGCGATGCCGACCATCCCCTTCACGGCCACGCCCATTCCCGAGCCCGACTGCGAGCGCGAGGTCTATGTCGACCGCGCGCTCAACATGCAGGCCAACACCTGTCCCTTCGACGTGAGCGGTCATCCGGCCTTCACCATTCCCTGCGGCACGAAAGAAGGGCTGCCGGTCGGGCTGATGCTGGTCGGACGTCACTTCGACGAAGCCCGGTTGATCCAGGCGGCGTCGGCCTTCGAAGCGAGGAAGCAATGAGCAACGAGCTACACTATCTCGGCCTTGTCGACGTCGCCGAGCGCATCAAGGCCGGCGCGCTCTCGCCGGTGGCGCTGACGGAGGCCATGCTCCAGCGCATCGCCAAGCTCGATGGCGGGCTCAAGAGCTACGCCACCGTCACCGCCGATCTCGCGCGCGCCCAGGCGCGCGAAGCCGAGGCCGAGATCAAGCGCGGCGCCTGGCGCGGGCCGCTGCATGGCGTGCCGATCGCCGTGAAGGACCTCTGCTACACCAGGGGCATTCCGACTGCCGCCGGCATGGCCATCCACAAGGACTTCAAGCCCGATCACGATGCGACGGTCGTCGAGCGCTTTGCCCAGGCCGGCGCCGTCCTGCTCGGCAAGCTGCAGCTCACCGAGGGCGCCTTCGCCGACCACCACCCCTCGATCACGCCGCCGGTCAATCCGTGGAACAAGGACCACTGGTCCGGCGCCTCCTCGAGCGGATCGGGCGTGGCGACGGCAGCCGGCCTCTGTTTCGCCTCGCTCGGCTCCGACACCGGCGGTTCGATCCGCTTCCCGTCCGCCGCCAACGGCGTCACCGGCCTGAAGCCGACCTGGGGGCGGGTCAGCCGCTACGGCGTCTTCGCGCTCGCCGAATCGCTCGATCATATCGGCCCGATGACGCGCAGCGCCGCCGATGCCGCGGCCGTGTTGGGCGTGATCGCGGGCGCCGACCCCAACGATCCGACGGCCGTGCAGCAGCCGGTGCCCAACTACCTCGCCGGGCTGCCGCGTGGCATCCGCGGCGTCAGGGTCGCCGTCGACCGCGCCTTCAACACGACCGGCGTCGACAAGGACATGGTCAAGGTCGTCGACGACGCGATCGCCGTCCTGGGCGATCTCGGCGCCGATATCCGCGAAGCGAGGTTCCCGTCGCCCGACCGGATCGTGAGGGACTGGCTGCCGCTCTGCGCCGTCGAGACGGCGGTGGCCCACGAGGCGACCTTTCCCAAGCATGCCGACCAGTACGGGCCGGGCCTGCGCGGCGTCATCGAGCTCGGCCGCGGCCTGTCGGGCCTCGACCTGACCAAGATCCTGATCGCGCGCGCGGCTTTTCGCGGCGAGGTCGAGGCGTTCTTCCAGAATGTCGACCTGCTGGTGATCCCTGCGCAGTACGCCGCGTCGCCGACCACCGCCACCATGGCGACCTTGGGCGAAGACCCCAAGGCGCTGGAGATGCTGCTGCGCTTCACCTCGCCCTTCGACGTGACCGGCAGCCCGACCATCACCTTGCCCGGCGGCTTCACCGCCAAGGGCCTGCCGATCGCCTTCCAGCTCGTGTCGCGTCCCTTCGAGGAGGATCTTCTTCTGCGCGGCGGACACGCCTTCCAACTCGCGACGGACTGGCACAAGCGCCGTCCGCCCGTCTGACAGGGAGCAGAACAGAGCCATGGGCTACAACAATTGGGTCTCGCAATCGATCATGAACCGGCGCGGCAGCGCCGCCGGCAAGACCGGCAAGACGCATACGCTCACCGAAGAGCAGCAGGCCGAGTTCCATTTCACCATCGGGCCCTATTCGAAGCCCGTGCTGAGCGTCGCGCCCGGCGATCGCATCGTCGTCGATACGCGCGACGCCTTCAGCGGCCGCATCAAGACCGAGGCCGACAAGCCCAGCGAGAAGATCCGCCTGCCGTTCGCCAATCCTCAGAACGGCCCGATCATGATCGAAGGCGCCGAGCCCGGCGATGCGCTCGCCGTCCATATCGAGGACATGGTCCCGCGCGGCGAGCAGCCCCGCGGCACGTGCGCGCTCATTCCCGAGTTCGGTGCGCTCACCGGCACCTACTACACGGCGACGCTGAACCAGCCGCTGCCCGAGATCGTGCGCAAGGTCCTGGTCGACGAGACGACGGTGCACTGGAGCGACAAGGTCAAGCTGCCCTACAAGCCGCATATCGGCACGCTGAGCTGCTCGCCGGAGATCGATTCGATCAGCTCCCTCACGCCCGACAATCACGGCGGCAACATGGACCTGCCGGACATGGGGCCGGGCACGGTGACCTACCTGCCGGTCCGCGTGCCGGGCGCCCGGCTGTTCATCGGCGATGCCCATGCCTGCCAGGGCGACGGCGAGGTCTGCGGCGTCGCCGTCGAGCACGCCAGCACGACGACGATCCGCGTCGATCTCGTCAAGCGCTGGACCATCGAATGGCCGCGGCTCGAGGCCGAGGATTTCATCATGGCGATCGGCAGCACGCGTCCGCTCGAGGACGCCACGCGCATCGCCTATCGCGAGCTGATCCGCTGGATGGTCGCCGACTACGGCTACGAACAGTTCGACGCCTACATGATGCTGAGCCAGTGCGGCCGGGTCCGCCTCGGCAACTTCGTCGATCCCAAATACACGGTCGGCGCCGGCATCCTGAAGAAGTACCTGCCCTGAGGGCATAGCGATCGGGTCGATCATCGACCGCGAGGGGACAAAGGAGGGGAACATGAGCAAGTCAGCACGAACGACGAGACTTTGCAGCGTGACCGCTGCGGCATCGCTGGCGGTCGCCCTGGCGCTGTCGTCGGCACAGGCGCAGCAGCCGCCGATCAAGGTCGGCCTGCTCGAGGACGTGTCGGGCGACATCGCCCTGATGGGCAAGCCCAAGCTCAACGGCTCGCTGCTGGCGGTCGAGGAGATCAACAACGCCGGCGGCATCATGGGCCGCAAGATCGAGCTCATCCATCTCGATCCGCAGATGGACAATGCGCGCTACCAGGAGTTCGCGCGGCGCCTGCTGCAGCGCGACAAGGTCGACGTGCTGATCGGCGGCATCACCAGCGCCTCGCGCGAGGCCGTCCGCCCGATCGTCAATCGCACCGACGTGCCGTACTTCTACACCAACCAGTACGAAGGCGGCGTGTGCGACGCCAGCACCATCAGCATCGGCGCCGTGCCCGAGCAGCAGTTCTCGACCCTGATCCCGTGGATGACCGAGACGTTCGGCAAGAAGGTCTACACGATCGCCGCCGACTACAATTTCGGCCAGCTCTCGGCCGAGTGGACGCGCGACCTGATGAAGAAGCAGGGCGGCCAGGTGATCGGCGAGGAGTTCATCCCGCTCGGCGTCTCGCAGTTCGGCCAGACCATCCAGAACATCCAGAAGGCCAATCCCGACTGGATCATGACCCTCAACGTCGGCGCCTCGCAGGACTCGTTCTTCGAACAGGCGGCCGCCGCCAAGCTCGCCTACCCGATGGGCAGCTCGATCAAGGTCATGCTGGGCTTCGAGCACAAGCGCTTCCCGCCGCCGGCGCTGGCCAAGATGCACGCCACCGCCAACTGGTTCGAGGAGATCGATACGCCGGCCGCCAACGACTTCAAGAAGCGCTGGCGCGCCAAGTTCCCGAACGAGGCCTACATCAACGACATGGGCTACAACGCCTACACGGCGCTCTACATGTACAAGGCGCTCGTCGAGAAGGCGAAGTCGACCAAGAAGGCCGACCTGCGCAAGGTCATCGCCACCGGCGAGGCCTGCATCGATGCGCCGGAGGGCAAGATCTGCATCGATCCGAAGAGCCAGCACACCTCGCATCAGATGCGGCTGATCGGCGTCAATCCCGACCACTCCGTGCGGGTGATCAAGGACTTCGGCCTGATCCAGCCCTACTGGCTGGGCGAGGTCGGCTGCGACCTGACCAAGAACGATCCGAAGACGCAGTACTCGCCGAGCAACCTGCCGAAGAAGTAGTGTTGCCGTCGACCCCGATCATGCCGGGCCGCCGGCGGGCGCGCCGGTCCGCGTCCATCGATTCCGTGCGCCATGTTCGCTGAAGCCTTCTCGATCGCGTTCCAATTCGCCGACGTCTTCGCCTTCCTGATTCTCGCCGCCGCCGGGCTCGCCATCATTTTCGGCATGATGGGCATCATCAACATGGCGCACGGCGAGTTCATCACCTGCGGCATCTACGTCACGGTGATCGCCGTGCAGCATGGCGTGCCGCTGCCGCTCGCCCAGGCATTTGGCGCGGTGTCGGCCGGGCTGGTCGGCATCGCGCTCGAGCGCACCATCATCCGGCATCTCTATCATCGTCCGCTCGATTCCATCCTGGCGACCTGGGGCATCAGCCTGATGGTCACCCAAGGCATGCTGGTCGTGCTGGGCTCGAGCTGGCAGGGCATCGGCACGCCGCTCGGCAGCTTCAAGGTGGGCGACTACACCTTCTCGGCCTATCGCCTGGTGCTGTTCGGCGCCGCCGTCGGCGTGCTGGCCGGCCTCTACCTCATCTTCATGCGCACGGGCTATGGCGTGATGGCGCGGGCGACGATGCAGAACGCGGCGATGGCCAAGGCGCTCGGCGTGCGCACCGAGCGCATGTATGCGATCAGCTTCGGCCTCGGCGCGGCGCTCGCCGGCCTGTGCGGTGCGCTCTACGCGCCGACCATGACGCTGATCCCGACCATGGGCATCACCTTCATCATCGAATCGTTCGTCACCGTGGTGGTCGGCGGCGCCAACGTCCTGCTCGGCACCGCGCCGGCCGGCATCCTGCTCGCCGTCGTGCGCACCGCGCTCAACGCCTGGTATGGCCAGATCGCCGGCCAGATCGGCCTCCTGATCACCGTCATCGTCGTCATCCGGATCCTGCCCGAGGGCGTGTCCGGCTGGCTGTCGCGTCGGGAGCGCTAGGACCGCGATGTCGATCCTGCGCAGGCTGAACGGACCGCAGACCATGGGCAACGGCCGCGCCTTCTGGGCGGGCTTCGCCGTCATGCTGGCCATCGCGCTCCTCTATCCGGCGGTGTCCGACCCCTACGACGTCGGCAACGTGGCCTACCTCCTGATCTTCACCCTGACGGCGCTCGGCCTCTCGCTGATGTGGGGCTACACCAGCATGTTCTCGTTCGGCCAGACGGCGTTCTTCGGGGTGGCGGGCTACGGCTACGGCGTGCTGTCGATCAACCTGGCCGCCAGCGGGGCAATGACCCTGCTGTGCCTGCTGGGCGCCGTCTGCGTGGCGGCCCTGTTCGCCCTGCTGCTCGGCTACTTCCTGATCTACGGCCGTGTCAGCGGCGTGTTCTTCGGCATCGTCACCTTCGCCACGACCTTGGCGCTGGCCGCCTTCTTCGGCCAGACCGCGGGTCCTGAATGGGCGATCGGCCAGGCCCGCTTCAACGGCTTCAACGGCATGATCGGCATGCCGCCGCTCGAGCTGCCATGGTCCGGGGACGTGATCGTCCTCGAAGGCAATGCGCTCTACTACTTCGTCCTCGCCCTGCTGCTCGTGATCTATCTCGGCCTGCGCGTGCTGGTGAACAGCCGCTTCGGCAACGTGCTCGTGGCCATCCGCGAGGATCCGCTGCGCACCGAGCTGCTCGGCTACGACGTGCGCAAGTACCAGCTCGTGGCGTTCGTCATCGGCAGCTCGCTCGCCGCGCTCAGCGGCGGCCTCTACACGGCCTGGGGGCAGTTCATCCCGCCGGCGTCGATGGGCTTGCCGGCGGCGGCCATGCCGATCATCTGGGTGGCCTTCAGCGGCCGCCAGGACCTCACGGCGACGATGGTCGGCACGTTCCTGCTGCTGCTGATGTTCCAGACCATCACGGTCTACAGCCAGCAATATGCCCTCATCCTCATGGGCTTGCTGCTGCTGCTCACGGTTCTGCTCGTGCCCGCGGGTTTCGTGCACGGCATCGGTCGCTTCCTGGTCGGGCTCGGCCGGCGCGAAAAGGCAGGGGCGGAGGGCCCCTCGCCGTGACCGCCATCCTGCAGACCCGTTCGCTCGACAAGCACTTCGGCGGCCTGTCGGCCGTTTCGGAGGTGAACCTCGAGGTCGCCGCCGGCGAGATCCACTGCCTGATCGGCCCCAACGGCGCGGGCAAGAGCACGCTCTTCAAGCTGGTGGCCGGAACCTACGTGCCGTCCGGTGGCGAGGTGCTGTTCCGCGGCGAGAACGTGACGCGGCGCAAACCCTATGAGCGGGTCGAGCGGGGCATGAGCGTCAAGCTCCAGGTGCCCAGCGTGTTCCGCGAGCTTCCGGTCGCTCAGAACCTGGAGATCGCGCTGCAGCGCAGATCGTCGGGCCGGGCGCTGGAGCGGGAGAAGCAGCGCTTGCTGGAATTCCTGCAGCTGCAGGACGACGCCGACAGGCCGGCCGGCATCCTCTCGCACGGCCAGCAGCAATGGCTGGAGATCGGCATGGCGGTCGCCCTGCAGCCGGCTCTCCTGCTGCTCGACGAGCCCACCGCGGGCATGTCGCCTTACGAGACGGAGCGTACCGGCGACATGATCAAGCGCCTCAATGCCGAGGGCATGACGATGCTCGTGGTCGAGCACGACATGACCTTCGTGCGCCAGATCGCGCAGCGCATCACCGTGCTGCATCTCGGCCGCGTCTTCGCGCAGGGCGGCATCGACACCATCATCGCCGATCCGCGCGTCGAGGAGATCTACCTGGGCAAGGGCCATGTCGGCTGAGCCGGTGCTCGCCGTCGCGGGCCTGTGCGCCGCCTATGGCCGCACGCCGGTGCTGCGCGGCGTCGACATGACGATCGGCAAAGGCGAGATCGTCAGCCTGATCGGGCGCAACGGGGTGGGGAAGACCACGACGATGCGCTGCCTGATCGGGCTGCTGCGCGCCACGTCGGGGCGCATCGACTTCCAGGGGCGACCGATCACCGACCTGCCGGCCGACGAGCGGGCGCGGCTGGGCATCGGCTACATCCCGCAGGGCCGCCAGGTCTTTCCGCGCATGACCGTCGAGGAGAACATCCAGGTGAGCCTGCTGGCGAACGCCGCCAGGGATCGCCGGCTGATCGAGCTGGTCTATCAGTACTTCCCCATCCTCAAGGAGCGGCGGCGCCAATCGGCGGGAACGCTGAGCGGCGGCGAGCAGCAGCAACTCGCGATCGGCCGCGCCATGGTCGGCAATCCGCGGCTGATGCTGCTCGACGAGCCGTCCGAGGGCATCCAGCCTTCGATCGTCGACATGATCTGCGACGTCCTGAAATCGGTCAGGGACCAGCTCGGCACGACGATCCTGTTCGTGGAGCAGAATCTCGACACCATCCTGGCGATCAGCGAACGCTGCTATGTGATCGACAAGGGCGCCGTGGTCGCCGAGATCGGCCGGGAGCAGCTGCGTACGCCCGAAGCCGTCCGGCGGCATCTGCTGATCTAACCTAAGGCGAGCACCCATAGAGCCGGGGAAAGAGCCGCCGCCCTTGGTGAGAGCCTGTGGCGCGATGCTATGCTGGACCGGATCAGGCTTGGCGAGAGGCACATGAAGGATCTTGCGGGAAAGACTGCGTTCGTGACGGGCGCCGCCTCGGGCATCGGGTTCGGGATCGCCTCCGCCCTGGCTCAGGCTGGCGTGAAGGTCATGCTTTGCGACATCGAGGACGCGGCTCTGGCGGCGGCGCTCGAGAAGCTGCGATCGACCAACGCCGACGTCGAAGGCGTTCGCGCCGACGTCTCGCTCAAGGGTGAGCTCGCGGCGGCGGCCGAGACCACGCTCGCGCGCTATGGCAAGGTCCATATCCTGGTCAACAATGCCGGCGTCGGCGGCGGCGGGCCTTACGGCATGTGGAGCGATGCCGCGTGGGACTGGACGCTGGGCGTGAATTTGCGGGCCGTCGTCTGGGGCATCGAGATCTTCGGCCCGCTGATCGAGCGGCACGGCGAGGGCGGGCACATCGTCTCGACCGCCTCGATCGCCGGCCTGATCTCCAACGGCAGCATCGCCTACAACGTCTCCAAGTACGGCGTGGTCGCCCTGTCGGAGGGCCTGCGGCTCGAACTGGCGCCGCGCGGCATCGGCGTCTCGGTGCTGTGCCCGGGCTTCATCCGCACCCAGATCGTCGATTCGGACCGCAATCTGCCGGAGCGGTTCACCGGCAAGGTCGGCCGGCCGCCCGCCACCGGTCCCATCGTCGAGCGCGTCAAATTCATCCGCGACCGCGTCGCCCAGGGCATCGATCCGCTCTATGTCGGCGAGCTGGTTCGCGAAGGCATCGAGAACGACTGGCCCTACATCTTCACCGACAACGAGTTCGAACCGTTCATCGAAGCGCGGTTCGCCGCGATCAAGGAAGGCTTCAACCGGATTCGCGGACGCGTCCCGAGGCGTTGAGCCGCGCGGTCGCGCCGCCAGCGCATTCCGCCCTACACCGCCACCGTGAGCGCACCGTCGATCACCAGGTTGGTGCCGGAGATCCGGCCGGCCACGGGGCTCGCGATGAAGACGACGCCGTTGGCCACCTCCTCGGCGGTGCCGAACTTGCCGGTCGGGTTGACCTTGAGCGTCGACTGGAAGAGATCCGGCATGTTCTTCTCGATGTTCTGCCAGATGCCGCCGTCGAAGTAGGTGTTGCCGGGCGACACGCAGTTCACGCGGATGCCCTTGCCGACGAGCTGGCGGCTCAGGCCCTTGGCGTAGTGGATCAGGGCTGCCTTGATCGCGCCGTAGGAGCCGGCGGCGAAATCCACCTCGAAGCCGGAGACGCTGGAGATCAGCACGATCGAGCCGACGGTCGACTTCTCGAGATGCGGCACCGCGGCCTGCACGGCGTTGACGGTGTGCATCATGTCGACGGAGAACGAGCGCTGCCAGCTCTCCGCCGTGTCGCCGACGGCGAGCGCGCTCACGTTGCAGATCAGGACATCGAGGCCGCCGAATTCGGCCGCGCTCGCCGCGATCCACGCCGCCAGGGCCGGTCCGTCGGCGACGTCGAATGCCTGGCCGAACGCCTTGACGCCCTTGGCCTTCAACGCCTCGACCGCCGCCGCCACCTCGCCGGCGTTGCGGGCGCAGATCGATACGCTGGCGCCTTCGGCCGCGAATCCCTCGGCGATGGCGCGGCCGATGCCTTTGCTGCCCCCGGTGACGGCGACGCGCTTGTCCTTCAATCCGAGATCCATGGCAGTTCTCCCGACGTGAATGGCCGGTCGCCCGCTCGCCGGCCGTCAGATGGCGAAGTATGCGGCTACGAAGACGCGGTTCAAGCGCGGGTTTCGGCGCCGCCTTACGGCGCCATGTGGTAGGGCGGCGCCGCGCCCGCCGCCTGGCGCTCGACTTCCACCGGGATGATGGCGCGGCCGATCTCGTTGGAATGCAGGTGGCTCGGCAACTCGTTGAAGTGCCGCCGCGGCGGCGCCGGCTGTCCTGCTTCCACGGCGGCTTGCACGTGCCGGCGTGCAAGGTCGGCGACGTGCGCTATGGCGTCCTTGTCCGAATGGCCGTAGGCCGCGAGGTCGCCGAGGTCGGGAACGCTCGCGACGAAGCGGCCGTCGCTTTGGCGGTCGATCGTGGCCCAGTACCAGATCCTGTACATGCGCTTGTCCCCTGTTGCATCGACACGCGCTGCCCCCTCCGTGTGCCAGGATCCCCGGAGCAGACAAAATCGACGCGCCGGAGTCAAAGCCCGCGTTTCGATGCCCGGTTCCCTCTCATCTCGTTCCGCTCTGGCGGCCGGCCGCATCCAGCGCCGTCATCGTCCGCACCACGTCGAAGCCTTTCCGGCGATACCACTGCGGCACCACCGTTACGCCGACTCGCGCGCGGCATCCTTCGCAGCGCAGCCTGAGCGTCTTCAGGTCGCGCCGGTGCAGGTGATGCCAGTTGGCGTCGCGCGGATCGATCAGCCGCTCGCGGCCGCCGGGACAGGTCGCGAGCAGGCAGAAGCCGAGCGCCGCGAAGTCGCCGATCAGGTAGTCGCCGGTGGTCGTCAGCATCGGAAAGGGGCCGACGAACGGCGTCGGGTCATCGTCGGCCGGCCCGCGGCAGGAGCTTGCCTGCTCGTGCAGGCGGGGCTTCTCGCCGCGATGTGGCGGCGTCAGCCGGTAATGACCCAGCTGCCTGCAATGCCTGCACTGGAAGTCGACGCTGCCCACGGCGACGTCTTCGAGGTCCGGTCGTTCGACGAGGTTGACGGAGTGCGCCTCCCGGCAGCGATCGCAAAAGATGCTGAGGCGAAAGCCGCGCAGCCGCAGCATGCCGAACGTCTCGCGCGGCACCCGAGGGCGTCCGCCCTTGCGCTTGGGGATGGTTCGCGGCGACAGCGGCGACGACGGGCGAGACAAGGCGAACGCTCCTTTCATTGCGTCTGTCCCTGTCGTCGATCATGTCATCCCACAGCGGGAACTTTAGAGCCGGCGATGCGTGTTGCAAGAGGCTGGAGCGCGTCCGGCAACGGCGACCTGCTTCCATTCGTCGGGAAAGCTCCAGCCAGCGAAACCGCCTGGCGAAGGATCAGGCAACGATCCCTTTGATTGCCCACGCCCTCGCTTTGAGCGCGATGGACCCGTCCTCGCGGCGGGGCAGGCTGTCCTGCAATCTGTCCTCCAAGCGCCGTCGGGCTTCGTGATCGAGACTGGCGCAGTAGCCAGGGGCAGGGCCCGTACCCAGGGTGAAGGGGCGCCAATAGTCCGTGAAATCGCGAAACACGGTCGGCACCTCGAGCGCCGTGCGGTCGATACGCATCAAGCCGGCATCCTTCATCAGGCTTGTCAAACCATCGAGCGTGCAAAAGGGAAAACGCTTGGCCTCGGTGAGATCCAGCGCGCCAGGGTCGAGGGCCACGGCGGCATCCCAGAACGTGCGCATGACCTCCATGCCGCCACCGGGGTAGTCCCAGACGTAGAAGCCGATCGTTCCGCCGAGTCGGGCCACCCGTTTCATCTCTCCGAGAGCCTTCTCCTTGTCGGGCACGAAGTTCAACATCAGGGCGGAGGCAACGAGGTCCCGGCTGGTGGTCTCCAAAGCCAGGGCCTGGGCATCACCGACCTGGAATTCGGCTCGCCGGTCCGCCACCGCGGCTTTGGCCGTCGCGATGAAGCCTTCGGAGGGGTCGATCGAGACCAGGCTCCGCGGATCGCACTGCGCGAGAATGGCGGCAGACAGCGCGCCGGTCCCGCAGCCGACATCCAGCCAGTCCAGGCCGCGCGGAGCGCCGAGCCATTCCAGGAAGCGCGGCGCGACGAGGCGGCTCCATCGCCCCATGTAGGCTTCGTAGCGGTCGCCGGCTTGCCAGCCGTCGTGCCGGGATGCATCGGTCATCGTCGCCTGCCCGCCGCTTGCCGATCAACGTGACGTCGTCGTCGATGCGGACCGGCGCAAACGGGTCTGCACGACGAGCTGCGCGATCTTGCGGCCCATGTCCTGCGCCGCGGCATTCGAGAAGCGGTAGTGGAAGCCGGCATAGATCCGCGCCATCGCCACCTCGTCGGCATAGTCCTGCAGGCGGGTCCAACGCCGCGTGACTCCGGGGGCGGTGGCGCTGGTCATCGAGATCTCGGGAATCTCGTCACCGAAGGCGGATTGCAGGACTGCCGCGGCCGCCATCGACGTGATGCAATGGGCGCACGGATATTCCGGGTGCATCGGCGTGTCGCCGAGGGGCAGCCATGCCGGATCGCGCGCCGTTCCGGGATTGTTGCTCAGGTCGGCATTGCGGATGGCCGTGATCGGGCGCCAGAAATTGTAGTGATACTTGGCGTCGAACACCGCGATGAAGGCATCGTCCGTGGCCATCGCCACCAGGGCGAACAGTCTCGCGCTGTCCACGATGTCGAGCTTCTTGCTCGCCGCGAGCTGCCGCACGATCGGGTTCCAGGCCTGCGGACCGGTGACGAACCAGAATCGGCCGATATCGGTCTGCACGGCGCTGCGCTTGCTGTTCGTGCGACTGCCGAAGTTCCTGATCTCTTCCACGTCCTGCGTCCAGGTCGCCGACGTCAACGGCGGCGGCGGCGCCGGACGGAATTGCGATCCGGACGTCATCGACCACGGCGTGACGCTGCCATAGGTCGAGCTGACCGGGACGATGGTAGGCACGTAGACACCCGCCGCCGTGTGCGGACGATAGTTTTCCGCCAAAGTTGCGCCGTCGTTGGCGCGCCACGCCAGGATTTCGGCGGCTGCCTTTTTGCCGAGCGCGGCACCGGCCTCCCTGGCTTCACCCCCCGCGACCTGCTGCAGCGAGGCGAGGAGATCGGCATCGAGGGCCTTCTCGCGATCCGGATGCAGGGCGACCAGCACGGCGTGCGCCGCGGCGGCGGCCGCAGCGTCCTTCGATGCGCCACGCTCGGCGGCGAGATCGAGCCGGTAGGGCGAATACCGCCGTTCGACGGCGTTCACGGCCTCGAACATGGCGACATGTACGATGGCCATGCCGCGGGCATTCGGCGGCGGCAGCATGCGCTTTTCGACGGCAATTGTCTCGGCCTTGGCGTTCCAGTCGCTTATCGTGTCGGCGTGCGCGCCGCACGTCGTCCCAAGACCGATCAGTGCACCAAGGAAGAAGACGGATATCCGCTTGGTCGGCCCGGCAAACATGGCTCCCTCCCGATCGGACTTCGATGCCGCAGGAGGGTGCCGATGCGCCTGCCGAAATGCTTTCAGAAGTCGTTGCCCGGCCCTTAAGGTTCTCTTGATTTCCGCTCCACGCGCCTGTGCTAGGGTCGTCGGGAGACCATGCGATCATTGGGAATGGCGACTTGCGTTACCTTTTCGAAGATTGCGTCCTCGATACGGACCGCCGTGAGTTGTTCCGCGGATCCAGACCGGTGGCGGTCGAACCGCAGGTCTTCGACCTGTTGGTTCACCTCCTGCGCAACCGCGAGCGGGTGGTCAGCAAGGACGACCTCCTTGCCGCCGTGTGGCACGGCCGTATCGTCTCGGAGTCGGCGCTGGGCACGCGCATCAATGCCGCTCGATCCGCCGTCGGGGACAGCGGCGAGATGCAGCATCTGATCAAGACGTTGCCGCGCAAAGGAATTCGCTTCGTCGGCGCCGTCCGCGAGGAAGCGCCCCCTGCACAGGCGCCGCTCGGAAGCGCCGATCTCTCGAACGCATCGCCGGCGCTCCCCGACAAGCCGTCGATCGCCGTCCTGCCGTTCACGAACATGAGCGGCGACCCCGAGCAGGAATACTTCGCCGACGGCATCTCCGAAGACCTGATCACCGGTCTTTCGCGCATCCGCTGGCTGTTCGTCATCGCCCGCAATTCGACGTTCGTCTACAAGCACCGCGCCGTCGACGTGAAGGATGTCTCGCGGGCGCTTGGCGTGCGCTACGTCCTCGAAGGAAGCGTTCGCCGGGCCGGCCAGAGATTGCGTATCAACGCGCAGCTCGTCGATGCGATGACCGGTGGCCATCACTGGGCCGAGCGCTACGATCGCGAGCTCGGCGACATCTTCGCCGTGCAGGACGAGATCACCCGCAACGTCGCCGGGGCGATGGAACCCCACCTGCTGGCGGCCGAGGGCGGTCGTGCCCTTTCGCGTTCGGCGGACGACCTCGGCGCCTGGGACCTGGTGGCTCGCGCCCAGACGCATTTCTGGCGGCTGACGCAGCCGGATCATCAGGCGGCAGTCGACGTCCTGGAGCGGGCCGTCAAGAGCTATCCGGACTATGCGCCCGCTCGCAGCCTGTTGGGATTCCGTCTCGTGTTCGCCGCGCACATGGGCTGGGTCGATCGCGACCAGGGACTGCGCACCGGGCATCAGCATGCCGCGCGGGCGATCGCGCTGGATGACCGCGATTCCTGGGGATACGTCGCGCTGGGTTACTGGGCGATGATGGAGCGTCGTACCGAGGAGTCGATCGCGGCGTTTCGTCGGGCGACCAGCCTCAATCCCAGCTCGGCGGTCGCCCACGCGCATCTCGGCCACATTTTCGCTTTTTCCGGACGCGCCCGCGAGGCGATCGAGCATGGCGAGGATGCCATACGGTTGAGCCCCCTGGACCCGGACATGGCGCTGTTCCTCGGGGTGATGGCCGTCGCTCACTATACCGCCGGCCGGTTCGCGGAGGCCCTCGGCTACACGACGGAGGCGTTGCGGTTGCGGCCAGGCTTCCAGGGTGCCCAGCGCTTGCGTTGCGCGAGCTTGGCCCAGGCAGGACTGATCGATGAAGCCCGTTCGTACTTGTCGACGGTGCGGCGCGAGCAACCAGAGCTGTCGATCGAGTGGATAAGAGCGAGCGTTCCCTACCAGACACCCCAATTGATGGAGCAGTTCCTGGAGGGCATGCGGAAGGCCGGCCTGGGCGAGAAGTAGGTCATAGGGGAACGCGGCGCGGGACTCACCGACGGGCAGGCGAGGGCCCTCTGTCACCGAATTGTGTCATCCCACGCCGCAACTAACACGATGCAGGAGTGCTTCGGCTGGGGAGCAATCCGTGGCCATGTTCGTTGTCGAACGACTCCGCACTCCATGGAAAAGGATCGCAGCCATGATGAACGTAATTGGCGGCCGGTTGGCCGATGAGGTCGATGCTGACGTCACGGGCGGCCTCGCCGCCGGTCGTCTTGCGGTCAAGGTGGGCCCGAGACAGCTCGACGGCGCCGTGGTCGACGTCGGCCATCCTCTGAACGGTCTCGGCCAGCCCGTCGAGGCGTGCACGATCGCCAATCTGATCGTGGACGGAGCGCCCTTCAGCGCCGTGCTGCGCTGGGGGGACGACTACGTGTCACGATGGACGCTGTTGGTCGGACACACCGACGGCATTGAGCGCGCCGCCGCCTGAGCGCGGTGCGCTACGGCAAGGAGCTTAGACCAGCCACTGGTTCCCGCTGCTGCTGGTGAAATCGAGCTGCACGACGAGGTCGTTGAAGTCGTGGTCGCCGCCGTTGCGCGTATCCTCCCAGCCCCATGTGTTGTGGCCATAATTGACCATGTGCCCGCGGCCGTCGTTGTTGGCCTGCGCGAAGGCGTAGAACACGTCGCCGCTCGAGCGGTTGGTCAAGGTCATGGCGATCAGGTCGCCGGCGTTGACGTTGGTGATCGCCGTCTTCTCGAAGAAGCCGTAGCCTGGGCCCAGCAGCAGCGAGCCGCCGGATTGCAGGCCGTAGGCGTGCGCGGCTGCCGCCTCGGCGTAGCCCGCGTCGCCGGGATTCAGGTTGCCGATCCTCCCGGAATAATCGTCGACCTTGTAGAAGGAGACGGCGAGCTGGTCCTCGCCGTTCTGGCGTACGCGCACGATCGCGTCCTGGCCGTTCGCGCCGCCGGCCGTCTCGGCCACCGCCACGGCGCGCGCCAGATGGATGTTGCCGCCCGTCAGCGTGGTGGTCACGCCGTTGTCGGTCGCCTGGAACAACCGCGTCGAGAAGTCGGCCATGCCGAACGGGCTGGTGAGGTTCGCCTGGTTGGCGAGGCCCGTGCCCTGGCCGATGACGGCCGAGACGGAAGCCCCGGCCGCGACGTCCCACGAGCCGACCCAGCCCAGCCCCTGCTTGTCGAACAGACGCACCAGGTTGGGGTCGAAGTTGTCCTGCATCACCTGCTCGGCAAAGCGCGCGGTCCAGGCGTAGGGCGCCGCGACCGTGCTGTCGAAGGCGATGGTCTGGTCGCCCAGCTTGAGGCTGGCGCTCATCGGCGCCACGGTCGTGGCCTGGATCAGGAACGTCTGCGCCGCGCCGCTCGTCCAGCCGGCGGCCGTGCTGCCTTCGATCAGCGACGGGACGTCGGCGAACGACATCTGGTGATGGGCGATGTGCGTCAGCTCGCGGGCCAGCAGCAGGGCGTTGGGCGTGCCGAGGCCGCTGGCGAGATCGTAGCCGGCGGCGGCCTCGTAACCGTAGCCGGTCGGTGTGATGTCGACGCCGTCGCTGGTGATCGACCCGCCGAGCACGAACGACGAGGTGTTGCTGCCCATGGTGATGTCGTTGAACGAAGCCGGCGCGATCGCCGAGGCGATGTAGAGCAGGTCGTTCATGTAGCCGAGCTGCGGCAGTTTCTGGTCGGCGAACACCGCATTGAGCTGCGCCGTCAGGCCGGCCCAGAACGGCGTCGACGCGCTGGTGCCGTCGTCGCCCTGCACGCCGGTCATGTCGGCGCCGGGCACCAGCCACAGCATGTTGCCGCCGGCATTGGCCGCGACGTCGGGCGTGCCGCGGCCCGGCAGCCGGTAGGGATCGGCGGTCACGGGCGTGAGGCCATAATCCCGCTGGTACTGCGGTATCGGCTGCCCGGGATCGGCGCCGCCGCCGCTGGTGTTGTTGTGCAGGTAGCCGGTCGGGTTGGCGCTGCCCGGGACGCCGAACGCATTGCCGTCGAGGTAGTAGCGGTTCCAGATCGTCTCGACGAAAGCCGTGCTGGCGCTGGCCGCGCTCGGCGTCTGGGTCAGGCCGCCGGCGGCGAGCAACCATAAGGTCGCGAGGTCGCCCGCCATCGCCTTCTGGCTGACGTCGGACAGGGTCGCGTCGGCGCCCGCCGCGCCGACCGTGCTGAGCGAGGTGCCGCCCACCATCACGACAAAGGCGCTGTCGCGGCTGGTGTTGCCGTTGGTCAGGCCGTTGCCGAAGGAGTTGCCGGAGCCGCGGTCGCCCATGTCGCTGAACAGCGAGATGTTGCGCAGCGCCACGTCGGTCCACAGGCCGTTCGTCGCCTTGTAGAACGGCGAGCCCGGCGCGACCTGCGAGTTGAAGCTGAACGACGAGCTCACGACCTGCGGGTTGTTGGCGAGGTCCCAGATCGCCGACTGGTAGGCCGTGAAGTTGGTGGCGTTGGCGCCGTGCGTGGTGCCCGAGCCGGCATACAGCACGATCGGGCTCTTGGGCGCCACCGTGGCCACGATGCCGACGTCGAGCGAACGCTCGCCGGCCGAGTTCGATTGTCCCGGCACGGTCGGCGGGTAGATTTGGCCGCCGCCGGCCACCGACGTCGCCGTTGCCCCGGTCGGCACGCCGGCCGCCGCGCGATAGGCGTCGAGCGCCGCCTGGAAGCCGTTGCCCTGGTTGTCGCCCGAGAGCGCAGTGCCGACGCCCGGCTCGACCAGGCCGATCGTCCCCGTCGGCACGGTGCCGCCGAGCGGCAGGTTGTAGTAGGTCGAGCCGAGGATCTGAGGGAAGGCACGGTGGATCGCGGTCGAGCCGTTGCCCAGGCTCTGCCAACCCTGCGGCAGCTCGGCGGCCAGGCCGACGCCGGGACTGGCCAGCTCCGGCTGGAACTTGCCGGTGTCGAACCACAGACCCGACACGCCGAGGCTGGTGAGGCTGGTCGGCAGCGACAGGCTTCCGGTCCAATACCAGTTGCCGCCCCCTTGGGCGGTCGCGGCCATCAGGTGGGCCTGCGGGCCGAACAGGGTCGAGAAGCTGTCCTGCGTCACCTGCACCCAGACCGTGCGCGAGGCCGCCGAGGAGACGTAGCCGTTGGCGATGCCTGTCGCCGCGCTCAGCTGGTCGATCGTCTTGATGCCCAGAGCCTGCAGTTCCGTCAGCACCTGGCCGTAGTCGCCGGCGTCGGCGCCGTACTTGCTCCACAGCGTGCCGTTCTCGTTGAGCGTCGCGAGCTCCCGCTGGCGCGTCGCCCAGTTGCTCGACAGCAGCGCGGTCGGATCCTGGGCGCGGTCGAGCACCAGTGCGACGTTGAGCACGACCGGCCCCGTGATCTGCACGCCGCCGGTGGGCGGGCCGGCGGTATTGCTGCGCCAGCTCGAGAAGTCCATGTAGGTGGCGTTCTGGAGCTGGGTGTAGGCCGGATAGAAGGCATAGTCGCCGGCGCCGATGGTGGCGCCGTTGGCAACGGTGATGGTCTCCTGGATGGAGGTATCGGCGGAGGTGATCTGCCAGGTCGTGGGATTGAGCTGGGTGAAGGTGGCGCCCTGTGCCGCCGTGCCGTAGCCGAAGAACTGCAGGAAGTCGTTGTCGCCGCCGGCGCCGGAGAAGTCGGTGATGGTGTCGCCGTCGGCCTCGCCGGCCTGGAACTGGAACCAGTCGTCCTGTCCGCCGCCGCTCAGCGAGTCGACACCGGCGCCGCCGTTCAGCACGTCGTGCTCGCTGTCGCCGGTCAGCGTGTCGTTGGCCGCGCCGCCCAGCAGCACGTCATTGCCCGCACCGCCGGCCAGCGTGTCGGCCCCGCCGCCGCCCAGCACGAGATCGTCGCCGCTGCCGCCGGTCAGCGTGTCGCCGGCCGAGCCGCCGATCAGCACGTCATTGCCGTTGCCGCCCTGCAGGGTCGAGGCGACGTTGGAGGCGCGGATCGTGTCGTTGCCGCTGCCGCCCAGCGCCGTCTCGATGACGGTATCGAAGGCGATGGCGATGTTGTTGGTGCGGCCGCCGGCGCTCGAGAAGGTGCCGGGCGTCAGGTCGACGGCGGAATTCTCGGCGAAGCCCGAGAGATCGAGGGTGTTGCCGGTGCCGTGGTTCCAGATCGTGACGATGGCCGCTGGGTTGCGGCCGACGTTGAAGTCGTAGACCTGCTTGAAATAGTCGTCGGTGAAGGTCGAGTTGAAGCCGTAGATGTCGCCGCCGTCGAAGGTGGCGTTGGTCGAGGAGCCGTACAGGCGCTGCGCCGCCAGGATGTCGAGCATCTGCGGCGACAGAGGATTGTAGTGGGTGCCGAGCGGGTCGCGGCCGAGGTCGGTCCACTGCACGTAGGTGACGTAGTCGCCGTAGTACCGCGTCGACGGATCGTCGGGGTTGACGTACGACATGATCGCCCAGCGGAGGCTGTCATAGGCGCCGAACTGCTGCTGCTCGGTATTGACGGTGAAGTTGTAGGGGCCGCCGTGGCCCAGGCCGACGATGTGACCGACCTCGTGGATCAGCGTGCTCCACACGTAGCCGTTCGCGGTGCTGGAATTGAGGTTGATCGGCCCGTAGCCCGAGACCGAGGTGTCGACCGAGATGACCGCGCCGCGCAGCGGCGCCTGCAACACCGTCGCGCTGCCGACGAGGACCTCGCCCGAGGCGTTGAAGTTGGCGAAGGCCTTTTTGTCGCTGCCGCGCAGGATGGTGATGTTGGCGTCGGCGGCGCTCGTGGCGAGCTGGAAATCGATGTTGGCGATGCCGCTCCAGAAGGCGAAGGTGCCTTGCCACACGGTCTGCTCGGTGTTGCTCCAACCCGAGGCGGCATCGAACCAGTACTTGACCGGGCCGCTGGCCTGGCCGGGCGTCGGATTGCCCCACTTGATGGCGGTGCTCTCGGGGCCGTATTGCACCGGCACCATCACCGACCCGTCGGGCAGGTATTGCATCGTGTAGTAGCTGGTGGCCGCCACCTTCCCGTTGGCGTCGACGCCCGAGATGAAGGTGATCTCACGATCCTGCTGTTCATTGATCGGCATGACGCGGCACTCGATTGCAACTACACGTGGGCCGCGATCCTATTGCGGCCGAGTTGTCACAACAAGGTTTCAGCGCTCATGCTCTTGGCGACGGCGGACGTTTGGGCAGTGGCCTTGCGGCTGCAGCGCTGCGCTGTCAAGAACATGCCAGGGGCGTGCGCAAACCTGGAGGGGGAGGGGAAGTCAGCATGAATCCGACACGACCGCGCGTGATGCGCCGCAATGTCCTGGGCGCTGGCGCGCTGCTCCTGTCCGGCGCAGCGCGCGCCGCCGACTGGCCCGAGCGGCCGTTGCGCATAATCATCCCGTTCGCGCCGGGCGCCGGCGCCGACATCGTCGGACGCACCTTCGCGGAGGAACTGGCCAAGGCGATCGGCCAGCCGGTGGTGGTCGACAACAAGGGCGGGGCAGGAGGCCTTCTGGGCACCGTCGAAGGCGCGCGCGCGGCGCCCGACGGCTATACGCTGCTGCTCACCTCGCAGGGCACGACGGTGTGGAACCTCGGCATGTACAAGGCGCCGGGCTACGATCCGCTGAAGGACCTGGCGCAGGTCTGCATCACCGGCGCGTTGCCCAACACCCTGGTGGTCGCCGCCGCCAATCCCGCCAACAGCGTCGCCGATCTCGTCGCCCAGGCCAAGGCCAAGCCGGGCGAGCTCACCTACGGCTCGAGCGGCGTCGGCAGCAGCCTGCATCTCTCGGGCGTGATCTTCGAGCAGCGCACCGGCATCCGTCTGCAGCATGTGCCCTACCGCGGCGCGCCGGCCGCGGTGCTCGCCGTCGTCAACGGCGAGGTGACGATGGGCTTCTGCAACACGCCGACGGTGCTGCCGCAGATCAAGGCCGGCAAGCTCAAGGCGCTCGCCGTCACCAGCAGGGACCGCTCGCCGCTGATGCCCGACCTGCCGACCATGATGCAGGCGGGCGTGCCCGACTTCGACGTCGCCGTGTGGCTGGGATTCGCCATGCCCGCCAACTCGCCGGCCGCCGTCGTGACGCGCCTCAACGCCGAGATCAACCGTATCGGCCAGAACCCGCAGGTGAGGGAGAAGCTCTTGGTCCAGGGGTTCGAGATGCTGCCGCCGATTTCGCCCGAAGCGGCCCGCCAGCGCATCGTCGACGACCAGGCGCTGTGGCTGCCCGTCATCAGGCAGTCGGGCGCGACGGCCGAGTGACGCGGCGGCGGCCCGCCGTCAGTCGGCGGCCTGCCGAAGCTTCACATTGTCGATGAAGAGCGCGATGTCTCCGTCGGTCATGGCTTTTCCGGACGGCGCGCAGAGGATGCCGCCCGTCACCGACGCGTAGCCGCCGCGCTGGAACCCGCCCAGCCGCCGGAAGCCGACGCAGCGGCGTTCCTGCTTGCCGTCCTTGAAGGTGACGTAGTCGGCGTCCTTGTACCGCGCGACGGACGAGACTCCGGCGATGGACCGGCCGTCCTCGAACATCCACTTCACGAAATCCGCCGTCGTCTCGTCGGCCCCGAGATACGAGAATTCGTTCTGCGCCTCCCACAGGAACATCTGGACATAGTAGCCGTCGCGTCCGGTGCCGAAGGCTGCCCATCGGCGGAAGCCGCCGATGTTGCCGTCGCTGGTCACGGTGTTGGTGGCCCGGCACTTCAAGCCCGGCCAGGCGGCGATGCGCGATTGCCGGCAGTCGACCTCCGACCAGCTGTAGGTGGTCGTCTGCGTCGATGCGGTTCCGGCAAGCGCGAGGAAGGCCGCGCACAAGACCAAGGAACCGAGGATGCGCATGACGGTCGGGGAATTCGAGGGCGCGCCGTGCTGCCGCGCCCCTCAGTGGCAGACTTCGAGCGGCAGCAGCTGCCGGTACGCGGCCGTCAGGCAGTCGGCCTTGTTCTTGAACTGCTCCGGGCGGAAGTACACGGCCTGCATCGAATAGCGACGCTCCGTCGATCCGGACGGCCGCGCGGTCGAAGCGGAAAAGATCGGCCACCCGCTGTCGGCGGCATGCGGATTGCCGCCCGAGGCGAGGCCGGGCGCTCCGGCGCTGCCACCGAACCCGGCGGAGGCCACGCCGCCATCGTGGGCGACATCGTTGGCCGCCGTGG
>JAEWIV010000363.1 GCA_023386865.1 Pseudomonadota bacterium
CGCATGGACACCGCCAGCCTGGCCGAAGCGACCACGAAGCTCGTCGGCGGTTCGCTGCTCACGCCGAACGAAGGCCGGCTGAAGTTCAACGCGCCGCCGCTCGAAGGCGGCGACACCGTCTACATGCAGCAACAGAACTATTCGCTGGCGGCGCTCGCCAAGCGTGACGCCCAGGACAATCCGTTCGCCCCAGCTGGCCTCCCCGCGCCAGAGCCAGAGCCGGAGCCAGACGATCCAGGCGACGACGATGACGTGATGGACGAAACCGAGATGGACGACGCCGAGATGGCGGACGCCGCCCAACGCGCAATGCGCAAGGCTCTCGGCCTCAACACTCTTGCGGCGTGAAGGGTACTGGCCATGAAAGAGCGTGACATCTCCGTCATGACGGACGCCCTTGCGCCGGTCGTGCGGGAGTTCGTGACCACGACGCTCGAACCTCTCAGGGATCGGCTGGCGTTGCTTGAGCAGCGCGCTGCGCATGTCAATGAGCTGGAAAACCAACTGGCCGATATGCAGCGCCGGCGGGACGAACTGCCCAGCATGGATCTCGATGCCATCGTCGCGGACGCCGTCGGCAAGGCCGTCGCAGCGATCCCGCCCGCCAAGGACGGGACGAGCGTCGGCATCGACGACGTGCGGCCCATAATTGAAAGCGCGGTCTGCGACACGCTGCGGACCTGGCCGCCGCCGCGCGATGGCGTTGATGGCAAGAGCGTCACCATCGACGACGTTCGGCCGATCGTTGCCGACGCCGTGGCTGCCTTGCCGCCGGCCAAGGATGGCCGCGACGGTAAGGACGGCGTTGATGGCAAGAGCGTCACCATCGATGACGTTCGGCCAATCGTTGCCGAGGCCATGGCCGCCTTGCCGCCGGCCAAGGATGGCAGCGACGGCAAGGATGGCGTTGATGGCAAGAGCGTCACCATCGATGACGTGCGGCCAATCGTTGCCGAGGCCATCGCCGCCTTGCCGCCGGCCAAGGATGGCAGCGACGGCAAGGATGGCAGCGACGGCAAGGATGGCAGCGACGGCAAGGATGGCGTCGACGGCATGAGCATCACACTCGACGATGTTCGGCCGCTCGTCGCAGAGGCCGTCGCGGCGATCCCCCGACCCAAGGACGGAAAGGACGGTATGGACGGCCTCGACGGCGTCGGTCTCGCGGGTGCTCTGATCGATCGTGACGGCAATCTCGTGCTCACGCTGAGCGACGGCGCCGTGATCAAGCTCGGCATCGTGGTCGGCGAGCGCGGCAAGGACGGCGCCGACGGTCTCGGCTTCGATGATCTTGAAGTGGTCGACGACGGCATGTCCTTCACGCTGCGCTTCAGGCGTGGCGATCAGGCCAAGGAATGGACGCTCGCCAAGCCGACGCTCGCCGACATGCATCAGGGCGTATGGCGAGCGGGCTCCTACAAGCGCGGCATGGTGACCACGTGGGGCGGCTCGCAGTGGCTCGCCATGGTCGACACCGAGGCCAAGCCTGAGACCTCGAAGGATTGGGCGCTGGTCGTGAAGCGCGGCCAGAACGGCAAGGACGGTATCGCCAAGGAACCCACGCCACCGGCACAGGTGAAGCTCAAATGATCACCGACGTTCGCCCCCGCTTCGAGATCATCGATGGCACGGCCTACGCTGGCGAGCGCCGCCTGATCTCGATCGCCACGGTGCGCGCCCTCACCGGCCTCACCGAGGAACAGATCGACGACACCGCGCTCACCATGCTGATCGACAGCGCGCTCGGCGAGTGCGCGCGCTACTGCAAGCTCGCCCGCGCCGGCTCGGCGCCGCGCACATTCGCCCGCGAAATCGTCCGCGCGACCTGGGTGGCCGCCGACTTTTACCGGCCGTGGGATTGGCGGCCGCCGATCCGCTATCACACGCTCGTCCTGCCGTGGCGCGTGCCCATCACCGCGATCACCGTCACCCAAGGCGGCACCGAGCTTGTGCGGGACACCGATTACCGCTTGCTCGACAGCTCGGCGATCGTCGAGCGCCTGGGCGGCTACTGGTGGCCGGCCTCGGGGCTGGTCGTCGACTACACTGCCGGCTGGGTGCCCGAGGCGACCGATCCTGAAGAGGACCCGATGCCGGCCGATCTCGTCGCCGCGATCGCCAATCAGATCAAGCTCGCCTACTTCCAGAACACCAACGATCCGACGTTGCGCTCCGAAGATGTGCCCGGCATCTGGTCGGGGACCTACAACGTGCCGGGCGGCGACGCGATCGCCGACGACGGCATGCTCCGTTCGCTGCAACGCGCGCTCGACCCGTTCAAGAACCCGACTGCACTGGCATGAGCGATCCCTACGCTGCCAAACGCGCGCGCGTCGCCGCCAAAATCAAGAAGTGGAAGACCGGCACGGTCACGCTGACGCGCACGACACCGGGCGCGCCCGACCCCGCCACGCCTTGGGTGCCCGGCGCGCCGACGACCGTCGTCTATACCCTCGACGCAAGAGTGGACGGCGTCTCGAACGACTACGTCGACGAGGTCACCATCCTCGCGACCGACGAAATGATGATCGCCTCGCCCAAGGCCACCACCGCGGCCGGCGCCGTCGTCGATATCGTGCCGCAGATGGACGACGCCGTGCACGTCGACGGCGAGCTGCGCACGATCAAGAAGATCGAGCAGATCCCCAGCGCCGGCCCGCCTGCCCGCTTTCATATCTTCATCGCCTCGTGAGGTCCCGCCATGGCGCAAGGCTTCGCAGCGGACGTCAAGCAGTGGTCGGAGAAGGCGAAAGCAAACGTGACCCAGGCGCTGCACGCATCGGTGCGCGAGCTCGACCAGGAGGTCGTCGAGCGGACGCCAGTCGTCACGGGCAACCTCCGTAACTCGCGCGAGGTGTCGACGCTCGGTCCCGTCGAGATCAACTGGACGACCAAGAAATTCCGCGACCCCTCCGACACGATCAACAATGCTATTGCCGGCATGGAGCAAGGCCAGACGGCTTGGCTCGGCTTCCGTGCGCCCTACGCGCGCAAGATTGAGGAACGACACGCGTTCCTGCGGCTCGCCGCCCAGCACTGGCCGGCCATTGTCGATGAGGCTGCGCGCACGGTGACGCCGTGACGATCGAAGAGAAGATCGAGGCCGCGTTGTTCGCGCGCGTGATCGCGCTCGCCTTCGATCCCGCCGTGCCGATCGCGTGGCCCAACGTGCCCTTCCCCGCCGACGGCGAGCCGAAGCCGACGACGTACATCGAGGTCATTCATTTCAGGAACGCCAACACGCGGCTGTTCCTCAAGGGCTCCAGCCCGCACCTGCGGCAAGGCATCCTGCAGCTCACGGTGATCACGCCGCTGCATGGCGGCCCGTCGCCCGCCACGAAGCTCGCCGGCGAGATCGCCGCGCAGTTCCCCGCCGACCTGCCGCTGTTCAACGACGATGTGAAGGTCCGCATTCAGCAAGCGCCCGACGTGATGACCGCCGACAAGACCGAGGTCTCTTGGAATGTCCCGGTCTCGGTTCGCTACGAAGCCCTGATCTAGCGCGCTCCGCGCGCGCCTCTCCGACCACAGCCATTCCCGGCGCGACCGGGATCACCCGCCCCGCCACGCCGCGGGGTTTTCTCATGCCATGAAGGAGACCCCAAAATGGCAATCCACAAGTCTGCGGGCGCACGGCTTTTCATCGGGCCCGTTGTCGACACCGACGCCATCGAGGCGATGAGCGAAGCGGCGGCCATCACCTTCTGGGAAGCGATCATCGAGGGCGACTGGGAAGAAGTCGAAGAGGTCGAAAGCGTCGGCGAGGTCGGAGACAACACCGAGGTCGCGACCTTTGCCTCGCTCAGCAAGCGGCGCGTCCGCAAGCTCAAGACCGTGCGCGATGCCGGCACCATGCAGGTCATCGTCGGACGCGATGCGCTCGACCCCGGACAGATGGCGCTGATCGCGGCCGAGAAGACCGACTTCAACTACGCCTTCAAGATCGAGTACGCCGACGCGCGTACCGAGGCGCACAGCGACTCGGTCGAATACTTCGGCGGCATGGTGCTGTCGCGGCCGACCAACATCGCGAGCGCACGCGACGTGACCAAGCGCACGTTCAACGTCGGCGTCAACACCGCCATCTACGCGGTCGACACTGCCGTCACCCCTCCCTGATCGACTCGCGCGCGCGTGAGGGGAGCCGCCGTTCCGCCAGGGGGCGGCGGCTCCCACCCGGCATCCCGTCACTCTCCCAGGAACACAACATGGAAACCCCAACGCTTGATCTCGCGGACTTCGACGCTGTCGACGAAGCCGAAATGGAAGTCATGGTCAACGGCCAGGGCTCGGGCTGGTACTGGAAGTTCGCCGGGCCCGGCCATCCGCAGGCTGCCGCGCAGAGCAATCGCGTCGCTCGCGAGCAGCTGGCCAAGCAGCGCGCGCAGGAACAGGCCCGCGTCAACGGCAAGAAATACAAGGCACCGGAGCAGTCGCCGGACGAGCTGCTTGAGGACAACGTCGCCTTCGTGCTCGAGCGCCTGCTGGGGTGGACGCCGATCAACATGGGTGGCGAGCCCTACCCGTTCAGCGTCGACAACGCGCGCAAGCTCTTGATGGATCGCCGCAAGGGCGCGCTGCTGCAACAGGCCGTTGACTTCATCCTCGACGAAAACTCTTTTACGCCGCGCTCGGCCAAGAACTCATCGACTTCGCCGAGCGTGACTTCTGGCTGAACCAGCTCGACGGTGAGCAGCCACGCCGCGCCGTCCTGCAGGCCCGGCTCCAGCGCGCGCGGCGCAAGCGCAGCAACACGCGCATCGCCGAGATCGAGGCCGATCTGCAGGTGCCGCCGTTCCCCGATGCGCTGGGTTATATCTGGCGGACCTATTTCAGATTGCGCCGGCGCATGGCGAGCGGCTTCGCCGGGCCGAACCCAATCGGCTGGCAGGACATCGACGCCTTCTCGCGCCTGTCGGGGCTTCGCCTGGCGCCGTGGGAAATCGACCTGCTTGAACGGCTCGACGATCTCTATCTCGGCACGATGATCGACAAGCCTTCGCCGCAGCGCGGCAGGGGCATCATCGCGTCGGCGTCGTTCGACGATTACGCCAGCGTCAAGTCGCTCATGAGCACGATCGGCCCGCGCAAGACGTTCGTGCGGAACAAGGACGGGAGGGCGGTCGCACATGGCTGACATCGCCTCCCTCAACCTTCGCATCGACTACGACAGCGTCGGCCGCGCCAACACGGCCGTCGAGAAGTTCACCGCCACCGCGTCGGCGTCGGAGCGCGCCGCGCAGAGATGGGGCGCTACCGTTGCCGCCGCCGGCCGGTCGAGCGAGGAATTTTCGCGGCGGGTCCGCAAGACGATTGCCGATCTCGAGTTCGAGCGCCAGCAGCTCGCCCGCAACGCCACCGAGCAGGCGCGCTTCCTGGCGCTGCGCCGTGCCGGGGTCTCGGCCTCGTCGGCCGAGGGCCAGGCGATCACCGCCAGCATCCGCGCGCTCCAGGCGCAGGAAGCCGCCTACGAACGCACGAGCGCCAGGGCGGAGGTGTACCGCAAGGCCAAGTTCGGCATCACTCTCGCCGTCACTGCGGCCATCGCTGCGCTCACCGCTCTGGCAAAGACGGCCTTCGAGGCCGCGGCTGGAATGGGCGAGCTCGCCGAGCAGGTCGGCGTCACCGCCGAGACGTTCCAGGCGCTTCAATTCGCGGCCGTGCAGAACGGCATCAAGACGGAACAGCTCGAAACGGGCCTGACGAAGTTCTCGCAAAAGATGGGCGAGGCCGCCGAGGGTTCGAAGGAAATGATCGAGGCGCTGGACAAACTCGGCGTCAAGAACCTCGACGCGCAGGGCAAGCTGCGGCCGACCGAGGATCTGTTGACCGACGTCGCGCGCGCTATCTCCGAGATCGATGACCCTGCTCGGCGCTCGGCCGCCGCCGTCGACTTCTTTGGCAAGGCCGGCACGAAGATGCTGCCGATCCTGGCGCAGATCGCTCAGGGCACAGACGCGATGGCGGCATCGGCGGCAAACGCCGGTGCGATGATCAGCACCGAGACCAGCACCAAGCTCGACGAGTTCGGCGACCGACTTGATCGCGCGAAGTTGATCGCGCGCGCCTGGGCGGCCGAAACGCTGGCCGCGACGATCGACGCGAGCCGGGCCTTCGCCGAGTTCGACGACAAGGTGACAGCCTCGGTCGCCAACGCTTTCAAGGACCTCGGCCGCTGGGCGGACGAAACGCTGGGCCCCATCGGCGACAAGATCGGCCAAGAGGGCGCGCGGGCCGGGGCGATGTTCATCGAGGCTTTTGCGTCGCTGCCTGATGCGCTCGGCCGGCTGTTCACCAATGCCTGGGAGGCCGCGCGCGTCGCCACCGCCAAGGGCATCAACTCGATCACCAGCTGGCTCTCGCAAAATGCCCCATGGCTTGGGATCAAGGGCACGCAGATGGACACGACACCGGCCGGTGCAGGCCCGGCGTTCGGCGGCGTGGGTGAGCGGATCACGGCGGCCGGGCAAGCCGCGGCTGACGACATGGCGCAGCGTCAAGCTGCGGCACGTGCCGCAGTTGAACGCGAGCGGATGCTCTCGCGCCAGGCAGCCATGCAAGACGATGAGGCGCGCGCGCGTGTAGGCAAGCTCGGCGTCGTCGGAACGGCGACGACCGGCTCAGGCCTGTCGGCCATCAAGGGCGCGGGCAAGGAGGCCGAGGACGCTGAGAAGAAATACGCCAAGCTCATCACGACGCTGACCACGACCGCCGACGCGCAGGACAAGATGACGGCGGCCGCGCGCGCGGGCGAGACCCAGTTCGAGGCGATGAAGATTCACCTCGACGCCCAGCAAAAGGCTTTCGAGATCTACGGCAAGGTCCTCGACGAGACCGATCCCAAGCTGCGCAAGATCGAGGAAATCCTGACGCGCATCGCCCAGGGCAAAGCGGCCGAGGCGTTCAACGTCGCCACGACGGAGCTGGGGCGCCAGAATGAAGTTCTCGAAGCGCAAATCCGGCTCATGAACGAGCGGCCGGAAATCCAGGCGCGCGAGATCGCGCTGATCAAGGTCAAGCAGGAAGCCGAGAAGGCCGGCAAGGCGATCACACAGGCCGACGTCGACGCTCGCCTGAAGGTCGTCGAGACCAACGAACGCTTGAAGGCCCAGGCAGAGGAATTGAAGCAGGCCCAGGAACTGTGGACCGCGCCGCTCAAGCGCGCGCTCGAAGACATCCAGAGCACCGCCGCCGATGCGTTCGAGACGATGCTGTCCGAGGGCAAGTTCAATTTCGAGGAACTGGGCAACGTCTTCAAAAAGATCGTGACGCGGATGGCCGCCGAGTTCCTGGCGCTCGCCACGGTGAGACCCGTCATGAACATCCTGGTCAACGCGATCGGCGGCGGCGGCGGCATGAGCTTCGGCGGCTCGGGCATGTTGGGCGGCGGCGGCGGAATGCTGGGCGGCCTGTTCGGCGGCGCCAGCGGCGGCGGCCTCAGCGGCTTCTTCAATCGGCCGATCGACAGCGGCTGGGGCTCTCTCCCGGCTGGACACTACGGCCCCGTGCAGCCAGGCCTCGGCGGCATCACATGGGGCCAGGGCCTCGGCGCGTTGGGCGGCGCTGGCATGGGCATCTATCAGCTCGCCAGGGGCGGCGGCTCGACCGGCAGCACGATCGGCGGCATCGCTTCGCTCGTCGGCGCCGGCGTCTCGCTCATTCCTGGCATCGGCCAGATCGCGGGGCCGATTATCGGGATGCTCGGCAGCATCCTCCCCGGCCTGTTCGGCGAGAGCAAACCCGAGCCGCCGACGGTGAAGGCTACCGGCAACTTGAGCTTCGGCGCCGGCGGCTCGACCACGATCTCGGGCTCGGAAATGAACGGCGCGCAATCGCTCACCGGCGTGCTGGGCGACGTCGCCAAGTCCATCAAGGAAATCACCGACGCCGCTGGCGGCCTGCGCGATGTCGCGGGCGGCTTCGCCATCGACATGGAGACGTTCTCCAAGGGCGAGTTCAGCAACGGCACGATTTTCGTCACGACGCCGGGCGGCGGCCGCCGTCAATGGGGTCAGTCGAGCGACCCGCGTATGCAGGAGCACGCGCTCAACACCGCGTCGGCCCACATCGCTCACGCGATGCTCATGGAAAGCAAGAGCATCAGCGACAACATGCGCAGCGGCCTCGCGGCCTACGGTCGGCAGAACCTCAACTATGCCTTCACCAAAGACGAGCTGACCAAGGTCATCGGAGACCTCAAGGCCTTCGACAACGCCATCAAGTTCTTCGGCCGAGACGTGACCGAAAGCGAGCGCGCCCTGACCGAACTGAACGAGTCGTTCGATACGCTGGTCGAGGTCGCCAAGAAGTATGAGCTCGGGGCGGGCGAGATCGCCAGGGTCGAGGCCGAGCGCACGCGCCAGCAGCGCAGGCTCGCCGAGGATTTCACCGGCTCGATTGCGCGCGATCTCATGAGCCCGGTCGAGCAGGCCATGAAGGACATCGGCGACGAACGCGCCGCGCGGTATCTCGAAAACGAGGCGCTGAAGAAAATTCCGGGCTTCGTGGATCAGGCCGCCAACATCGAAGCCGCCTATCAGCGGAAGCGCCTGAAGATCATGGAGGAGGCCAACGCGGCGGCGCTCGCCGCGCAGATCGCAGCGGCCCGCGCGCTGAATGAGGAAATGATCAACTCGGTGACGGCCAGCGTCACGCGCGCGCAAGACCTGATCCGCTCGCTGACGCCCGGCGGCGCGCTGGGCAACGTCGACCCGCGCACGCAGCTCGCCGGCCTGCGCGCCACCTATGCCGCCTCCTTCGCCCAGGCGATGGCGAGCCCGCTGGATCAGGCCGTCGTGCAGCGCGCCGTCGAGGACGCGCGGACGCTCGCGGAAACTTCGCTGCGGTTCAACGCAGGCTCCGAGGCCTACGAGCGCGACCGCCAGATGATCCTGGAGCAGCAGCAGGCCTTGCAGGGCGCGGTGACGGGCGCGGGCATGAACCAGACGACCGACACGGCGCTCAAGGCTCTTTTGCAGCAATTGCTCACCGCGACGCAATCGAACGTCGACCCCGAGCGCGACGCCAAGATGACGAGCCTCATCAACCTCCTGCTCCGCTTCTTCGCTGACAAGGCGGCCGCGTGATGGCTGACGACTTCGATATGTTCGGCCCCTTCGGCTGGGACACCGACGGCGGCGAGGATTGGTCGGCCGGCAGCATTGCCGTGCTCGACCTCGACGCGCACCTGGGTAAGGACCTGCTGCTCATCGCCGAGCCGTGGGCGCTTCTCGATGTGTCGGACGATGATGGCCTCGACGTCTTTCCGCCGTTCGGCGAGATCGATGACGGCGGCTGGGCCACCGCAGCCGCGCAGACGGAGACGCTTTACATCGCAGCCACGACGGGCCGCAGCACCGACAACGATGACGAGCCGCCCGCTCAGCACGTGCCGGGGTTGCTGCTGCCGTGGAACTTCGGCGCGCGCCTGTTCGACGGCGTCAACCCGCTGGCCCGCGGCTCGGAGAACATCGGCATCCTTCGCATGGTCGACCCGAGCGGCCGGCTGGATCCGTTGAACGGACGCAATTGGGATAGCGTCGATCTCACGATCAAGCGCGGCCCGCGCACCGCACAATATCGGGACTGGCCGGTCATCGGCCGCTTCAAGTCGAACGGCCTGCTTCGCGATCTCAATGAAAAGCAGCTGCGCGTCCGCGATCTCGGATGGCAGATGAACGCAGCGTTGCACGGCGAGACCTACGAAGGCACCGGCGGCGTCGAGGGCATGGCCTCGCTCAAAGGCGTGCTGAAACCGTGGGCGCTCGGCACCTGCTACAACGTCGCGCCGGTCCTGCTCGACACGACCGATCAGATTTTTCAATGGTCGCTCACCTCGTCGCAGGCCTGCACGCAGCTCCTGCACGGCGCGATCCCGCTCATCTTCAACGCCGATCACGCAAGCTATGCCGCGCTCGCCGCGGCTGTTATTCCGGCCGGCCGCTATGACACGTGCTTGGCGCTCTCGCTCGCGCGGCCCAATGTGGCGTTGCAATACGAGATCCGCGTGGACGTCGTAGGCGACGCCGAGACCTACGAGGGCCACCCCGCGCCGATGACGCGCGCCGCCATCGCACGCCGCATCGTCACGGCGCGCGGCGCGAACGCTCTCGACGACGCGGAGGAAATCGACGCCTCGTCTTTCCAGACGATGGACGCCTACCACTCGGCGCCGGTCGGCTTTCACTTCGCCGCCGACACGACGAAGGCCGCCGCGCTCGATCGCGTGCTGCAGGGCGTCCTCGGCTGGCGTCGCATGAGGCCGGACGGCCGACTCACCATCGGCTGGGTCGAAGCGCCCGAGAACATGACGGCGGCCGTCACTTTCGAGTTTGCTCGGCACGGCATGGGCATCCCGCGTCTCGTCGTCTCCGAGCCGCCGCGCCAAGGCACCAGGATCGGCTATCGCTTCAACAACGCACGGCAGCCGGATCGCGGCTCGCTGGCCCCGCTCGCCGACGAAGACGAGAAGACGCAGCGCGGCCAGGAGGCGAGCTTTGCCGAGGACCTGGCTCCAGCCATCGGCACGCTCTGGCCCACCTCGGAGATTGTCACGATTGCCGATGCGGGTTTTCGCGACCAGGCCGACGCCGTCCTCGAGGCCCAGCGCCAACAGGAAATCTTCAAGAGCGTTCGCTACCGCTGGGAAATCGAAATGCAGGTCGATCCTTTCATCGACCTCATCGGCTACGCCGCCGCGCTGACCAGCGCACCACAAGTCGTCGGGGAGGGCCGCGCCATGCTCTGTGTCGGCATCAACGCGACGGGCACGTCCATCAGCGTCCTTGAGTTTTTCGTCTGATGGCCAACGCCCTGTTCCTCGCGTCGCGCTGGACCAACGACGCCAGCGTCACGGCGTCGAGCGCGCAAGGCCTGCTCACGGCCGACAAGGTGCAGTCGATCGACCCGACCGAAGTGTGGCGCGCGACTGGCTGCGCGGCTGAGTACCTGGCGTGGGACTATGGCAGCGACGTCGAATGCGACTGCGCCATTCTCACCGGCCACAATCTCAGCCCGACTGCCACGCTGCGGCTGCGCCTGGCTGCGAGCGCCGCCGGCGTCACGGCCGCGCCTGCCGTCGATAGCGGCGTCGTCTCGGCGTGGCCCAGCTCGGGCAAACCTGACGTGCTCGACTGGTTCTCGTGGTTCTCTCTCGTGCTCGCGACGAACTCGGCGGGCTACCGCTACGGCCGCCTCGACGTTGCCGATCCCGCCAATCCTGACGGCTTCGTCCAGGCCGCGCGCCTGTTCGCCGGCCCCTCCTTCGTGCCGCTGCTCAACGTCGACATCAACCCGTCGCTCGGCCTGATGTCTCCCGACGAAGTCGGCCGCACGCCGTTCGGCCACTTCTTCGGCGACACGCGCGGACCGGCGGCGCGCGTGATGGCCGTGCCGATGTCGGCGCTCACCGAGGCCGAAATGGGCGAGGAACTGTTCGAGCTTCAACGCTACTGCGGGCTCGCGCGCGACTTCGCGTTCTGTCTCGACCCCGCCGCCACGACGACGTTCTACCGCTACGCCATGCAGGCGCGCTTCGCCTCGCTTCAGCCGTTCCAGCTGCAACGGATCTGGAACGAAGTCTCGCAGCTCTGGCAGACCACCCTCCCGCTTGAAGAGGTCACCTGATCATGTCGCGTTCTTTTCAGGACTGGGTTGTCGAGGTTTCCTCGACGACGGGCACCGGCGCGTATGCGCTCGGCGGCGCGCCGGCGGGCACGTCCTACTTCACCTTCCGCGCAAAGTACGGCAATGGCGACCCCACGGTCTGCTATTACGTGCGCAACGCCGACCGCACGAAGTGGGAAAAGAACCAGCTCACAACGCTGACCTACGGCACGCCAGACTCGCTCAGCCGCAACGTCGTCGACAGCACCAACGGCGGCGCGGCGGTCTCGTGGGTCGCGGGCGATCTGCCGCTGCGCATCTACGTCGCGCCGGACAGCGACGCGGCCGAAATCGCAATTACCATGGGCTTCGGCACGACGCGGCCGGATTTGCTCAGGTACGGTCTTTGGATCGACGAGGATGGCGCGGCGGCGGACGTTGACCTGATCAAGTTCTTCGATGGCACCAGCGACATATCGGTCGCCCGCGTGGATCGAAACAACCACACTTTCGAGTGGCTGGCGGCTTCGGAAGCCGGCGTCGTCAAGTCATATGCCGGCGGCACCGTTCCGAAAGGCAACCTCGCGTGCCAAGGGCAGGCTGTGTCGCGCTCGACCTACTCTCGATTGTTCGCTGTGATCGGCACGACGTTTGGCTCGGGCGACGGCAGCACGACGTTCAATGTGCCGGACATCGCCGGTCGCGCTGTCTATGGCAAGGAAACGAGCGCCACGCGGCTGACGGGGGCGATCTCGGGCATCAATGGTAACACGCTCGGCGCGGCTGGCGGCGATCAGCGGCTGCATCAGCACAATCACACCGACGCGGGGCACAGCCATACCGGCAGCGGCGCGGGCTGGGTCGGCAACAATCTGGCCAACGGCACCAACCGCGCCGTCGGCACGGGTGACGGTGTGAACGCTGGCGCTTTCCAGGCCGTGGTCGTGTCCATTAACGGGGCTCAAGCCGTCATCAATAACACTGGCTTTGGCACGGCTCAGAACCTGCCGCCAGCCATCGTCCTTAACTACATGATCTCGACGGGTGGAGTGACCTGATGATCAATTACCGTTGGGAGTTCGGGCCCGCCGTCGTCAGGCCGATGGTCGGCTCTCTCTCGAATGTCGTCGTGGAAATGAACTATCGCCTGATCGGCGAGCGCGATGGCCGCGAAGCAATCTTGTTCGGGCGCGTGCCTCTCGGTGATCCCGATCCCGCCAACTACACGCCGATGTCCGATCTCACCAAGGACGACATTCAAGGTTGGATCGAGAACACTTGCGACATCGACGCCTTGAAAAAAGAGGTCGCCGACAAGCTCAATGCGCCCGAGCCCGAGGCCGCGCCTGTCGTCGTCGAACTTCCATTCAATCAGCCCCCGGAGACGGAGACCTGACCATGCCCACTGTCTACATCGACGCCAACGGCCGGGCGGTGGCGTGGAACTACGACGGCTCGCCGCAGTCTGATCCGCCGCCGCCGGCCAACTCGACGCCAGTCGTGGTTTCGGAGGAACTGTTCGCGCCGCTGCGCACGATAGCCGGCGGCGCGGTGGTCTACTACCGAGGCGGCCAGTTCGTGACCGCCAGCGACATCGCCAAAACCTACGACGCGCTGATCGAGCGGCGAGCTCGCGCGCTCGAAAAATCGAGCGACCCGGCCGATCAAATCGCGGCACTCAAATTGCGATTGAACCTAGCAGGAGGATGACGAGCTATGGCGTATATTCCCTACGGACAGGCGACGCCCGGCGGCAAGCAACTCGCCGAGGTGATGGCGGACATTCTCAATGCCGCCGACAAGCTGCGCAACGTTGCGGCATGGGTCGGCCAGATCGGGCCGAGCGGGCTTGAGTCCAACACCGACTTCTCGGTCGGTGCCGGCCAGGCGCAGGCGTTCAACGACACGCTCGTGCAAATCAATGCCGACTTGCAGACCTTCATGACGACGAACCGCGAGAAGATCGAGCGCCTGGCTCGCGGCAGCTAAAGGGAGGCCGACGATGAGCAGAGCCTTGGCGTATTGGGTCCTCATGTTGATCTGGCTCGTCGTCGGCATCGCCTGGCACTTCGCCTGGCTGAAAAGCCGCTGCTCCGTGACTGCACTGCCGGCGCAAGCGCGCCGGCATGCCGCATCGTTCGCAACGCGCCGTTGCGGCGTTATCTCGGCATGGGTACGAAGCGTTGCCCTTACGCCTACGGGACCCTTCGAGCGCTGCGCTGGGCCGATGGTCCCATCTGGATCGTCTGCAGGCAGTGCAGGCGCTATGTCGAGCTGATGATGACGACCGATGTTGCCGAGCGGCAGGTGAAGCGCACGACGTTCAGCTGCTCAGTGTGCGGTGGCGCTGGGCACATCGCCGTCGATCATCCGGCGCGACAGGGCTTCACGCTGGACCCGCGCGATGCGGCGCGGCGTCGGCACGCACCGAGACCAGCGCATCATGAAGCGGCTACGCTCGACGAGCCGACGCAATCGGAGTGGGCCAGTCGCCCGACGTTCTAGTGCAGTGGCCGGCGGCGACGTTGCCATTCCTCGCGCGTGACTGAGCGCGCAGGGGGCCTGCGCTTCAACTCGTCTTGCGGTCGGGCGCTGGTCGCCCTGAGCCTTCGACGGAGATCCCGCACCAACTTGCCGCAGCGTACAAGCAACGCGTCCAAGTCGGCGGGGGCATTGTCCTTGTGTCTCATCCCGCTGACAGAACGTCATGTGAATAAGTCCGTTCCGGGGCGCCAAGCCAACAACACGTTGGGTTGGCTTTTCGCTCGTCCGCAACATGATGGGGTTAGGACCCTCAACGCCGGAGGCCGTCATGACCGAAGGCACATTGATTGCGCTCCTGTCGGGTCCGCTGGCGCTGGGCGTCATTTCGGCGACTGCATACATCTGGCGTCAGCGCGACCGCCTCTATGAAGGCACCATCAAAAAGCAGGAGGAAGAAATCGCGGCGTATCGCGCCAAGATCGCCGAGCTGCAGGACCGCGCCCTTGCGGCACTGCAGGCACAGCTCGACGAGGCGAACAAGCGCATAGAAACCGACAAGCATATCGCCATGACGATCGAGAAGCAGAACGCAGCGCTTCGCACGCTGGCAGGTGCCCATGAAGCTATTGCCGACTCCCGTCGCACCGCTGCGTGATGCAGCCAACGTGATCGCCGATGCGGTCGAGGCAGCGAAGGACAACGCCATCGCTGAGATCGACGCCCAGCTCGCCCAGGCGCGCCAGCGCGCCAAGGAAACTCGCGTACATCTGAAGCGCACGTTGCGCGATGCCAAGCGCACCAGCGAAACGCTTGGCCAGGAGTTCGAGGAAAGCGTGAGACGCCTACACGGCGACATCAACGGCAACAGGTGATCTCCCATGGAACGACTCGTGGCGACCAGCATGGGCATGGCGGCGAGCTTCTACGCCTTCGCCTCGTCGCTTCTGTGGTACGTCGTCATTGGCGGCCGGCTTAAGAAGGGCAGCCGGCGCACCGGCGGCTTCGACAGCGCCAGCGTCCTGCTCGATCGGGCCATCGCCTGGGCGAGCCTCGCGGTCGTCTTTGCCGCCATCGCCGCGCGCAAGATGGATTGGCTGCCGCTGCGCGCGCTCGACATCGCGATCTCGATTGCCGGCCTCGCCGTGACGCTGTCGGGCCTGTGGTCGGTGCGTCAGATCACGCGAGAGAAATTCGGCAACGCCATCCTGTCGGTGTTTGCCGTCCTGGTGCTGGTCGCCGGCGTGCTGTTCTGGTTCGCCGCCGCCGCACATCTGCCGACTTAGTCGATCCTCACAACATCGGAGGCCTGAATGCGCAGCATCATGCTCGCGCTCGTGATGGTGCTCGCCATCGCGGCGTGCCAAAGCTCTACCACATCCGCAGAAACCTCGGCCGCGAAGACCGTCTACGAGGCGAAGCTGGCCTACCAAGGCTTGCTGATCGTCGCCGTCCGCTACAACGAACTGCCTCGCTGCAGCCGGCCCACCTCGCCGCGCGTTTGCAGCGAGCAGGCCGTCGTCGACCAGCTCCGACGCGCCGACACTGCCGCCATTGCCGCGCTAGATGCCGCCGAGGGCATCGTGCGCCTGCAGGGGGCCACCAAGGACATGACCGACAGTGCTGTAGCGACGGCAACCAACGCCGTCGCCGCGGTCCGCGCGCTCACGTCCAGCGTCAGGGTTCAGTGAAGGAGGATCGCATGAAAGGCATTGCGGGACTGCTCGTCGAGGCGATGCCGCTGCTGATCACGGCGGCGCAAACCGGCTTCGAGGTGTGGGGCATCATCGACAAGATCAAAGCCGCGCACGCCAGCAGCGAGGATCCGACAGCGGAGGAATGGCAGGCCGTCAACGCCGAGATCGCGGCGCTGCGCGCACGCCTGCATCGCGACCCCCAGTAGGGAATTGCCATGCCCGAAATCGTCCGTGCGCAAGTCAGCCAATGGCTGCAGGGCATCGCCGCAGGCGTGCTCGACCTCAGGCGCGACAACGAAGGCTTCGCGGCGGCGGCGCTGGAAGCGCTGCGCGCGCCGGCCGCGCAGGACATCGAACGGACACCTATGCCGACGCTCGCGCCGAGCCCCGACGTCTTGCCCAGCGCGTTCTTGCGCGAGATCGTCGACCCGGCCTTGTCGACGCTGTCCATCCTGGCCGGCACGCCGTCGGATGATCGCGCGCGCGTGATCGTGCTGGCGATCGCGGGCCAAGAGAGTGCCTGGAAGGATCGACGGCAGCGCGGCGGGCCGGCGCGCTCGTTCTGGCAATTCGAGAAGGGCGGCGGCGTCGCCCAGCTGTTCAAGCACACGCCTGATCAGCTGCGCGCGGTGTGCGCCGCGCTCAGCATTCCGTTCGATCAAACGACGGTGTTCGAGGCGATGGCCTGGAACGACGATCTGGCCGGCGCGATGGCGCGGCTGCTGCTCTGGACCGACTCGCGCCCCCTGCCCCAGGTCGGCGACGAGGCCGGCGCGTGGAACTACTACCTCGACAACTGGCGGCCTGGTGCGCCGCATCCCGAGGCCTGGCCCGGCAACTACGGCAAGGCGCTCGCCGCCATCACGGCGTAGGGAGGCCCATATGGCAACTTTCAAGCTCGTCAACGCCGAGACCGGCCAAGCCGTCGTCGATGACGCCGGCAAGGGCTGGGACGCCATGCAATGGCCGGACGACGCTGTCGTCGAGATCTTCGACGTGCGCACGTGGACGCGCATATCGCCCGGCCGTCTCACGGTGAAGGCGTCCGAGCAGCCCGCCGAGCCGCCGCCACTCGAGCCACCGCCAACGCAAGTCGGCGGCTCGCTGCCGCACCCCAGGACGATGGACGAGCTGCAGGTGCTCGCCGATGCGGCGGCGGCCAATCGCTTTGTGCAGACACTCGCGCCGGGCACGAAGATCAAGGCCGACAAGACGCTGGTGCTGCGGCAGGCACAGCACGACGGCTCGGTGTGGGGCATCGACGGCTCATGGGCGCAGATCGACTGGGCCGGTCCCGCTGGTCACGACATGGTGCGAGTCGAGGGCATCGTGGGCGCTGCCAATCGCGGGTTCGTGTTCACCAACTTCCAGCTCTACGGCGGCGGCTGGTGGCAGGATCGAGGCCGCGGCGGACAGGCTGGCGCGTGCCTGCGCATCCGATGCCTGGGCGGCGATCCCAGCGCCTACTACAAGGCCACGCTTCACAACATCTACACGAGCTATGCCGAGTATGGCTTTGTGTTCGAGGGCGCCGTATTCGAGTTCGCGCCGTTCAACCTGCACGCCGAGAACATGACGAAGGACGGCATGCTCGCGATCAGCGCCGATGGCTCGATCATGAGCAACGTCTTCAATATCGCGCCCAACATGAGCCGCAACGGCGGCGCCGGCATCCGCACCGGCTTCTCGCACAACGTCATCATGGGCTCGTTCATCCAAAATTCGGAAGCGGCTGTCGTGGCTCCTTCTGGCCTGCGCGTCGCCGCGTTCAACAACGGCGAGAACACCGGCCGCAGCATGTTTGTCGTCCCGACCAGCGGCTACGGCTCGGTGCTGCTTGCCAATGAACTGTCGACCGGCGGCCTCACCGTCAGGAACGAAGATGCCCCGAGCACTGGCCCCTCACAGTTCCTGCTCGACGGCGCGGCCGACGTGATCGAGGAACACAATCACGTCGCTTCCTATGGCGCGGGCGACGCGCTGCCCAAGAGTGTGCGGGAGTGATCAGCTCGGGGCCTCGAATCGCGGGCACGTCGGCGAAGACCGCCAGCCCCGTCTCAAGGGGGCCGGCCGCTAGGGCTCGTTGGGAAAAAGCGAAAGCTTAGGCTGATCGGCATCTTTATGGATTTCGGCCGCATCCGGTGACAGCACCTTGGCGGCCACGCCCTTCATCAGGATGAAGGGCTGCATCATCGGGTCCCGAAAGCGGAACCTGTAGCCCCGTTTCTCGCCCGAACGCTGCAGCACGTTACCCCTCTCTGGCGTCGCCAGCTTGTGAAGCTGGTCGATGTAGTGGGCGACTTCTCGGCGTTTGCCGACCAGGGCGGCAAGCGGTTCGGCAATCTGGATCGGTGCGAAGTATCCAGAATCGTCCGTGTTGGTGATCAGAGCGCAGGCCAGTAGCAATTCCCCGAAATAGTTTGCTCGATTGCTGCGGATGGCGGCGTCGTACTCGGCTCGGCAGGAATGGTCGCTCTGCTTGAGAACCGACTCAATCGCAGTATCAACATGAGCGTTGGTTATCGCGAGCTTCTGCTCTGAGATCGCCGCTAGTGCCGCATACCGACCGATCTGGTGGACGTACGCGGGGAGTCCCCTCGACAGCTTTACAATACGCCACTTGGCATTAGCGGCGATGGTCATGCCCAGCCGCGGAATGCGCTTGTCCAGAATGGCGACCTGCTCGTCCGGCGACATCCGCTGCATCCTGACCTGAGCCAGATGGCGCCGCACCGAAGGGTGTTCGCCGACCAGACTCGCCACATCATCGGCGACGCCAACGATTATGACGGTGGCCCTGCTCGAGTTGTCCGCCAGCCCTTTGATCGTGTTCGCCATCAGCTCGCGAATATCCGGATCTGCGACCTTATCGAACTCGTCAAAGATCACGATGGGCAATTCGCCCGGCATGAACAGCCCGAGGCAGCGGACCACTTCGCTGGGCACCACTTTGGTGCCAGCGTAGTCGGATAGCGGGACACGCTGCCCATTCTCCCGTCCCTCTTGGACGGTCAATTCCTCGAAGGCTCGCTGCCACACGCTGTTGAAGTTGTCGGTCGGATCGCACTGGACACGGATCGCGTGGATGTGGCGCGTCGGCACCGTCATCAACAGGTGAAACACATTGGCGAGCGATGTCTTGCCCACGCCTCGCTCGCCAAACAGAACCGCATGCCTCCCTCGATCGATAACCGCGTCAGCAAGGTCGGTGATCTTGTCCCGCCTGCCCGCGAACAACTCCCTCTCATCGATAGGGGCCGCCGGCGTGAAGAGCAGCCGAGCTTCATAGTCGATGGCGTCCCAGTCCTCTTGCGTCGTGGGTTTGTAGCTACCGGGACGGAGCTTCATCAGAGGGTCCTTGGGTAAGTCCATGGCTTACTTATACAAGTAAGGCCTTTACTTGATCAAGTAGGCCTGCCACTTACCCATCAAAATGAAGCTCGGTACCAATGACCGCGTCGGCCGTCGCGTTGATATGAGGCGGTCGCGCCACCGACCCGATCCTGATCCGTAGCGGCGCACCCATCATGCATCATCCACGGTATGTGTTTTCGCATGTTTCACATGGAACATCCCGTCGCGACCGACGCGGACCCTGATCAGGAGGCCTTCGGCCTGCAAGGCCATATTGAATTTGTTGCACCAGCGCTCGGCCTCACGGACCCGCCAATCCCGCATGTATTCGGCCCGGCACTCGGCACAATAGCGGCCCCGTTTCAGCCGTGGCTTCGGGCAGCGGGAGCACGTCGGGGGCGAAAGCGGCGCGGCGCGGTGCACTTATCCCTCATGCAGGCGTTTTTCCACGGTATGTGGAGCTAGACACCGGTCGCCGCCGTTGCGCCCTACGGCCAGGTATGGGCTTCCTGGAAGGCTGGCCCTTTTTCCGCGTCGCGGACGCGGCCAGCAGGGCCGCCCCGACTTCGGGCGGCAACTCGCCGCCGAGCCTACGGTGGGCGGCCACGATCCCACGCACGGACAGCCCGGGCAAAGCGCTATTGAGCGCCATCACCATGGCCCCGCCGGTCGAGCCGACAGGTCGAGCCAGTCGGCGATCTGGAGGCAGCCCGCCAGGCCCCCGACGAATAGCTCGGAGGCCTTGTCGGCGCTGAGCCTGACGGCACGCCGGCTCACGACGCGGGCCTCGCATCGCCGTTCATGAGCGCGCTCGGGCTGAGGCTCAACAGCTTGGCGAGCTTCGGCCGCAGCTCGGGCGGAGGGTAGCCCTTGCCCGTTTCCCAGTAGGCCACAGTCGCCGTGTGCCGGCCGATCTTCTTGCCCAGTTCCACCCGGCTGAGCCCCTTGGCCTCTCGCGCTTCGGCGATGGCCTTCCCGACTCTGGCGACGTGGCCGCTGGGCACCGGCTGGGTGCCCCGCTTCGCCTTGGGCATCAGCTCGGCCACCACTGACAAGGCGTCGGCGCGCGTCAAAAGCGTGTGCGATTTCAGGAATGCGGCGAGCTGGCGCCGCTGCGCCTCTCGCTGGCGCATCGCCCTGATCCTGGCATTGATGTCGCGCGCCGCCTGCTCGAGCAAGGTGAGCTCGCGGGATGGCTGGATCTTCGGCTGCTTCGGCGTAGACATCCCTATCTCCCCTTCGGTGCTGGCGGATCGTCGGCATGGGCGCTCGCTCGAACGTCCTGGGTGTAGTGCCGCGGCTTCGACCGCTTGCGCTTCTTCGATGATGCTGCGCTACGGATGCTCGCCACACGGCGAACTAGCGTGGCCGTTGGGATCGGCAGCAAGTCGATCTCGCCGGGAATGAACCGGCCGCCGCGATCGTAGGCGACGATCTCGCGCGTCGCGTATTCCGGGGTTCGATAGCGGAGCCACTCGCCCCGGATCATGATATAGACGCAGCTCAAGTGGACTTTCGCTGCGGTCGCCCCTTTCACTTGCCGCATACACGCTCGCGCGATTGCGCAGGCGTTGGGGTTCATCGGTGCGCCGTTTTCTATGTCTCGCTTTGTGACGTCGATCCGAATGGCGCGCGCTGCGTTGGCTACAGGCAGGCCGTCAATCTTTCTCAACTGGGTCTCCGTTGTTGTTGCTTGCTGTACGGAACCCCGCTCTTCCATACACGATCTGTTTATAACGAGGGAACCAACAAACACAATGTGTACATCTGTGAGCTTCGCGCTGCGGAGTTTCGCAGAGTTCGACAACACAATGTGTACTAAAGGCGGCGCACGCCGTGTAGTCGCGCTGCGGCCTTTGCCCCGTGGGGAAACTTCCCCAGGCCGGCTAAGCTCTTGAAAACATTGGATTGCCCGCGATTTGTGGAAATCGAGTTCCACCGATAAAGGCCTTTAAACATTGAAGAAAGACGGCAATGGGGAAGTTTCCCCGGTGGAACCCCGACGCAGTGCGTCCGTGGTGTGAGGGGCCGAAATCAATTGGCCAACCCTTGGGCTATGTCTCGCTGATACGCCGACACCCCGTGCCCGTCCACAAGCGTCGCGGGTATGATCTTGATCATGGACGACCCGCCGAACGATGAGTCACGTAAGGTATGGCTCAACGCACCCACGGCCCCGAACCGGCCGCGTAAGGATTCCACTCAATCAGCCGGAGCACGATCATGGCGTCTGGCGACAAGCAGCTGAAGGGCCATCTCTTTCCTTTTGACGGCACCGCTTGCCGTCTTTGTGGCATGACGCAAACAGCATTCGACGATTCTGGTCAGCCGACGTGCACCGGTCGTCGGCCGGCACCTATTCGCACGGACGATGATTCGGCCGCGGAGCCGTTTGTTCGCCCTGACGACGACAGCCCGACGCCGTCAAGGCGGCGCAAGCCGTGATCGAAGACACCTTTCTGAAGCTGAAGTCGAACCTAGAGCTGAACCCGACATTCGCCGAGATCGTGTCACAGCGACAGAACGCGGTGCGGAGCGTCATCCAGAACAACAGCGCCAGCGTCCGGAGTACAAGGCTAATCGGGTCACTACTCCGTCAGACGAGGATTCAGCCTCGCGCGATCGACGATTTTGACATCGATGTGGTGGTCGTTCTCGGCAGTTTTGATCGCTGGGTGTCGGGTGCCGCTGGCATCAGCACGGAAGCAGCAATGAATGAGGTGCAGCGCGCCGTGGAAAGCGCTGACCGCTATTCCAAACTCAATCCTGATCAGGACCATCCAACCGTCACCTTCGACTACACCAGCAAGATCAAGGTCGAGCTGGTACCAGCCTACACCGATGACATATCCCTGGAGTCGAATGGCGCCCCACGTGCTTCTAAAGGGCGCGCTTTCTGGATACCTGCTCGCAACGGCTCATGGGAACTTGCCGACTATCTCTATGACGCGAAATATATTTCGATCGTCAACGGAGACTGTAACGGTCTGTTGATTCCTACGATCAAAATGCTCAAGGCGGTGAAGCGTTGGCACTTCCCGGCGATGAAGTCATGGCACCTTGAGCTGATCGCCGTCGATCTCATGCCGCAGATCCTGCGAGAGTATCAGCAAAGAGGACTCCCGCCGACATACCCACACATGGTCGCCGAATGCCTGTACCGTCTTGACGCACAACTCGTTCAGTCGCGGCAGCTTCCAGGGAGCGTTACACCACCATTTGCCATCGACCCGTATACGCTTGCAGCGATTAGGCCGAAGATCCAATGGCTCGGCGAATCGGCCCGGCAGGCCTATGGGGCGAACACCGATCAGGACAAGCACCTGATCTGGAAGACGATCTTTGGAGAGGTGCTGCCGTTGCCATGAGAACGAAGCTCGAGACGGAGTGCAGCCAGGTCGAAGGCGATTGCAAGTATACCGCCGAGACTCACCACATCATCGCGGCCAAGCGGAAGAGGCTCGGCAACCTCTTTCAGATCGTACCAGCGGTGATCGCCGCACTGCTCGGCGCGGCCGCCGGCGTCGACATGCTGGCGTCGCCCGAGCCAGCAGTGTGGGCACAGGCAGCCCAGGCGTTGAGCGTCATCTCTGCCGTCATCGCGGCGGTGGCCAACGTCCTCAACCCCTTCGCCGAATACGCCGATCACATCGCTGCGGCCAAGGGCTTCACGATCCTGAAGCACGACGCCCGATCCCTGCGCGAGACCTTCTCGGCAGCCATGAGCGACGACACCTTCGCCGGCGCAGTGAAATCCCTGCGCGACCGCTATGCCGACCTGGTCCGCTCGGCGCCTGAGACCGACCCGGAGTCGTTCGAGAAGGCGCGCAAGCGCGTCCAGTCTGGCATTCACGAAAGGGACTAGGACCTCGCAGGCCGAATCCGGCGGCCGGCGATCCCCGACCTCCCACATCCTGACCGAACGGAATTGCGATGCTCGACGCGACCGAGAGCGAGACGGCAACGATCAAGGCCTACGTGGCTTCCCGGGCGCCTGACCGCGAGGTGACCTTCCTGCAGAAAATGCGGGTCGAAAACGTGCAAGGCATCCGCCACGAAGTTTGGGACGTCCACTGCGACAACTCGGAACGCTGGTGGGTCATCACCAACCCGACCAATCTCTACTCGCAAGAGCAGTTCCCCAACATGGACGTCGCGATCACGTTCCATGTTGGGCTTTGCCTGCGGATCCCTCGGACCGAGCGCCGCCAAGTATCAGAACGTGCCGCCGAGCCGTTCGGCGAATTTCTCAGGCTGATGATGGAGGCGACCGACGCCCTGGCGCAAGCGCAAGGCATCGCGGACTTTCAAGCCGTCGGTGTGCGCTGCCGCGAGACGTTGCTTGCCTTCACCGATGCCGCTCAGGTTGTTGTTCCATGGTCCGCATCGGACCAGCCACCGCCGAAGCGCGCGGACTTCAAGGCATGGGCAGAGCACGTCTGCAACACTACGATGCCCGGCGGTCAGCATGCCGAGCGCCGTAGCCTGTTTAAGGCGCTGTTGCGCTCCGCTTGGGACTTCAGCAATTGGCTCACTCATGCACGGCGATCGACGTTGCACGATACCGAAGCTGCCGTGACGTCCGTCGAGCATGCCTTGGGACTGACGGCCTCGCTGGTCATACGCCATTTGCGGCAGGTTCCGGACACTTGTCCCGCCTGTGGTTCAAGCCGACTTTCGCCCGAACGCGGCATCAGAACTGACGACCCGGACGTCGAGTGGGAAAGGCCGGTCTGCGACAAGTGCGGCTGGCACGGAAATCCGATTCGCATATCCGAGGTGCCCTTGTCTCCCGCGCCGACCGACGGCGACTCGAGGCCGGACAGCGAGTGCGTCATCCAGACCGTGCCCGTGCGATCTCTCAGGAGCCGGCCGAAGCGAAAGCCCTCGTGATTCGGACCGGCCGTCCGGTGATAGCACTGCTGGGCCGCGCCGTCCTGCCAGCGGTGCCAGCACTCGGTTGCGCGATCGTGAGCGGCGCTTCGCGCAGCGAATTGGTGAGGACTATTGCTGTCCGGCATTCGTAGCCACCTCGGTGTTCGTCGCCGGTTACCGCACGGTGCGCTTGGAGAAACCGAGCCTACAACCATCGGCTATTGCAGGCCGTTGGCGACGATCTCGACGTACCCAATAAGCTCCGCCGAATAGCTGCCGTCGCCGTTCGCCGCTCCCTTATGTTTCAGCTCCCGCTGCAAGGTAGGCTCAACAGCGCGAGCGAACAATTCGCTGCGCTGCTCTGGCCGGAAAGTCGGCGTGGCCGCAGGTGCCTGAAGATATTTCTCGCACAGACGCTCGACTGCCGGTACACGCGAGCCGTCCTGCTTAACGGCGATGGGTTGCACCACGACTCGTCGCTCACCTTTACCAGCGGATGCCTCCACCACCCAAAGCGACAGCAACACCGGTTCCTCCATATCGCCTGACACGGCAATGCCGATTTCTTCCGGTGGCATGCTACGCCAACGACCCAACTCCTCCTGTACCAATGGATGATCCAAGCCCATAAGTTGCAGCTCATCCTGATTCGTCGCTGCTTCACGGTTCAAGGTGAAGCGGGTGCGGCGCGCACCATCGGAGGCGACGAGATCGTAGGTAGCATCGTCCACCTTCAGCAGCTTCTGCTGGCGATCCGCGACCGCCCTTGAGAGGAAACGCACCAGCCGATCTAGACTAGACGACACGTCCGAGAAAGGCTTGTAGTCGTCCAGGCTGAAACCATCGAGGTCCTGGAACAGGTCGAACACCACCTGCCTCGCCTCACGGGAATTCGACAGTGCTGCTTCCAGTTCTACTTGCGTACGCTTCAGCTCCGGATCGGACAGCGCCTCCTGATACAAGCGGTCGTAGTTCAGCCGCTCGGATAACTGACCAAGAATTTGCGCCCTTAGGTCCTCGGCGACATTTCCTTGGTCATCGATCTTGCCGACCGTGCGCGCTATCTCGGTCAGCTTCTCGTCCAAGAGTAGGAAGATTCGACCCTCTATGGTGTCCGAGAGAACGAGATTATAGACCTGCGCTGTGTGGCTCTGGCCGTAGCGATGGATGCGCCCGATGCGCTGCTCCATGTCCATCGGGTTCCACGGCAGGTCGAAGTTGAACAGGATGCGCGCGAATTGCAGGTTGATGCCTTCGCGTCCAGCCGCTGTGCAGACCAGCACGCGGGGGCCGTCTTTCTGACGAAAGCGGCGTTCCGCTGCCACCTTGGCTCCGTGGTCGCCGCCGCGTAGCACCACCACGCCCTGACCGGGGAAGGTGTGCTCGATCTCGCGGGCGATCATATCCACCGTGCCGAGATAGGTAGCGAAAATCACGATCTTCTCGTTCGGATTCTGCCGCCAAAGCGTGCCCAGGCCATCGAGCAGCTTCTGCATCTTGGTTTCGCGCTCTGGCGGAAATACGCGCAGCAGGTCGCCGATGCGCAGGCGCTCCTCGGGCAGATGCAGTTTCACCACAGCCGATGCGGCTTCTTCCGCGTGCGTGGCTGAAAATTCGCTGCCGTAGGGATCGGAGGCCATCTCCAGCGCCTCCTCATCCAACTTCTTGGCCAACCGGTATTTCAGGTCAGCCAGCATACGATCGACCTCGCTGCGCCCAACGCTATTGCGTGGCAGGTTGAACTCCTCGTGGATCAGCTCACGCGCCTCCTCGGTCAGCCGTTCGCGGCCTTCGATGTCCAGTTCCTCGTCACGCAGCAGCGCCTGGTGTAGCGTCAGCATCAGAAGGCGGCGCTTGAGGGTGCGACGCACGGCGGCAAAGCTCGATGCTGCGATCTTTTGGAAGATCGCCATTAGGAAACCCAGCGCGCGCCCTTGGTTGCCCTGGCGGCGTGCGAGGTCAAAACCATCCTCCAGATATTCGCGCAGCTTTTCGTAGAAGAGTCGCTCGGCTTGGCTCATCACGAAGGATTCGGTGTGAACCCATCGTCGCGCGAACAGCGGTGAGCCGTCCGGCTGGCAGGCATCGGCCTTGGTACGCCGGAACATCACCGTGTTGAGCCTGTACCGTTCTTCCACCATCTCCTCGGGACTGCGGAACAGCGTCGGATTCAGCAGTTGCGCCAGCATCCAGAACTGGAAGTGATTGCCCTGATGTGGCGTGGCCGACAGCAGCACAAGGTCGCGGGAATGATCCTTCAGCGCCTCAGCCAGCTTGTAGTTCTCGGTCTTTCTGACCTTGCCACCGGTCTTGTAGGCAGTCAGGTGGTGCGCTTCGTCAAAAACCACCAAATCCCAGCGCGGCGCGTCCAGGAGGCGCTTGATGCGCGCAGGACGCTTTAGCGTGTCGATGCTCGCTATTAACCTGTCGTGCTTGGCGAAGGCATTGGTCTTGCGGTCGGTAATGTCGCCTTCGGACCCGAAGACCTCGAAGTCGAGATTGAATACCTCGTTCAATTCGCGATGCCAGTTGTTTACGAGGCCAGCGGGCACGACCATCAAGGCACGGTTCAGTTCGCCTCGACTAGCAAGCTCGCGCAAAATCAGCGCGGTTTCGATAGTTTTGCCCAGACCTACCTCGTCGGCGATCAGGTAGCGCCGGGGTGAAGCTGTAGCGATGCGATGTGTCAGCACCACCTGATGCGGCAACAAGTCGATCTTGGCCGAGGTTAGCGCCGAGGCGCTTTCCATCAACGGAAGCGCGTGGGCCTCGTAGGACAGCCAAGCCTTGCGCCCGCGCTCCTCGCCGCCGTCTACAGCTCGCAGAATGCGTTCGGTTCGCGTAAGTTCGCGTCGTAACGATGCGATAGGTACGCGACGCTCGCCGACGCTAAAGAATGCGCGGAGATACCCATCGCGCGCCGGGTCGAGCACGACGCCCTGGCCGTACTCGTGGTGAGTGATGCGTTCGCCGGGCTGGAACTGACTCTCTGCGGTCACGCTCCCCCCTTAAGTAATCCGCAGATGGAACAGACCCACAGGTTTGCCACCGTCACGCAGCAGAATCTCCTGCGGATACTCGTTGGCATGGCCCCACAGGACACGACCGAAATCGATCTGATGGCCGTGCGGCGTGTGGCACAACCAGCTCACCTCGTCGGTAGCCGCCTGCGCTCTGACGCGGTTATGACCACCAGGCAGCCAGAACACCAGCGCCGCATCGCCTTGATACTCATCCTGAAACGACAGGATGGCGGGCTTGATCGATTCACCAAGCCACGTCTCAGTGTCCGTCGGCGTCAACAGGTCGAGGCTGCCGTCCAAACCGGCCACCACCAGCGTCCTGCTGCGATTGCTCGGCAAGTCGTGCGGCCAGTGGCCCGCCGCTCGCAGAAACTGACGTAAGCTCCAGACCTCACTCGCCGCGCAGATCTGGTTCCGCGCTTCCTCGTCCCACACCCAACTAGTGCCGCGCCGCTGCCACACCGTGTCCCGGAGTTGCCTCATTGTTTGTAGTCCCCGTCGTCGTCGAACAACGAACCCTGTACGGGCTGGGGCGCCTGGCTAGCTTGCCATGCGTTGTAGATTGACACCGCGCGCGAGGCCGCGTTGCGGCCGGCCTGATTTGGGCTGTTGCGGTGGAGCCATTCCAACAGCGGTCTCAGCGCAACGTGCGGCTTGAAGTTTTCGTTCTTTAACGTATCCGAGGCGTTGATTCCGCTGCCGTCGACGCAAGCGCCAATCAGCACCAAAGCCTGATCCAGGTCGGAAGTCAGACGGCGGCGGTGCTTGCCAGACCATTCGCGAGCGAAATCCAGCGGATCGGTGCGCTTGAAAACCTTGTTCTTCTCCGCGCACCAGCCGCGTTGCACGAATTCGTCCGGGGTGGTGATCGAGCCTTTCAGGAATTTCTGCAACTGGTCGCGCTTCAGCTCGGCGGCCACACCGAACGTGCGCAGGAACTGGCGCGTCATCGGCTCGGCGTTTACCGGCGGCGGCTCCTTTCCCTTGTCGGCATCCTCATCGATGAGCTGGTTGATGCCGATCAGCGCGTCCTTGACGGAAATCGCGCGTCCCTCATCGACGTAGACCTTGCCGTAGTGGCGCGAGAAGTACTCCAGCGCTTTGCCGCGCCGGATGACCTGAAGATCGGCGGCGGGCAAACCTTCCTTCGCATGGTTCTCCAGCATGGCCTGCAACTGGCGCACGTCGGCCATCACCTCACGGCGCATGCGGCCCCAGCTCACCGGCTTGGGCTCTTCAGTGCGCTTTCGGCAGACGTGGATGATGTCGTATTCGACCTTCTGCGCCCCGAACTGTCCTTCGCCTTTGGTTTCATCAGAGCGGATAGGGTATGTCGCTTCGAGGTAGTAACCCGCATCGAAAAGCGATTCCAGCACCGCAACCCATGGCTCGTCCTCGCTATGGTGGAAGGTGAAGGCAAGGATGCCGCTGGGCTTGAGTGCCCGGTACGCTTCGCGCCAGCACTGCGTGAGCAGGCGTTGGTAGAAGCCGTTGGGATCCTCTGGCTCACGAAACTTGTTAGAGACCGCCTCCAACGACTTAGGGGTGTACTCGGCACGGAAGTATTCAGGGTACTTGTCTTTAAGCGCAAGGCGCAGCCAGACGTAGAAGAAATCTGATAGCTCGGAGTATTGAAGCAGGTCGCCAAATGGCGGATCGGTGATGACGAGGTCTTGGCTGCCATCCGCAAGTTGCGTTATTTCTGTGGAAGAGCCACAGGAAACCTGCACATCTCCGACCGGATCTGTTGGAAAGACCTTTTCACTCTTGCCACTGATGCCGTTGGCGAGACTTGCATCCTTGCGCTTGAGTCCTTCTACGCTGACCGCTTCCCAAGGATGTATGGCCCAATTTCTCCCTTCAATGATACCCTCGGCGCTCGAAGCCCAGTTGCCTCTCCCAAGCTTAGGAAACACGCAGTTTTCAATGGCTGTGGTTTTGGGGTGGAAATTGTTATTGGAGAACATCGGCTCTGGGGTATCCCGCTGTGGATTCCAGAAACTGAATAGGCATTGATTTCGCAGATATTGCTGGAACGCGCCGAGGACATACTCGCGCACCTTCCATTCGTAGTTTCCAACAGTAGCGATAGCCTTGAGAAGCTGCGCGTGAACGAGCAACTGGCGCGGATTGAAGAAATCCGACCAATAAAAGTATCCGTGCTGATCTAGCGGGCGGCGCTGATGAGCTTCGTGGCCTTTCGGAATCTTGCTATCCTTCGGCCAGTAGTGGGACAAATCATTGTCCTTTCGCTGTGCCCACTCCGACAGCGCCTCGTCATACTGACGTGCGAGCACATCATCGAATGCAGCAAAGAAGCGCCCGCCGTAGGGCTTCCCCGCCTCATCGCGCTTGCGCGTATAGCCCTGTATCGCGTACGCGGCCATTGGGCCTGTTTTTCCTGTCGCCGAAAAGCTGCTAACTTGATCCTTCATCGTGCCGCAAGCGCGACAAGTGAAGTGACCTTGCTTCTGGACAGTTCCCTCAGAGTCGCCCGTCTTAAAAGTGATCCCCGTTTCCGGATCGGTCACTTCGTCCGGCAGCGTGCCGCGCACTTCTAGCAGGCGAATCTTCGCGGCGCGCGCTGCATCCCAGCGCGTGGTCGCCGCCACGTCGTCCTGCGCGGACCCGCCGTAGGGCTGACCCTTCGCATCCTGCTTCGCTTCGCCCGCCAGCCATTGCGGATGCACCAGCAGGCTCAGTTCCACCTTCTTGTTCTGGCCCTTGCCGAGGTTCGCCAATACGGCGTGGCCGCAGTGTGGGCAGGTCACGCCCTTCTTGCGGTCGAGCACGGAATACGGCGATTCAGTGGGCGCGACGTAGAGCGGCGCATCGGGCGACATGCGCGCGGCTTCTTCCTCTACATCGAACGCTTCGCCGCACTTGCCGCAGGTGCGCGCCCAGTGCTTGACGGTGAGCGTCTTCACCGCCATCACCGGACTGGTCATGATCGGCGTGCGATGGCCGCAGCCCGTCACCTGACAAGGGCCGTGTTTGGCCCAAAAGGTGTAGATGATCTCCGGGCCTTCGTAACGGTAGTCCTTGCGCTCGTCGCGCGGGATGGCGAACGGGTCGAAGTCGGCAGGCATCGCCTTGTTGCTGGGCAGATGCGTCCACTTGCCTTTCTCGCCTTCCGGGCCGTCGCAGTAGTAGTACGGCATGATCTGCGGCTTGACCTCGGCTTCGATGTCGGTGAGGAGTTTCTTCACTTCTTCCAAATCGACATTGGCCAGCGCCTGCATGACCACGAACCACGCGACCGGATTGAGGTCATTGCCGACCATCTGCATTCCAAGACGGGACCCTTCCACCAACGTGGTGCCACCACCCATGAAGATGTCCGCCACCTTCAAGTGTTTGAACGCTCCTTTCTTCTGGTGATTGGCGTAGTAGCTGTCCCACACCAGCTTGGCCGTGTGAGAGGGGTCGTCCGGCGCTTTGGCGGCCGCCGCGATCAGCATCGAGCGAAACACGCTGGAGCGCCGCCGAGCCCACCACTTGGACATCTGATAGATGGGCTTGCCCGCGTTGCCCTCAATGACAGCAACTTGATTGACCGGCAGGATCGGGAAATCCACCTCCAGACAAGTTTTCGGGCGGTTAGGGTCGTTGAAATCAACTGTCTCCAGCGTGACGGCCTTGCCTGCGCCGACGGCCTTGGCGACTTCTTGTCCGAGCAGTTCTTTCTTGGTGGCCATCAACAGCAATCCTTATTTGGTCAGCGCTACGAAGGGCGACAGCACTTCAAGCAGCGACAGGCCACCATGAGTGAGCGTCGGGTAGCCGCCCTGACTGCGCCATTTCCTGCGACCAAGAGCCAATAGATAGGCGCCATGCGCACTGTTGATCTGCAATGCCACAGGCGGCACAAAAGGGCCGATGTCACCCATGCTGGGTTTGCTGCGCCCGCTGGAAAACGTCTGCTTCAGGAACTGGCCGACCTCGCCATCCGCATCTGGGAAGTAGCCGGTGGCGGCGTACCCATGGTCGGACGTGATGACGAGCCGACGGCCATTAGCGAGACGCTCGACGAAAGCCCAGAAATCGTCACTGCTCAGTTGCTCGGCCACGTCTTTCGTCAGCGACTCTAGCCCTTGGCCTGGACCAGAACCGTCGTGCAACTTGGCGTCGGGCCAGTGATGCCAAAAGATCTGATTTGGCGTACTGCCGACCAGTGCTTCACAATCTTTCCAAGGCAGATCGACGGTTTCCGTCTGCGCCGGTTGCAGTTTGTGAGACAAGCCGCCGCCGTTGTTCTGTAGCTTGCTACGGCTGGCGAAGCCGAGCGCACGGGCGAATTCATCGGTTTCGCCGGGCAGCTCGGAGGCGTTGGCGCTGACCTCGTGAATCGCGAAGCCTCGCGACTTCGCGCCCTGTATCAGCCACGGCAGTTCGCGCAACGAAAGACCATCGAGAATCAACACCGCCTTGGCGCCAAAGGGTTCGGCCCACCAGCGCACCAAGCGATCCGAGGTGCGCTCGACGTTTCTGTCGAAGGCTTGCCACAAATCCCAACCACTGGAGGACAGAAACAAATCCAGCTCGCCGATTTCGCGATCGCGCCTGACGACCTCACTGGGCGCGTTGCCTGCGGCCAGCGGCTTCTTTGCAATCTCGACTGCGTGACCGACGATGACGCGCCAAGCGTCAGCATCCGAACCTTGCGCCAGGGCGTGCAATGCGGCTGCGGTCAGCGCCATTAGCCGTCCTCCTTCTCAAGGTTCAACTCGAAGGTCATGCCTTCGGGCAGCTTCTTGAGCAGCTCCTTGAGCTGTGCGCCGGTGGCGGTGGAGACCTTGATGGACACCTCGGCCACCTTGGTGGCCGGGCCGATGCCCCAGCCTTCGATCTTGCCGATCAGGTTGAGCGGAGACGTGGCAGGGTTTGACAGTGGAATGCGCAGTTTGGCGATGCCGCCATCGCCGCCGAAGATTCCACCCGGCGGGACGCCAGGAGGAGTGCCGGTGGTCTCATCACCTCCGGGCGGAGGCGGCACCGGTGGCGGCGCACCATCTTCGCCGAATATTCCGCCACCTGTTGGCGGCGACGCCGGAGGCGTGGCGCCTCCCGTAGCAGGCACCGCCGAGGGCAGCATCACGAACACGTCGTCGAGGTGGCGCCCCGTGAGCGAGAGCTTGGGACGCAGGCGCCGCCACGCGGTGTCTTCATCCTCACCCGGATGGGTTTGCAGGTACTCCATGCCGCGCACGTTGATGGCGACCTTGCCCTTGGCGCACAGGCGCAGCAGGCGCTCCTTCATCGCGGTTTCGCCCAGCCACGGCATGCAGTCCTGCCCTGCAGGACGCGGCTCTTGCAGTTCGCGCAGCAGCTTGCCGACCGATTCGTTGTTTTTGGCGAATTCGAGTACCAGTTCCTCGAAGTCCTCCGGCACGAAGAGATCGCTGGTCAGCGCTTCTTCGATAGCCTCGGGAATCTGCGAACCCTGCTTCTCCAGACGCTCGACGCTGAATCTGCATTGCGCGGGGTCGGCAAAATTCCACCGATACAGTACCGCAAAGCGGTCGAACCGCTTCTTGAGGTTGTCGCGCAGCGTGTTCTCGAATTCCTTGTGCAGCCTCTTGTATTCGGGGTTCTGGCTACTCCATTCCTGCGCCTTCATCTCGGCGCGGGCGAGGACGAGCAGGTCACGATCCAAAAAGGCGTTGGTGCTGCCCGCACGCGGCAACAGGAAACGCACGGTGTTGCGGCGCTTCTGCAACTGATCTTTGAGCCAACGACCCAGCGTGGGTTCGAGCTTTTCCGGTTCTTCTGGCAGCACAAGGATGGGCAGGCGGTCGTCCCACTTTTCGGGCTGCTCGGCTTCGTCGAGCGATGTCCACGGATCGGTAGCCCATGACTTCGGCAAGGCGATCACTCGGAAGGTCTTGGCGACTTCGTCGCTGCCGCCGATGACGTAGCGCACTTGTTTGGCGAGTTGCGCCAGGTCCGAGCCGTCGGTGAACAGCTTGTCGTTGCGCGCGTAGGCCATGAGCTTGGCGCGCGGGTTCTCTTCCTCGCGGAATAGCAGCTTGGTGGCTTCCTGGTGGATGTTGAAGCTGTTCTCGACGATGGTGGCCAGCTCCACCTGGAAGGCATTGTCGTCCACCGGCTTGCTACGGGTAATGTCCAGTTGCAGGGTGGCGGGTTCCGCACCAGCGAGGTTGCCCACGGCAATCGAGCGCAGCCACAGCGCGCTGACGATCTCTTGCAGGTGCGGCGCGATGCTGGCGTGATCGTGCCGCGCTTCTTGCACCGAGATAATGTTCTGCTGCGCCTTCTCGCGCAGCGTCCGGTGGTGCTGGTTGGCCACTGCCTCCAGCAACGCGCCAATGCCGGAGGAGTCGTCGTCCAGCCGGAAGTCGGCGGCAGTGAGCACGGGCACGGCTTCGCCATGGCTCTTGTAAAGGTTGGCGAGGATGCGAATTAGGTCGCGAGTTTCCTGCGCGTCAGTGGCGATCAGCACCTGTTCTTCGAGAAGTCGCAGGAGGTGCGGCGCGTAGGGCCACGACTCTGTGAATTCGCGTCGCTTTCGATCCTGCTCGGCGGGCGGCACAGCCAGCAGACGGAAAGATTCGATGACATGCTGCGCCACTAGAGATTCAATGGTGCCGTTGGCAATCTGCAGGCGGTTGTCGAACAGTCGGTGCAGTAGCATCCGGCGGCGATCCTGCTGGATGCGTTCAGCGCTGCCGCCCCCCTTGAAGTCGATGGCGACAGGGTTGACGCGATGCACCTGCTGGTAGGCATCGCTGCCGCCGTTGCGCACCGAGATCACCAGCACCAACAGATCAGGGCGCTGCTTGGCGATCTCTGAAAGAATCTGGATGAAGTTGAACGCCCAGTTCTTCCATGGGTACTGCTTGGTATTGGTGAGGCCGTCGTACCACGTCTGGAATTCGTCCAGCAGCAGCATCGTCGGCTTGTTCTCCAACAGCTCGATGACGAGTTTGTCGGATGGGATTTCGGTCTTGGATGCGCCTTGGCCTTCCCACTTGCCCTTGATGAAGGTGCCATGCGGATGGTTCTCGAACAGCACATCCCACAAGAACTTGTAGCGCTGGCGGTGCAGGCTCTCGCCGATGACATGCATCCCATTGCGTAGCGCAATCTTGCCAATATTGGGTGCGGCCAACGTGGTTGCCCAGACATTGAGCCACGCGCTGGTCGATGCCGGGTCAGTCACCGCGTGGTAGAGCGCGGCCATCAAGTGCGACTTTCCCAGCCCGCGTTCACCGATCACGACCACTGGGCGACCCTGGTTTGGACCGACAGCTTCAATGCCCTTCAGCAGATCGTGCGTGGGATATGTGATTTTCAGAAACTGCTCGGCCGCAACCTGGGTTGCGCCGGTGTGCTGATCGTTGGACAGCTCGATGGCTGTTCCCCTGAGGCGCTTGCCCCGGAATTCTTCTCGTAGAGTTAGTCCCAGCATCACGTTCCCCCGCTTTCCGTGGGTGAGGTACGGAAAGGCTCAACCTTGATCGTCTTGGCCGACCGCCTGACTTCCGCCAGCTCATGGTCGAGCTGCCGCATCAGCCACTCGCGCGCGGGGGTGCCGAACGCCTTTTCCAGCCGGACGGCCATCTCGGGCGAGATCCCCGACCGACCGTTCAGCAAATTGCTTAGAGTCTGCCTATCAACCCCGAGCACGCGGGCAGCGTCGGTTACGCTCAATCCGTTCTTTTCTATGCAAGCCTGTCGAACGGTTTCCCCTGGATGCGTCATGTCTTCGAGTAATGTTTTGCCCCCGCACAGAAGATATAGTGACAATCGACACTCGACAACCATTGTTGAATGCCCCGACCAAGCTTCCCGGCATACGGGTACCGGCCAGGCGCGCATGTGGTTACGCTCATCATCTTGTTCGGCGTGGACGTGAAGCTCGCTGGTAGCCTCTCTTTGGCGATCAGCCTGCCGACCATGCTGGTTGGGCTTCGGCCGCTATAGTCGGCTCAGCACATTCGCAGTGCTGCGGTTCAATCGGCGTTTCGTGGCCGCCAGGGCCCTCGGCTCCGTGGTCGGCAGCTTCGTCGGCGCTCAATTGCTCGGGATCATCCCCAATGCCGTTTCGCTGCCCGCGTTAGCGCTGGTACTGCTGGTGTCTTCGGTCAAACTTTGGCTGCACTGCAGAACGTGAAGTAGGACACTGGCCCTCTAATTAGGACAGCACCGAGCCTCCTTGGGGAGGCTCTCGGCAGTTTTCACACAGCCTGTCACGTGGCCCCCAAAGGAGGAACGCCCAGGGAACGGATTCACGCCCCCGGTGTCTGGGGGCGTAAATAAAACCCTGATTTCATTGAAGAAAACGGGAGTTGGTAGCTGGGGGCGGACTTGAACCGCCGACCCCGGCATTATGAGTGCCGTGCTCTAACCAGCTGAGCTACCCAGCCACGGGTGGGCGCTTTTATGCGGAGGGGTGGCGGAGTGTCAAGAAACGCCGCGTCGCTATTTCTCGCGCATCGTGCGTTCGTCCCACAAGCGCACGACATAGCCGTCGGGATCGACCAGTTCGGGCCCATAGCCCCAGAAATTCTTCTTCGGACCGGTAGCGAAAACGACCCCGCGCGCTGTCCATTCGGCGAAGGTCTTGTCGACATCGTCGACCTGGAACCACAGCGCAATGCCGTTCGGCGCCACGCCCGCCCTCTCCTCCAGGAAGATCGCAAAGCCGTCGCCGTCCTGCAACGCAACCGCCTGCCGGGCCGGAATCTCGAACTCGACCTCGAGCCCGAGCGTCGCGACGTACCACTGACGGGAGCGGTCGAGATTGCCGACCGGCAAGGCGAGATGATCGAACTTCATCATGGCGCGAAGCGCCGGATGAAGCCGCCACCCAGCACCCGGCTGCCGTTCCCGGCATCGTAGATCACGCAGGCCTGGCCCGGCGAGACGCCGATTTCGGGCTCCGCGAAACGCACGATCGCTCCGTCGGCCGTGAGACGAATCTCAGCCGTTCGCAGCGCCTGCGAGGAACGCACGCGGACCATCGCCGGCAGCGCGCGGTCGAGCCGCGGGCCGAGCCAGTTCACGTCATAAAGGGTGATTTCGTCGCGGCCCAGAGCCGAGCGCGGCCCGACCACGACCCGGCGCGTCTCAGGCTCGAGCCGCACGACGTAAAGCGGATCGTTGTCCGCGCCCTCGCGCGCTCCCAGCGCCAGGCCGCGGCGCTGTCCCACCGTGAAACGCACGATGCCGTCATGGCGGCCGACGATGCGGCCATGCAGATCGACGATGTCCCCCGGCTCGGCCGACTCCGGCCGCAGCTTCTGCACCACCGAGGCGTAGTCGCCGTTCGGCACGAAGCAGATGTCCTGGCTGTCGGGCTTGTCGGCGACGGCGAGTCCATAGCGCTCGGCCAGTGCGCGAGTCTCGCTCTTGGGCATGTGGCCGAGCGGAAAGCGCAGGAAGTCGAGCTGCTCGGCGGTCGTGCCGAACAGGAAGTAGCTCTGGTCGCGCGCAGGATCGGCGCCGCGATGCAGCTCGGGCCCCGCCTCGCCGGCCATGCGCTGCACGTAGTGGCCGGTCGCCAGCGCGTCGGCCCCGAGCTCGCGCGCTGTCCGCAGCAGGTCGCGGAACTTCACCGTGCGATTGCAGGCAATGCACGGCACCGGGGTCTCGCCACGCACATAGGAGTCTGCGAACGAGTCCATGACTTCCGCGCGGAAGCGGCTTTCGTAGTCGAGCACATAGTGCGGGATGGCCAGCCGCTCCGCGACGTGGCGTGCATCCTGGATGTCCTGCCCGGCGCAACATGCGCCCACCCTGCCCACCGCCACGCCATGGTCGTAAAGCTGCAGGGTGATGCCTACGACGTCGTAGCCCTGCTCCTTCAGCAGCGCCGCCGTGACCGACGAATCAACGCCGCCCGACATCGCGACAACCACGCGGGTGTCGCCGGGCGCCTTGTCGATATCGAGGGAATTCCGGGCCATGGCCGGGCCTATATAGGCCCCGAGGCGGCCACCCGCCAGATATGCGACGCGCGCCAAAGCATGATGGGTCCAGCTGGTATCAGCTGGACCCATCATGCCTCTTTCAACACGCATCCCCAATGCGCGCGAATGAGAAGAGATGGAACCGCGGGCGGTTCCATCTCTTTCTCATTCCGCTCTAGTCCCGCCGATAGCCGGTGTCGCGCACGGCCTTGGCCACGCCGTTGCGGTTGTAGACGATCGCCACCCGGTCGCCCATCTGGACGTCGCCGTCGTCGGGCTGGGCGATGGTCACCCGCTGGCCGTTGTCCTTCTGCACCGTCACTTCGATACCGCGGCGCGGCGCGTTCTGGTCGATCGCCGTGCCGGCAATGCCACCGGCGACCGCGCCGAGCAGCCCGCCGACCACCGCGCCGCCCACCGAGTTGGTGGTGGCCCCGCCGATCGCGGCACCACCGACGGCACCGACGCCGCCGCCGATCAGGGTACCGTCGCTCACGCCCGTATTGCCGCTCCTGATCGGCACTTCCCGGATGGCGATCACGCGCCCGTTCTCGCCGCGATAGCCACCGGCCGCCGACGTATTGACGACGCCGGGCTGCACGGCGCCGCTGCTGCCGTTGCAAGCACCAAGAGCGCCGGCAAGCGCCACGGGCACCAGCAGGCTGAGCAACAACTTGCCGAACATTCTTGGTCCTTTTCTCACTGCATCGGTTGGTACGAGCCCGACGCATCGCCGTTCCGGGCAGTCTGGCGCACGACCTGCGCCACACCCTGCCGATTCTGCACGATCTGCACGCGATCGCCCAACTGGATATCGCCGTCGTCAGGCTGCGCCACCGTGACCTGCTGGCCGTCGTCCTTCTGCACAGTGACCTCGATGCCGCGGCCCGAGCCGCGCTGGCCATCGGCGATCGTGCCCGCGATGGCGCCCCCCACCATGCCCAGAACGGCGCCGACGATGCCGCCGCCCAGCGTCTGGCTGGTGATGGCCCCGATCGTCGCGCCAGCACCGGCACCGAGAAGGCCACCAATCAGCGGGCCATTGCCACCGCCGCTGCCGCCCGAGCCGGCCAACGCCACCTCGCGCACCGAGACGACGCGTCCGGTGTCGCCAATGCCGCCGTAGTTGCTCCCCTGAGCGGGGTAAGCCTGGTTTGGATATGAGCCCTGGTTCGGGTAGGTGCCCTGGTTGGGATAGGCCCCCTGGTTGGGATAGCCCCCCTGGGTCGGGTAGGAGGCGCTGACGCGCTGGGCGCCGCCATAGGGTCCGCCGCTATTGTAGGCGCCTGTCTGATACGGTCCTGGACCATACGGGCCAGACCCATACGGGCCGCCGCCATAGGCGCCCGCCTGCGGCGCTCCCGCCGTGTTGACAATGCCAGGTTGGACCGCGTTCGACGCGCAGGCGCCTAGTCCCGCTGCCAGCAGCAGCGGCAGCAGCAATGAACGGATCGTGTTGCCCCTCATGACACCCTCCCGGCCGTATGCTGTATACGCATCGATTTTCGACCGAATTGGGGCGTCCGTCTAATCACGTTCTTCGATCCAGGCGGCCTGAATGGCTTCCAGGATCTTCTCGTTGGAGCGGTTGGGATCGTCCTCGAAATCCGGCAGTTCCATCACCCAGCGGTGAAGGTCCGTGAACCGTAAATTGACATTGTCAACATCGGGGTGGCGCTCCTCGAGCTCGATCGCGATGTCCTGCACGTCGGTCCAGCGCAGCTTCTTGGCCATTCCCCCTCCGTTTTGCCGATCTATTTGTCGACCATCATGTTTCGGGTCGCCGCCGGCAGTTTGACCACGAGCCCGTCGAGCGCCTCGGTCATGCGGATCTGGCAGCCCAGACGCGACGTATGGGTAAGGCCGAAGGCGAGGTCGAGCATGTCCTCCTCGTCGTCGCTCGCCGGGGCGAGCTTGTCGAACCATGCCTTCTCGACGACGACATGGCAGGTCGAGCAGGCGAGCGAGCCCTCGCAGGCGCCCTCTATGGCAATGTGATTGCGGTGGGCGATCTCGAGCACGCTGAGACCGAGCGGCGCCTCCACCTCCTTGCGCGAGCCGTCCTTCAAAATGAATGTCATCTTCGGCATCGTCACTCGCCCGTCGGGTCCGTCACCCGGCTTTCCAGTTCGTTCACAGATTTGCCTGCCAGCGCCTCGCGGATGCCGCGATCCATGCGCCGCTCGGCGAACGGCTTGGACAAGGTCTCCAGCGCCTCCGCCGCGGCATTGATCGCGTCGCGGTCCTCGCCGGCCGTCGCAGCCTCCAGCCGGGCGCGGCCCTGGTCGAGCCGGGAGCGTTCCTCGGCATCGAGCAGCGCACCATCACGGGCGAGCGCGGCGTCGAGCGCCAGCAGACTGCGGCGGGCTTCGACCTTGGCCTCGGTCAGCAGGCGGGCCGTCATGTCGGCCTCGGCATTCTCCATGCTGTCATAGAGCATGTCGGCCATGTCCTCGTGGCTGAGACCATAGGACGGTTTTACTTCGATACGCTGCTGCACACCCGTGGTGCGCTCCTCGGCCGACACGGTGAGAAGCCCGTCGGCATCGACGGCGAAGCCGACACGGATGCGCGCCGCGCCCGCGGTCATCGGCGGGATGCCCAAAAGCTCGAAGCGGGCCAGGCTGCGGCAGTCGGCAACCATCTCGCGCTCGCCCTGCACGACGTGGATCGCCATTGCCGTCTGGCCGTCCTGATAGGTGGTGAAGTCCTGCGCGAGCTGAACCGGAATCGGCGTATTGCGCGGCACGACCTTCTCGACGATGCCTCCCATGGTCTCGAGGCCCAGCGATAGCGGCGTGACGTCGAGCAGCAGCGTGTCGCCACCACCGGTCAGCGCTTCGGCCTGCAGCGCCGCTCCCAGCGCCACGACCTCGTCGGGATCGATGTCGGTGAGCGGCGCCTTGCCGGTCATGCTCGCAACCTCGGCACGCACCAGGGGGACCCGGGTCGAACCGCCGACCAGGACGACGCCCTGTATCTCGGCCGCAGTCATGCCGGCGTCGCCCAGCACGTGCCGGGCAATGTCGAGAGTCCGCCGGACGTAGTCGGCGATCATCGCCTCGAATTCGGCGCGCGTCAGCGCATGGAACGACGGCACACCCCGAATCTCCAGACGGCCCGAGGTCTGGTCACGATCGGAAAGCTGCTCCTTCATGGTGCGGGCCAGGGCCAGCGCTGACTTGACTGCCGCCTCGTCGACCTGGCCGGCCAGCCCATCCGTCTTGCGCTCGGCCAGCATGCGCTCGGCGATCGCCCGGTCGAAGTCGTCGCCGCCCAGGGCGGTATCGCCGCCTGTCGCCAGCACCTGGAACACGCCCTTCTCCAGGCGGAGCAGGGAGAAGTCGAAAGTGCCGCCGCCGAGATCGTAGACCGCGTAGAGGCCTTCTGCCCCCTTGTCCAAGCCATAAGCCAGCGCCGCCGCCGTCGGTTCGTTGACCAGGCGCAACACCTCGAGGCCAGCCACGCGCGCGGCGTCGCGCGTGGCGGTGCGCGCCGCATCGTCGAAGTAGGCCGGCACGGTGATGACGGCGCGCTCGACCGGCTTCTCGAGCGCATCCTCCGCGCGCTTGCGCAAGGCCTTCAGGATCTCGGCCGAGATCTCGACCGGCGAGCGCGCTCTGCCGGCGATCCTGAGCTTCACCATGTCGGTCTCGCCGCTGCCCGGCTCGATCTCGTAGGGCAGCACGCCGGCCACCGCGTGAAGGTCGGCAGCACCACGCCCCATCAAACGCTTCACCGAGGCAACGACGTTGCGCGGCTCGCGCGCCAGAACCTGGCGCGCCTCGTCGCCCACCAGCACGCCGCCGGACGACGGGTAAGCCACGACCGACGGCACCATGGCCGTGCCGGCCTCGTCGTGCAGCGCGGCGGGCTTGCCCTCGCGGGCGATTGCCACCACCGAGTTGGTCGTGCCGAGATCGATGCCGACCGCCAGCGAGCCTTCACCGGCATGCGGCAGCGGCGTTTCACCCGGCTCGTGGATTTCCATCAACGTCATGCGGTCGACCGTTCGATATTCAAGCGCCGCGCCCGCGCCTCCTCGGCGAACTTGTCGAGGTAGCGAAGGCGAAGGAGCGTCTTTCTGATGGCTGGCTTGTCCTCTGCCAGGAACAGCGCACCGAGAGCGGCGAGCGATGCCTCGATGTCGTCGCGCGCCTTGGCCGCGAGCAAATCGACCGCCTCGATCGACGCCGCTTCATGAAGTTCCTCGCGCGCTTCCATGGCCTCCATCAACAGCTCCGGATCGTCGATCGTCTTGCCGTCGCCGGGCAGCTCCACGCCCCTGAGCTGCGCGAGATAGACGGCGCGGCTCAGCGGATCCTTCAGCGTCCGGTAGGCATCGTTCAGGGCCGCTGCTAGGGACGAGGCCCTGGCCCGCTCCACCGCCGGCTTGGCAACGAACCGGTCGGGATGCCACTGGCGCTGGAGCGCAAAATAGGCCCGGTCGAGCGACGCGATGTCCAGGTCGAGCGCCGCCGGCAGTCCCAGCCGCGCAAAATGATCCATGATCCGGCTTCAGACGTGGAAGGATTCGCCGCAACCGCAGCGGCCCTTCTCATTGGGATTGCGGAAAACGAAGCCGGACTTCAGCTTGTCCTCCTCGTAGTCCATCACCGTGCCGATCAGGAACAGCGAAGCCTTGGGATCGATCAAAAGCTTCACGCCTTCGGTATCGACCACCTCGTCCATCGGCTCCTGCTTGTCGGCATATTCCAGGGTGTAGGACATGCCCGAGCAGCCTTTGGTGCGAACGCCGATGCGGATGCCGGCGGTTTCCTTGCCGCGCTTGTCGATCAACGCCTTCACGCGTGCGGCGGCGGCCGGCGTCACCGACATGACCTGCGGGCGCGGCCGGCGCGGTCTGGGCGCTGCGGATGCGGCAGGCTTGGCAGCTTCGGTCGTCGTTGGCGTGCTCATGACTCTCTCTCTGAAAATCGCTCGGCCTCGAGCCGCTCTACTCGGCCTTCTTGCCCGTCTTGGCGCGATAGTCGGCGATTGCCGCCTTGATCGCATCCTAGGCCAGGACCGAGCAGTGGATCTTCACCGGCGGCAGCGCCAGGTGCTTGGCGATGTCGGTGTTCTTGATGGTCTCGGCCTCGTCGATCGTCATGCCCTTGACCCACTCGGTGACGAGCGAGCTCGAGGCGATCGCCGAGCCGCAGCCGAAGGTCTTGAACTTGGCGTCCTCGATCAGCCCATCAGCGCCGACCCTGATCTGCAGCTTCATGACGTCGCCGCAGGCCGGTGCGCCGACCAGGCCGGTGCCGACATCTTCCGAGTTCTTGTCGAGCGACCCGATGTTGCGCGGGTTCTCGTAGTGGTCGATCAGCTTGTCGCTGTAAGCCATGACTCTCTCCTCAGATTCCGACGGGCTGGCTCAGTGAGCAGCCCATTCGATGGACTTAATGTCGATGCCTTCCTGGGCCATCTCCCAGAGCGGGCTCATCTCGCGCAGCTTCTTGACGTGGCGCACCAGCTCCTCGACGGCGGTATCAACTTCGTGCTCGGTGGTGAAACGCCCGAGCCCAATGCGCAGTGACGTATGTGCCAGATCCTCTTCGACGCCGAGCGCCCGCAGCACGTAGCTCGGCTCGAGCGACGCCGAGGTGCAGGCCGAGCCGGACGATACGGCCAGGTTCTTGATGCCCATCATCAGCGACTCGCCCTCGACATAGGCGAAGCTGATGTTGAGGTTGCCCGGGATGCGGTGCTCGAGGTCGCCGTTGACGAAGATCTCCGGCAGGCGGTCCTGCAGGCCCTTCAGCATGCGCGCCTGCAGCTTGGTGAGCCGCTTGGCCTCGTCGCCCATCTCGTTCATGGCGATCTCGGCCGCCTCGCCGAGGCCGACGCAGAGCGGCGTCGGCAGGGTACCCGAGCGGAAACCACGCTCCTGCCCGCCGCCGACGATCAGCGGCACCAGCCGCACGCGCGGCTTGCGACGCACGTAGAGCGCGCCGATGCCCTTGGGCCCGTAGATCTTGTGACCCGAGATGCTCATCAGGTCGATGTTCATCGCCTCGACGTCGAGCGCGATCTTGCCGGCGGCCTGCGCCGCATCGGTGTGGAAGAAGGTCTTCTTCTCGCGGCAGATCTTGCCGATCTCGACCAGCGGCTGGATGACGCCGATCTCGTTGTTCACCGCCATGACCGACACCACCACCGTCTTGTCGGTGATGGCCGCGCGCAGCGCGTCGAGATCGATCAGGCCGTTCTTCTGCACCGGCAGGTACGTCACCTCGAAGCCCTGCTCCTGAAGATGGCGGCAGGTATCGAGCACGCACTTGTGCTCGGTCACGGTGGTGACGATGTGGTTCTTGCGGTCCTTGTAGAACTCGGCGACGCCGCGGATGGCGAGGTTGTTCGATTCGGTGGCGCCCGAGGTGAAGATCACTTCCTTCTCATCGGCGCCGATCAGCTTGGCGACCTGGCCGCGCGCCTTCTCGACGCCCTCCTCGGCCTCCCAGCCATAGGAATGACTGCGCGAATGGGGGTTCCCGAACTGATGCGTGAAGTACGGCATCATCGCTTCCAGCACGCGCGGATCGAGCGGCGTCGTGGCCTGGTAGTCGAGGTAGATCGGCTGGTCGTTGCGCCGGATCTGGGTATGGACGTTCATGCTAACCCCTTGAAATTACTAGGCCGCACGGGCACTCGCAATATCCGACTTCCCTACTCGGATATATAGGTCCCGCCAGGCCGCAATCAAGCGATCGATATCGCCGGATTGCGAGTTCCAGCCGAAACTAATTCTGATCGCCGAGCCCGCCTCGGCATCTTCTATTCCCATGGCAGCCAGCACCGCTGAGCGATGGACCTTGCCCGACGAGCAGGCCGAGCCCGCGCTGACGCAGACGCCGGCAAGATCGAGCGCCATGACCTGGGTCTCGGCCGGAACCCCCGGCATGGAGATGTAGGTCGTGTTGGGCAACCTCTTGCCACCTGAGCCAAACACACGCGCCTTGGATGCGATGGCCAGCAGCGCCGCTTCGCCCCGGTCGCGCAGCACGGAGTCGAGGCCCTTGGCCGCCTCGGCTGCTGCGCCGAAGCCAACGATGCCGGACAGGTTCTCCGTACCGGCGCGGCGATTGGTTTCCTGGCCGCCGCCGAAGCGGTTCGACGCGAACGGCGCATCGGCCCGCACGACCAGCGCGCCGGCGCCGGTCGGACCGCCGAGCTTGTGGGCTGCGAGGCTGAGATAATCGAGGCCGAGGCCGTGCAGGTCGACGGGCACCTTGCCGACTGCCTGGACCGCGTCGCAATGCACCAGCGCACCGGCCTTGCGGGCGATGCGCACCACGTCCGCCATCGGCTGCAGCACGCCGGTCTCGTTGTTGGCGAACATCACCGACACCAGGGCCGGCTCGTCCGAAGCAGCGAGCTTGCGCTCTAGGGCCGCGAGATCGAGCACGCCCTCGCCGTCGACCGGCACCAGGTCGGCGTCAGGCACGGCGCGCTGCACGCTCTCATGCTCTATCGACGAAATCAGCACGCGCCGGCGGCCGGTGCCGGCCAGCGCCATGTTGTTTGCCTCGGTGCCGCCCGACGTGAAGATGACTTCCGCCGGCAGGGCGCCGACCCGCGCCGCCACCTGGCGGCGCGCCTTGTCCACGAGACTGCGCGCCTTGCGGCCGACGCCGTGCACCGCCGATGGATTGCCGCCCACGCGCAACGCTTCGACCATGGCGTCGAACGCCTGCGGCCTGAGCGGGCTGGTGGCGTTGTGGTCGAGATACACGGACGCGGCGGGCATCGGGCTAGCCTTGTCGATCAGCTCGCGGCGGCCATCGCGGAATCGTTGTTGGCCACAGCCGGCGCCTCGGAGATACGCGGCGCCAGACGCCGTTCGAGCACGTCATGCAAGGTGACCGAGCTCAGGAATGCGTGGATCTGGTTGCCGAGTTCCTCCCAAAGGTCGTGTGTCAGGCACTTGCTGCGGTCGGCGCGGCAGCCGGTGGCGCCCATTTCGGTGCAGCGCGTCGCCTTGATCGGCTCGTCGACCGCCAGAATGATTTCCGAAACCCGCGTCTCGGCCGAGCCACGTGCCAGGCGATAGCCGCCGCCCGGGCCACGCACGCTCTTCACCAAGCCGGCGCGACGCAGGCGGGCAAAGAGCTGCTCCAGATATGACAAAGAGATTTCCTGCCGGGTGGCGATATCGGACAACGACACCGGCTTGGCCTGCGCATGGCGCGCGAGATCGACCATCGCCATAACGGCGTAACGACCCTTGGTGCTGAGCTTCACAGCATCCTCCTCGCTCCGGCGCTTTGGCCGGCCGTCTGTACGAACGCCTAAAGGTCTTGAAAACCAAGGCGTTACTACGATATTGCGGTCCTCCCGACAGGGATCCGGGGAAAAACCGACTGAATGGCTCGGGTTTAGTAAACCTGACTGGGTTGGTCAAGTATCAAGAATCCCCCGAAAAATGCTGCTCCGGCCCGCGTCCGGCGGCCAATAATGAGGGAAAGACCGGAGTCTAGATGCCCGACGTGATGTTCACCGGCCCGGAGGGTCGGCTCGAAGGCCGCTATCACCAGAGCAAGGAAGAGCACGCCCCGATTGCGCTGATCCTGCATCCGCACCCGCAGTATGGCGGGACGATGAACCACAAGGTGGTGTTCTCCCTGTTCCATGTGTTCGTCAACCGCGGCTTCTCGGTGCTGCGCTTCAACACCCGCGGCGTTGGCAGGAGCCAGGGGCGCTTCGACAACGGCATGGGCGAACTCAGCGACGCGGCAGCCGCGCTCGACTGGCTGCAGGGCATGAACGCCGATGCCAAGTCGTGCTGGATTGCGGGCTATTCATTCGGCGCCTGGATCGGCATGCAGTTGCTGATGCGCCGGCCCGAAATCGACTGCTTCGTCTCGGTGTCGCCGCCCGCCAACTCCTATGACTTCGCCTTCCTCGCCCCCTGCCCGTCCTCCGGCCTGATCGTCGGCGCGGAGAAGGACGAGGTCGTGCCGCTCGCCGACATCCAGAAGCTGGTGGCGCGGCTTTCCCTGCAGAAGGGCATCACGGTGGAATCGCGGACCATCAAGGGCGCCAACCACTTCTATCACGAGTCGCTCGACAAGCTTGCCATCGACGTCGACAAGTACGTCGCCAAGTGCCTGGTCAACCCGCCGGGCCGGGCGACCAGCAACAAGGAACCTTAAGGCTCGTCGAGGCGACCGCCCGTCAGCGGGCGGGGCGCGCCGGTGGTGCCCGGAAAGGTGATCGGCAAACCGCGTAACGAGCGAACCGCCAGGAACGCGAAGGCTTGCGCTTCCAGCGCGTCGCCATTCCAGCCGAGGCTGTCGGCCGTGACGACCTTGCCGCGCGTCTCTTCGGCGAGGGCCTTCACCAGGGTCGGATTGCGCGCACCGCCGCCCGCGATCACCCACTGGGCGACCGGCATCGGAAAGTGACGGGCCGCCAGCGCGACGGCGCGCGCCGTGCCGCGGGTCAGCGTCGCGGCGCCGTCGGCGACGCCGAGGCCATCGGCCCACGAGTCGTTGAAGTCGCCGCGATCGAGCGACTTGGGCGGCTTGGCCGCAAAATAGCGATGCTCGCTGAAGCGCTCGACGCGAGCGCGGTCGACCTTGCCCGACGCCGCGAGCGCGCCGTCGCGATCGAAGCGCAACCCGGCGCGGCGCGCGCACCAGTCGTCGATCGGGCCATTGCCCGGCCCGGTATCGAAAGCGAGCAGCGAGCCGTCGGCGCCGATCCAGGTGACGTTGCCGACACCGCCGATGTTCACCACGGCGAGCGGCTTGGGCAACGCGTGCGCCAGCGCGGCATGATAGACCGGCACCAGCGGCGCGCCCTGTCCGCCTGCCGTCACATCGGCGATGCGCAGGTCGCTCACCACCTTCACGCCGATGGCGCGCGCCAGCGCCGCGCCGTCGCCGATCTGCCAGGTGAAGCGGCGCTCCGGCCGATGGGTGATGGTCTGGCCATGAAAGCCAACGACATCGAGCGTCGACAGCGGCGTGCCGCTCTCGCGCGACCAACGCCTCACCGCCTCGACATGCGCCTCGGTCACCGCCCGCCCGGCCGCCATCGTCGCGTCGCTGGGCCGCTCCGCGCCGAACGCCGCCCGGATCAACCGTCGCACTTCGTCGGCATAGGGCACGGTCAGGAACCCGCCAAAGGTCCTCACCTGCTCGCCGTCGGTTTCGATCAGGGCTACGTCGACGCCGTCGACGGAAGTGCCGCTCATCAGGCCGAGGGCACGCAGGGAGGGTGCAGGCATACGCGGGTGCTGTCCGTTGAGAGGCGGTCGGGCTCGTGTTAAACCCCCGGCCCTTTAGGGACAACAGGCGAACCGATGGCGGCCTTCAAGTCGGACTTCATGCGGATCGTGCACGAGCGCGGCATGGTCCATCAGTGCAGCGACGCGGCGCGGCTCGACGAGCTGCTGGCGAGCGGCGTCCGCACGGCCTATATCGGCTTCGACTGCACCGCCGATTCCCTCCATGTCGGCCATCTCATGCAGATCATGCTGCTGCGCTGGTGGCAGAAGACCGGCCACAAGCCGATCACCTTGATGGGCGGCGGCACGACCAAGGTCGGCGATCCCTCGGGCAAGGACGAGACGCGGCAGCTGCTGACGCCGCAGCAGATCGACGCCAACCTGGCGAGCATCCGCAAGAGCTTCGCCAATTACCTGACGTTCGGCGACGGCCCGACCGACGCGGTGATGACCAACAATGCCGAGTGGCTCGACACGCTGCTCTACATCCCGCTGCTGCGCGACGTCGGCCGGCACTTCTCGGTCAATCGCATGCTGACCATGGATTCGGTGAAGCTCCGCCTCGAGCGCGACCAGCCGCTCACCTTCCTCGAATTCAACTACATGATCCTGCAGTCCTACGACTTCGTGGAGCTCTACAAGCGTCACAAGTGCATCCTGCAGATGGGTGGCTCGGACCAGTGGGGCAACATCGTCATGGGCGCCGATCTCGGCCGCCGCATGGAAGGCGGCGAGTTGTTCGCGCTCACCTCACCGCTGCTCGCCACGGCGTCGGGCGCCAAGATGGGCAAGACCGCGGGCGGTGCGGTGTGGCTCAACCCGGACCGGCTGAGCCCGTACGACTTCTGGCAGTACTGGCGCAATGCCGAGGACGAGGACGTCGGCCGCTTCCTGAAGGTCTTCACCGACATGCCGCTCGATGAGATCGGCCGGCTCGAGGCGCTGAAGGGCCAGGAGATCAACGAGGCCAAGAAGATCCTCGCCACGGAAGTCACGGCGCTGGCGCACGGCCGCAAGGTCGCCGAGCAAGCGGCGGAGACGGCGCGGCGTACCTTCGAGGAAGGCGCTCGCGCCGATTCGCTGCCCACCGTCGAGGTGCCGCGCACGCGGCTGGCTGCCGGGATCGCGGCGTTCGAGCTGCTGCACGAGGCGGGGCTCGCCGAGAGCCGCAACGAGGCGCGCAAGCTCATCAAGGGCGGCGGCGGGCGGCTGAACGACAAGCCGATCGCCGGCGATACCGTCACGGTCGGCGAAGGCGACCTCGATGCCTCGGGCACGTTGAAACTCTCGGCCGGCCGCAAGCGCCACGTGCTGATCAGGGCCGTCTGACCTTCCGCCTCTGCCTCAGGGCGCCCGCTGTACTTCCGGCGACGGCGGCGGCCGGGTGTTGTCCGGCGAGGCCGTGAAGAGCTCGCGCAAGGCGCCGGGCGTCATCGCCGACATCATGTTGACGTCGGTCTTGAGGTCGTCGAGCGGCCCCGAAAGCTGATAGGAGACGGCGAACACGCCGCCATCCTTGCCGCCGGTCAACAGCGGGCCGAGCAGCGGGACGTTCGACAAGAGGTTGTTCAGCGCGAAGGCCGGCACGACGATGCCGCCGATCCTGGCGGTGTCGTTGCCGAGATCGACATAGCCCTGGGCGGTGAGCCCGATCGACTGGCCGCTGGTGCGCCCGTTCCTGATGTGGACGCGATCGCCTATCTTGGCCAGCTTGGCCTCGAGGTTGTCGAATTGCTGCAGGGCGTTGCCGGCGCGGTTCAACGCGTCGATCGTCGTGTTCAGCGTGCCGACATTGGCGCGCGGCGCCACCTTCTGCAGCCGGTACGGCCCGAGCTTGAGGAAACCGTCGAGCGGCGAGCCCGCCGCGGTGTCGTCGTAGCGGCCTTCGATGTGGAGGTAGCCGTCGACCAGCCCGTCGAGCCATCCTGCATCCCTCAGCATCTGGCCGAAGTTGGCGATGTAGAGAAACAGCTTGCGGCCCCGTCCCTCCGGCGTGACGCGGAACGTCGATCCCTTGCCGGCGCCGATCGACAGGTCGGCGGCGGCAATGCGCTCACCGGCCAGCGCCAGGCTGCCGTTGACGTAACCCACCGAGCCGCGCGTGGTCAGCACCTGCTGAAGCTGCAGGGACATCCTGGTGCTGGACCGTCCCACGCCGGCCGGTCCGGCGGGATCCTTGGCGGCCAGATCGTCGCGCGCCTTGATCATGGCCTGCACGCGCGGCAGCTCGAGCGAGGGCCCGCGCAAGGATACCTCCACGCCACCCTGAATGCGCTTCCAGTCGCCCGAGACATCGGTCTGTCCCAGCTTGAGATGCTGCACGGCGATCTGCTGCAGGGTGTCGCCGGCGAAGCGCAGCTGGCCCTTGGCATTCAGCCCGTTGGCGCGGCCGTCGACGTCGATGGTCGTGAGCTTGCCGCCGGGGGCGAGCTTCATCGTCGTCTGGATCTGGCCCTCTGTGCCGGGAGGCTTGGCCCAGTCGAGGGGCGCCACGTCGGCCCGGGCCCCCTTGATGTCGAAACGGCCGGTCAGCTCGCCCGTACCGTTGGTCGCGACCTGATAGGCGAGCGTCGTGCCGATCGGGCCGCTGAGGTACGGCTCGGGCGACGGAAATCCGGCCTTGGCGACCACCGCCGTCGGTATGGTGCCCTTCAGCTCGTAGCGGCGGCGGAACGGCGCCTTGGCGCCGAACAGCTCGCGCCAGCCGATCTCGGCGACGCTGCCGTCGAGCTTGCCCGTGCCGCTGACGGCGAGCTCGGAATTGGCATATTTGACGCGAGCCGTGGCCTCGGTGAGATCGACGTCGCCGATCGCGTCCTGCAACGAGAAGTGCGTCAGCGAAGCGTCGGCCTTGAGGTCGAGTTCGGCGATGGTGAGCGCATTCACGAGCGGAAAGCCGATCGCCAGGTCGACGGCGACCTCGCCGCCCAGCCGGCGGTAATCGTAAAGGACGTCCTTGGGCAGACCGAGCTTGGGCCGCGCCAGGAAGCGGATCACATCCTGCGCCGAGCCGGTGATCGGCATGCGGATCGCCGCGTACTGCGGCGACGGCCCGTCGAGTCCGGTGAGGTCGATAGTGGCGCCCGCGGTCTGGAGATTGACGGCACTGCCGCGCGCCACATCGAAATGCAGGGTGCCGCCCTCGTAGCGCGCCTTGCCCGACACTCCCGCGAGCTCCGGCATGTGCGGCATATACCGCACCTTCATGCCGCGATAATCGATCAGGCCGACCAGCCGATCGACCTTCATCTCGGCCATGTCGTTGGCCGCGGCACTCAGGGCGAACTCGGCGGCGACGTCGATCTCGCCGCTGCTGAGATTCGACAAGGCCCACTCTCGGCCGCCCGCAGCGAACTCCAGCGGCCAGTAGTCGCCCAGCCGGTCGACCGGGATCTGCCGCACCTCGGCACGGCCCGAGAAGGTCTGGCCTTCGGCCTTGCGCTCGCCGACGCCGCTGATCGACACCTTGGTCGCGCCGAAGTCGACGTCGATACGGTCGATCCTGGCCGCGTGCGTCGTCGCATCGAACGTCGCCCGGGCGTTCACCGACTTCACCGCGTGCGAAGCCGGCAGGACTCCAGGGAGCGCCACTCGACCGTTCCCGCCGGTGACGTCAACGGCGATGCTGCGCACGTCGCCGTGGCCGTCGGCCTCGACATGCAGCCTTCCCGAGAGCGCGATATCGACGCCGCGCAGCAACGCAATGTCGGGGGACAGGTCGGCCAGCATCGATGGCTTGAAGCCGTCGACGGCGGCGTCGAAGGCGATGCGGCTGCGGTCGCGCGTGTAGACGCCTGACAGGGAGACGTCGACCCGGTTCCCGGCTTCGCCGATGACCTGCGCCGAGGCGGCGATGCTGACGCCGGCGGCGTCGCGTTTCAGTCGGCCGCGCGCCGAGGGCGCGGTCCAGGTAACCCCTGTCTTCACGTCGCGGATGGTCACCTTGGCACGCTCGATCTGGATCATGTCGAGCTGGCCGATCAGGGAGTCGTAGTTGGGCTCGGCCAGGAGTTGCTCGATCAGCAGGACCAGCGCCTCGCCCTGGGACTCCCCTTCGGAGGTGGTGAAGACGCGGCGCAGCATCCCGCCGTCACGCGCTATGTCGGCCTCGATGGTCGGACCCTCGATCGTGACCGAGGTCGGCAGGAGTATGCCCTGAAGGACGTTGCGGGCATCGAAGGTGACGGACGCCATGGGGATGGTGGCGATCACCTCGCGCTCGCCCCGGATGAAGCGGATGCCGCTGAACACCAGGCGCGGCGGCTGGCTGACGCTGCCCCATTCCAGCGCGATGCGCCCGATCTCGGGCCTGATGTCGTTGCCCGGGACGTCCGTCGCCCGGGCGATGCGCTCCTTGAGGAAGTCGAGGTCGACGGGCCCTTCCATCAGGCGCAGGGCGGCTACCAGGACGAGGGCGGTGACGGCAAAAACGATGCCGGCGATCGCCCGCATGCACACCCGATACGTTCGTCTGACCAACGGCTGAAACTTCCCGCTTCTTGACGATGACGACACGCCTGGGCGAGCGTGCCACCGGATACGAACGACAACTTAACCGACCCGCGCACCGCATGTCTTGGCTTTCGACCGACCGCCTGCCGCGACCGCACGACACGGAGCGTCGCACCGTTGCATGGACGAGGTGGGGCGAGATCACCGCTCGCCCCGACGATCCCGCTCAGGCAGCGTTGCTCGACGCCCTGTTCGGCAACAGCCCGTATCTGACCGAAACATGCCTACAGAACCCGACTTTTATGACCGATCTGTGGCGTCGCGGCCCCGATGCCGCGCGTGCCGACCTCGCGGCCGAGCTCGCTGCCGTGCGATCCTCCGCACGCGACGGCGCGGCACCCGAGGCCGTGGCGACGGCGCTGCGCCGGCTCAAGCGCCGGGTGGCGCTCACGGTCGCCGTTGCCGACATCTCCGGGGCATGGTCGCTCGAGCAGGTGACCGGAGAGCTCACGGCCTTCGCCTCGGGTTGCCTCGATGCGCTCATGGACTCGATCCTCCTGCAACTCTCCCGCGACGGCCAGCTCGGCATCGGCAACGACCCCGAGGCCGCGGCCCTCACCGTGCTCGGCATGGGCAAGCTCGGGGCCGGCGAGCTCAACTACTCGAGCGACATCGACCTGATCCTGCTCTACGACCGCGACGCGGCGGCCCTGGCCGGCAACGACCAGCTGTCTCGGCACTTCGTGCGGGCGGCCCGCATGCTGGTCCAGCTGATGTCGGAGACATCGGCGGACGGCTACATCTTCCGGACCGACCTGCGGCTTCGCCCCGACCCCGGGTCGACGCCGCTCGCCATGTCGGTTCAGGCAGCCGAGCTCTACTACGAAAGCGTCGGCCAGAACTGGGAACGCGCCGCCATGATCAAGGCCCATCCGGTGGCCGGCAATCGCGCCGTCGGCGCAGCGTTCCTGGGCGACCTCACGCCTTATATCTGGCGCAAGCACCTCGACTTCGCGGCGATCCACGACATCCATTCGATCAAGCGCCAGATCGACGCCCATCGCGGCGGCAGCGCGGTGAAGGTGCTGGGCCACAACGTCAAGCTCGGCCGCGGCGGCATCCGCGAGATCGAGTTCTTCGCCCAGACCCAGCAGCTCATCTTCGGCGGCCGCAATCCCACGCTGCGCCGCCGCGCCACCTGCGAAACCCTGCGTGCGCTCGCCGCGGCGGGCCACATCGCGCCTACTACCGCCGACGAGCTGATCGAGGCCTACGGCTTCCTGCGCAACGTCGAGCACCGCCTGCAGATGGTCGACGACCGGCAGACGCACAGCCTGCCCGGCGACGAGGCCGGTGTGGCGGCCATCGCGACCTTCCTGGGCTATCCCGATTCGCCGTCCTTCCAAAAGGACCTGCTCGACCGCCTGCACCGCGTCGAGAGCCACTACGCCCGCCTGTTCGAGGAGGCGCCGAGCCTCGCCGGCCCGGGCGGCAACCTGGTGTTCACCGGCACCGACGACGATCCGGGCACGCTGGCGACCCTGCAGACATTGGGCTTCCGCGATGCGTCGGCGGCAGCCAGCATCGTGCGGCGCTGGCATCACGGCCGCTATCGTTCCACCGCCACGGCGCGTGCCCGCGAGCTTCTCACCGAGCTGATGCCCGGCCTGCTGAAGGCACTGGGCTCGACCGCCGCCCCCGACCAGGCGCTGCTGAACTTCGACCTCTTCCTCGGCAACCTGCCGGCCGGCATCCAGCTCTTCTCGCTGTTCAAGTCGAACCCCGCGCTGCTCGAGCTGGTGGCCGCGATCATGGGCAGCGCGCCGGGCCTTGCCGCCCATCTGGCGCGCCGCACCATCCTGCTCGATTCGGTGCTGTCGCCCGCCTTCTACCTGCCGCTGCCGGCCGTCGAGGAGATGCGCGCCGACCTCACCCGGCAGCTGGCCGCCGTCGAGCACGAGCAGGACATCCTCGACCAGGCGCGGCGCTGGGCCAACGACCGGCGCTTCCAGGTGGGCGTGCAGCAGCTCAAGGCGATCGTGCGGCCGGCACAGGCGGGCCTCGCCTATTCGGACATTGCCGCCGCGGCGATCTCCGCCGTGTGCGACCGCGTCGAACGGCTGTTCGCCGAGGCTCATGGCGGCTTCCGCGGCCAGCGCCTGGCGGTGCTGGGGATGGGCAAGCTCGGCAGCCGCGAAATGTCGGCGACGTCCGATCTCGACCTCATCTTCGTCTACGACATCCCGCCCGACCTCGAGGCGTCGGACGGCCGCCAGCCGCTGGCGCCGATCCAGTACTACACCCGGCTCAGCGCCAAGATCGTGACGGCGCTCACCGCCCACACCAACGAGGGCGCGCTGTACGAGGTAGACATGCGCCTGCGGCCGTCCGGCCGCGCCGGCCCGCTCGCCAACTCGCTCGAAGGCTTCGAGACCTACCATGCGCAGTCGGCATGGACGTGGGAGCACATGGCCCTCACCCGGGCACGTGTGATCCACGGGCCGGCCGGCCTGGTCGAGCGTCTGGCCGACATCGTCAAGGCCACGCTCTGCCGGCCGCGCGATCCGCTGGCGCTGGTGCGCGACGTCGCCGACATGCGCGACCGCATCGCCCGCCACGCGCCGCCCAAGAGCCCGTGGGATTTCAAGCATCTGCCCGGCGGCCTGTTCGACATCGACTTCGTGGCGCAATACCTCGCCCTGCGCCACGCCGCCGAGCGGCCCGACCTGCTTGACCCGCATCCCGCCGAGATGCTGCGTCGCGCCGCCGATGCCGGCTTCATAGACCGGGCCGACGCCGAGCGGCTGCGCGCGACGCGCACGCTGCTGTCCGACGTGCAGAGCATGCTGCGGCTCACCCTGAACGGCGACGAATCGGCGTTCGACGAGGCCAACGCGCCCGAAGGCCAACGCCGCCTGCTTGCCGTGACCGAGGGCGCCGGCGATCTCGCCGAGCTGCGCGCACGGATTGCGGCGGAAACCGGCGCGGCGCGTGCTATATACCGCCGCGTCGTCGAGCAGCCGGCGCGTGACGCCGGCTGGCAGGGCCGCGCGGACGACAAAAGGAGCGAGGCATGAGTGTCGAGGAAGGCAAGAAGGCGCCCGATTTCACGGCGGCGACCGACGGCGGCAAGAAGCTGAAGCTGTCGGACCTGCGCGGCAAGCTCGTGGTGCTCTACTTCTATCCCAAGGACGACACGTCCGGCTGCACCGCCGAGGCCTGCGGCTTTCGCGACTCCCTGCCCGACTTCGGCAAGCTCAAGGCGCAGGTGATCGGCGTCAGCAAGGACAGCGTCGACAGGCACGACAAGTTCAAGAAGAAGTATGGGCTGAACTTCCCGCTGGTGTCCGACGAAGACGGCAAGATCTGCGACAAGTACGGGACCTGGGTCGAGAAGAGCCTTTATGGCCGCAAATACATGGGCATCGAGCGCGCCACCTTCCTGATCGACAAGACCGGCACGGTCGCCAAGGTCTGGCACAAGGTGAAAGTGCCGGGTCACGTCGAGGAGGTTCTGAAGACGCTGAAGACTCTTTAGCAGCGGAAAGCACGGAACATGGCGGACGTATTGATTTCCGGCGCGGGCCCGGTCGGCCTGACCATGGCCAACGAGCTGGCGCGCTACGGCGTCGCCGTGCGCATCGTCGACAAGGAGGCGCATCGCACCGACAAGTCCAAGGCGCTGGTGCTGTGGCCGCGCACGCTGGAGCTTCTCCGCCATGGCGGCTACGTCGAGCCGTTTCTCGAGGCCGGCAACGTCGCCCATGGCGCGCAGCTCTCCGACGGCAAGACCATCGTGGCGCGCGTCACGACCGACGGCATCGACTCGATCTATCCCTACGCCCTCATGATCGCCCAGAGCGAGACCGAGCGCATACTCGAGGAAACCCTCGCCAGCCGCGGCATCGAGGTCGAGCGCCGCGTGTCGATGGAAGGCTTCTCCGAAAGGAGCACGGGCGGCATCGAAGCGGTGCTGCGCAAGGCAGACGGCACGAGCGAGACACTCCGCGCCGACTGGTTGCTGGGCTGCGACGGCGCCCATTCGACGACCCGTCATGCGCTGGGCTTCGCCTTCGAAGGGTCGACCCAGGACAGCGACTGGTACCTGGCGGACATCCACGTCAGCGGCCTCGCGCCGACCGACCACCTGCACATCTTCTGGCATCGCGACGGGATCCTGGCCTTCTTCCCCATCACGCCGGGCCGCTGGCGCGTCATCGCCGATCTCGGCCGTGCGGCCGGCAGCGGCCATCACGCCGATCCGACCTTCGAGGAGATCCAGGCCATGGTCGCCCATCGCGGCAATCCGGGCATCAGGCTCACCGACCCGGTCTGGCTGGCCGCCTTCCGCATCAACGAGCGCAAGGTCAAGGATTACCGCCGCGGCCGCGTGTTCCTCGCCGGCGACGCCGCCCACATCCACAGCCCGGCCGGCGGCCAGGGCATGAACACGGGCATGCAGGACGCCTTCAACCTCGCCTGGAAGCTGAACCTCGTGATCAAGGGGCTGGCCAAGCCGTCCCTGCTCGACACCTATTCAAGCGAGCGCAGCGCCGTCGGCGAGATGGTGCTGCGAAATGCCGGCCGCATGACCGAGGCGGCGATCGCCCGCAACCCGGTCATCCAGGGCCTGCGCAACGCCATGGTCAAGTTCGCGCTCTCCTTCCCGCAGATCGGCCACATCATGGCCGACACCTTGTCGGAGCTGAACATCGCCTATCCCGACAGTCCGCTGTCGGTCGCCGGCGCTCACCATGCTCATGGTACGAAGCCCGGCCATCGCTGGCCCGAGCCGCTCGCCGCCGACACCGCCAAGTCGCGGTTCATGGCGATCGGCCCGGCCGATGCCGTCGCCGACCTCGTGGCGACGTTTCCCAACCTCGTCGAGGCGGCAAGCGGCGCCAAGCGCGCCGACCCGCGCGATCTCATCCTCGTGCGTCCCGACGGCTATGTCGGCTTCGCCGCGGCGGCGTCCGATCGCGCCGCTGCCGCCGCTTACCTGCGGGGCCTCGCAACGTAGCATCGTCGCCGGGGCCGCGATCTCCCACTCCCAGGTCTAAAGATCAGTCAGCGACGGCGGGTGCTGCCGATCCACGAGCGAAAGATCCGAACCTTGGCGAGGTCGGCGCGTTCCGTCGGATAAAGCAGGCAGTATCGCCGGCCGCTCTTCACGAAACCGAACGGCGCGACGAGACGGCCGAGCTTGAGGTCTTCGACGACCAGCGGCCGCGGCGCCAGGGCGACGCCGAGCCCCGCGGCAGCGGCCTCGAGCAGGAAATAGAAATGCTCGAACCGCTGGCCCTTCGTCGCATCGACGTTGGCCGTCCCCGATTGCGCCAGCCAGTCCGCCCAGGCATCGGCCCGCGTCTCGGTATGAAGCAGCGCATGGTGGGCAAGGTCGCCCGGCCGACGCAGCTTGCGGCGCTGTGCCAGGGCCGGGCTGCACACCGGCCCGATCTCCTCGTTCATGAAGGCATGTGCTTCGATGCCGTCGGGCCAAGGCCCCGTACCGATCCGAACCGCGACATCGACGTCTGCGCGCGCGAAGTCGACCGGCGCCGACGATGCCGACAGGCGCACGTCGATGGCGGGATACCGCGCATTGAAGTCGTACAGTCGCGGGATCAGCCACCGCATCATTAAGGTCGGCAGGCAGGACACCACCAACGGCCCCTGCCGCGTCGCTGCCGACAAGCGCGCCGCACTTGCCTCGACGACGTCCAGCGCGGTCCGTGCCGCCGGCAGGAACGCAGCCCCTGCCTCGGTCAGCTCGACGCGCCGGTTGAGGCGACGGAACAGCCGGACACCGAGATGCGTCTCCAGCGACTTCATCTGCCGACTGACGGCGCCATGCGTGACGTTAAGCTCGCGTGCGGCGGCACTGAAGCTCAGGTGACGCGCGGCCTCCTCGAAGGCCGGCAGCGCCTTCAAGGGCGGCAATCGGCGTCTGGCCATGGTCTGTGATATTTTCTCACAAAGGAGGTGACTTTAGATCGTTTGTCATGAGGCTCCAAGGTCGGTCATCTGTGCAGAGATGACTATTGAAAAACCGACCATCCGGCCGGCCAACGGCTGCTTCTCCTCCGGCCCTTGCGCCAAGCGGCCGGGCTGGTCGCTGCAGGCTCTGGCCGGCGCGGCGCTGGGCCGCTCACACCGCTCGGCGGCCGGCAAGGCCAAGCTTGCCGAAGTGATCGACCGGTCACGCCGCCTACTCGGCATTCCAGCGGACTATCGCGTCGGCATCGTCCCCGCTTCCGATACCGGCGCCGTCGAGCTGGCGCTGTGGTCCCTGCTCGGCCCGCTGGGCGTCGATGTGCTGGCCTGGGAAAGTTTCGGCGAGACCTGGTCCAACGACATCTCGGCCGAGCTCAGGCTGAGCGACGTTCGCTTGCTGGAAGCGCCGTACGGCAGCCTGCCCGACCTGTCCCAGGCCTCGCCCGAGCGCGACATCGTGTTCGCCTGGAACGGCACGACGTCGGGCGTGCGCATCGCCGACGCAAGTTGGATTGCCGACGACCGTACAGGGCTCACGATCTGCGACGCCACCTCCGCGGCGTTCGCCATGGCCCTGCCGTGGCCCAAGCTCGATGTGACCACCTGGTCGTGGCAAAAGGCGCTGGGCGGCGAGGCCCAGCACGGCATGATCGCGCTCAGCCCGCGCGCCGTGCAGCGTCTGGAAAGCCACAGGCCGGCGTGGCCCGTCCCGAAGATCTTCCGACTGACGCAGAGCGGCCGGCTGAACGAAGGCATCTTCAGGGGCGAGACGATCAACACGCCGTCGCTGTTGGCGGTCGAGGATCATATCGATGCGTTGACGTGGGGCGAGCGCATCGGCGGGTTGGCGGCTTTGATCGCCCGCGCCGAAGCCAACCTCGGCGCCATCGAGACCTGGGTGGCGCGATCGCCTTGGGTCGCCTTCCTGGCGGCGAAGAAAGCCGAGCGTTCTTGCACCTCGGTCTGCCTGAGGGTGGTCGACCCGACCGTGGCGCCGAACAAGCTCGCGGCGCTGCTCGAGGCCGAACAAGTCGCCTTCGATATCGGTGGTTATCGCCACGCCCCGCCTGGCTTGCGCCTCTGGGCCGGCGCCACGGTCGAGACCAGCGATCTCGATGCGCTCTTCCCGTGGCTCGACTGGGCGCGGACCACGGTGGCCGCATGACGCGAATCGCAGCGACGATCGACCTCGACAAGCCAGGCATCCAGCACGGCTTTCTCAAGGTGCCGCACTCCACGCACGACTCGGCCTATGGCTGGATTCCGGTGCCGATCACGGTGGCGGCCAACGGCGGCGGTCCTTCCGCCCTCCTCGTCGCAGGCAATCACGGTGACGAATACGAGGGCCAGATCGCCCTCATGAAACTCGTGCGATCGCTCGATCCGGCACTGCTGCGAGGCCGGCTGATCGTGCTCACGGCCGCGAACTATCCAGCGGTGATGGCCGGCCGGCGCACCTCGCCACTCGACGGCGGCAACCTCAACCGCTGCTTCCCCGGCGACGCCAACGGTACACCGACCGAGATGATCGCCCACTACATCGAGAGCGTGCTGCTGGCGCGGTGCCAGTACTGCCTCGACCTGCATTCCGGCGGCAGCTCCCTGGAATATGTCGCCCACGCACACGCACGGCGACCCGAGCACGCCGAGCGGCGAGTCGCCACCGAGGCGCTGATCGAGGCCTTCGGCGCTCCCTATGGCGGCCTGGTCCGGCCGTTGCAGGGGGAGCCGCGCACGCTCTCGGCTGCAGCCGAGCGCCAGGGCGTCGTATATCTCAACGCCGAGCTGGGCGGCGGCGGCACGATCTCGCACGAGCTGGTCGCAATGGCCGAACTCGGCGTGCGCCGCGCGCTGGCGTCGATCGGCTTGTTGCCAGATGATCCGGCGGCACCGCTGAAGCGCGACATGCGCGCCTTCTCGGTCGAAGGCGCCGCGAACTACGTCTATTGCCCCGAAGACGGCCTGTTCGAGCCCTATGCGCGGCTCGAGGAGGACGTCTCTGCCGGTCAGCCGGCGGGCGCCCTGCATTTTCCCGGCACGCCGTGGCGACCGCAGCAGGTCGTGACCTTCGAGGCCACCGGCATGGTTCTGTGCCGCCGTTTTCCCGGCTGGGCGAAGCGCGGCGACTGCCTCTTCCAACTGGCGAACTCCGTGCGATGAAGAAAGAGCTTTGGCTGGCCGGCGCCCTGCTGGCCTATACCACCGCGCGCCTGGCGCCGCCATTGGCGGGCCTCAATGCGGGGGGCCAGGCGGCACTCGCTGTCACCATCGCCGGCACCATCCTCTGGATCACCGAAGCCGTGCCGCTCGGCGTCACGGCCCTGCTGGTCGTCGTGCTTCTGGCGATCAATCCCGGCATGCGGCTCCCGGATGCGCTGCATGGCTTCACCTCGGAGGTGACCTTCTTCCTGGTCGGCGTGGCCGCGATCGGCACCGCCGTCGAAGCGAGCGGGCTTGCCCAGCGCGCCGCCCGCTTCCTGGCCCGCAGCGCCAAGGGCAACCCCACGCGGCTCTATGTGCAGATGATCCTGTCGCTGCCGGCGCTCGCCTTCCTCGTGCCCTCGGCGATCACGCGCAACGCCATCCTCATCCCGGCCTATCGCGAGGCGCTGGACGGCATGGGCGTCGGCAAGTCGGGCCGCGTCGGTCGCGCGTTGATGCTGGCGCTCGGCATGCTCAATCCGCTCGCCTCGTCGGCGCTGCTGACCGGCGGCATCGCCTCGATCGCCGCGGCCACGCTTTTAGGAGGCTTCTCCTGGCTCGGTTGGTTCGCCTTGATGGCCGTGCCCTACTACCTCCTGATCTTTCTGGGCGGCATCTGGCTGCGCATGATGGTGGGCCCGTTCGAGAGCGGCGGTCCGTGCACCGTCAAAGCCACCGCCGAGCCGCTGTCGACGGCCGAGATCAAGACGCTCGCCATCCTCGCCGCCACCGCACTGCTCTGGCTTACCGATGCCTGGCATCATCTCTCGCCTGCAATCCCGGCTCTGATGGCGGCCATCGTGCTGCTGGCGCCGCGCATCGGTGCGCTGAGCTGGAAGCAGTTCGAGGGCAAGCTGTCATGGGGCCTGATCCTGACGGTCGGCGCCTCGATGTCGCTGGCCCGCACGATGATCGATACCGGCGCCGCCTCGTGGCTGGGCGCCGCGGCGGTCGACAGGCTCACCTCGGTCGCCGTGGCGCCCATGGCCATCGTCGTGCTGCTGGTGGTCGCGGTGGCGCTGGTGCATCTCGCTATCACCAACCTCGCTGCCTGCATGGCGCTGCTGATTCCGATCGCCGTCACCATCGCCGAAGCCGCACGCCTCAATCCGCTGGTCTGCGGCCTCATCGTCACCATCGCCGTCGATGCGATCATCCTCTACCCGGTGCAGACCGCGGCCAACCTACTGGCCTACGAGGCCGGCTACTTCCACACCGCCGACGTGCGTCGACTGGGGCTGGGCATGCTGGTCCTGACCATCGCTGTCGCCCTGCTGGTGCTGCCCTACTGGTCGCTGCTGGGGCTGCCGCTAGTGCGAGCTTGACGCGCTACAGCGTTTGCGATCCCCGGCGGCGGGCCAGGCCCAGGCGAAAGATCGATGTCGGTCGATGCGGCACCGCATGCGGCGTCATCCGGTCGGGCCCCCAGCCGATATCGAGCGTCGCCGACCCCGGAAAGCTGCCGGCGCGCTCGACATAGGCCGGGGTCTTGTCCAGGCCAACGGCCGGCGCGATCCGCGTCAACAAGCCGAGCGACGAGTCCTGGTCGACGAGATAGCGCTCGAGCTCGCTGTCGACGATCGGCGTGGCGGCCTCGCGATTGTCGGCGAACTTGACGCCGAGCATCGCCGTCTTGGCGAGCGCCACGCGGACGAGCCAGCTGCCGCCTTGCTCGGCCCGGCGCAGCAATGCCGCCAGCACGCCCAGGGTGCCGAGGCAACCGGAGCCGTAGTCGTTGAAGTAGGCAGGCACGAGCGCGGACTTTTCGCGACCTGCGCTGTGCAATGCCGAGACGCCCGTCGCCGCCTGCGCCAGCTGTTCCCAGCCCCGACGTTCGGCCCACGGCCCCTGGAAGCCGTAGGCGTTGACCTCGACATAGACGAGCCGCGGATTGATCCGGCGCAGAGCCTCGGGCCCGAAGCCATGCGCCGCGAGCGCACCGGGGCGAAAACCCTGCACGAAGACATCGCATTCGCGTACCAGCTCGATCGCCCGCGCGCGGTCGCGATCGTTGCGCAGGTCCATGTAGGTGGTCTTCTTGCCGAACGACGTGTCGATGTCGAAGCCCAGGATGTGGTCCTGGTAGGGATAGCGGCAATGGATGACGTCGGCGCCATGCTCGGCCAGCAACTTGCCGATGGTAGGACCAGCGACGACATGGGTGAAGTCGAGGACCCGCAGCTTCTCCAGCGGGCGGGCCGCCGCGGGCGCGAACGGCAACTTGGGTCCGTCGGCCAACCGGGCAAGCTCGATCGGCGCGATCGTGGCCAGCGCCTTGCCCTGGGGATGGGCCCGCCATTCTTCCGGGCTGCGCTTGATCGCAGCGCAGAGGCCAAGGGCTGCGAGTTCGTCCTCGAGCGGCTGGGCGTCGTGCTGCGCCACGCGCTTTGCGATCGCCGCGCGGTCGCTCGGGCAGTCGAGGAAGCGCAGGATGCCGTCGCGCAAATGCGGATAGGCGCCGTTGAAGACGATCTCGCGGCCGTCGCGCGTGGCATAGAACCCGTTGACCGGCGTGAACACCGCACCGATGTCGAATTGCCAGCCGCTCTGGAAGAAGTGCGCGACCTCGTTGAACAGCAACGCCGCGTGCCGCCGGTCGACCGTGATGCGCTGCGCGCCGAGACCGCGACGCTCGCCGATGGCCGCCACCGTGCTGCCGATGGCGCCCATCAGAGCGACCGCGAAGTCCGCCACCTCGACGACGGAATCGACGTAGCTCGGGCTCTGCTCGACCTGGACCGCGTCCCAGCCATCGCCGAGATCGAGGCCGCGCGTGATCTCGGCGAGGATCTGCCGCTGCCGGAGGCTGAAGGTCTCGGGCATCAAACCTTGATGTCGGCTTTCTTGATGATCTCGCCGAACGAGGCGCGCTCACGCTCGATGGTGCCGCCGAACGTCGCTGAATCCTGGTAGCTCGCGTAGTTGCCGCTGGTGACCAGTTTCTCGGCGACCGCCGGATCCTTCGCCGCCTCGCCGATCGCCTTGGCGAGCTTGTCGACCGCGACCTGCGGCGTGCCTTTCGCGGCGAGGATGCCGTACCAGGCGTCGCCGCCGATCTTGCCCAGGCCCTGCTCCTTCAGGGTCGGTATCTCGGGTTTCCCGGGCCAGCGCTTCTCGCCCAGGATCGCAAAGCACTTCAGGCGGCCGGCGGCGATATGCGGCAAGGTCGTGGGATCGAACTGGACCTGGATCTGGCCCGACAGCAGGTCCTGAGTCGCGGGCGCGCTGCCCTTGTAGGGCACGTGCACCATCTTCACACCGGCCTCGATGTTGAACATCTCGCCGTAGAGCTGGGTAATGGTGGCGAGCCCGGCCGAGCCGAAGTTGATCTTGCCGGGGTTGGCCTTGGCGTAGGCGATGAACTCCTGGAGGTTGTTGGCCGGCACCTGCGGGTTGATGCCCATGCCGATCCACGACGTCGCCACGCGCGCCACCGGCACGAAGTCCTTCGCCGGATCGTAGGGCAGCGGCTGCAGGTGCTGGGTGATGCACACCATCGCCGTGGTGGTTGTCAGGAAGGTATAGCCGTCGGCCGGCGAATTCTTGACGTGCTCCGCGCCGATCGCACCGCTGGCGCCGGCCCGGTTGTCGAACAGCACGCTCTGCCCGAGCAGGGCGCCGGCACGCTCGAGCACCAGCCGTGTCGTGATGTCGGACGGGCCGCCCGGCGGATAGGGAATGACGATTCGGATCTGTTTGTTCGGCCAGTCGGTACTTTGCGCCGACGCAACCGCGGGGGCCGCGACGAGCCCGGCGATGAAACTCCTTCTACGCATTCTGCTTTCCTCCCGGTTATTCTTCGTTCAGCCCTTCTTCGGGGCCCAGCCGTAGATCTTGGTCAAACTGCCGCCCATCAGCGTGGCGCGGTCGCTGTCGGAAAGCCAGTCCCTGGCGCGGAAGGCATCGACACCCTGTTTGAAGGTCAGCAGGTTCACCGCGCGCGTCCAGTCGGTGCCCCACATGCAGCGATCGAGGCCGAAGGTGTTGAGGATCTGGTCGACCGGCTTGCGGATGTCCTTGTAGGGGAATGGCTCGTGGCTGAGCGTGCAGGCGCCGCTGATCTTCACAACGATGTTCTTGTGCGGCGCCAGCGCGAGCAGCTTGGGCAGCTCGACCCACGGCTCCTTCGGCGCCGGCGGCTTCATCGGCTGCTCGAGCCCGAGATGGTCAATCACCAGCGTGGTGTTGGGATTGCGCCTGGCGAGCTCCGCCACCTGATCCAGCCGGCCGCGCGCCATCAGGTTGACCGGCATGTCGCACTTGGCCGCCGTCGCCAGCACCTTGTTGATGCCGGGATGGGCGGGATCGGTCGAGACCTCGGGCGTGAACATGATGCGCACGGCGACCGTGCCGTCCATCTTCGCCCACTCCTCGATCGTCTCGCCAACCTTGGGGTCGTTGGAATCGACGGGCTTGATGAGCGCGAAGCGGTCAGGGAACTGCTTGCGGACGGCGACGGCGTAGCTCGCGTCCCACTTGTACATCGTATAGACCGAGATCAGCAGCGCGCCGTCGACGCCGACCTCGTCCATCGCCTTGATCATGTCGGGGCCCGTCACCTCGGGCGGGCCGGCCAGCACCGCGTGCCACGGCCGGCCGGGATGGTTGCGCTCGTAGCAATGGACCTGGACGTCGATCGTCGGCATGAACCCACCCTCCCTCGAACAGACTCATGCTCTTCTCCCCGCGAGGGGGAGAGACATGAGGAGCTTGAGTCAGGCTAGGGTTCGGGGTGACGTCGTTCAAGCCGTCCGGTTCGGCGGGAGAAATATCCAAAGCGCGGTCCACCCGCTCGGACGGCACTCTAGCCCCAGCTGTCAACGCTGATGTTCTTGTACCAGCCACGGGCATAGGCCGCTTCGAGCTTGCGCTCGCCGAGACCCGTCGGCACGCGCACGCTGAGACCGCCGGCGTTGGGCGTCGGCACGATGCCCTTGTCAGTCACCTGATAGACGTCGGTGACGGAGATGCCATAGTCGGGCGTGACCAGGCTGTAGCAGATGTTGTTCAGCGCTGGCGCCGGGGCGGGCTTGCCGGCGAGGCTCGCCAGGATCGCCGCCGCTGCGAGCTTGCCCTGCGCATTGGCCGACGAGCCCGACTTGGGCATGGCCCCCGCGATCGAGGCATCGCCGATGACATGGATGTTCGCCGCCTTGGTCGACGCGAAGGTTATGGGATCGACGGGGCACCAGCCGTTGTCGCCGGTGAGGCCGGCGGCATGGGCAATGGCGCCGGCGCGCTGCGGCGGGATCAGGTTGACGACGTCGCCCTTCTGGCTGCCGAAGCCGCACTTCACGGTCATTGCTGCGGGATCGACGCTCTCCACCTTGCCGCCATCCTTCCCCGCGACCCAGGCGATCATGCCGGGGAACTCGGCTTCCCACGCGGCCTGGAACAGGCCCTGCTTGGAGAAGTTGTCCTTGGCGTCGAAGACCAGGATCTTTGACTTGGGCTTGTTCGTCTTGAAGTAGCTGGCGACGAGGCTGACGCGTTCGTACGGGCCGGGCGGACAGCGGAACGGATTGGCCGGCGGCACGACGATGAAAGTGCCACCGTCGGGCATGGCCTCGAGTTGCTGGCGCAACAAGATCGTCTGCGCCCCGCCCTTCCAGGCATGCGGCATGCGCTCGGCGGCGGCCTCGCTGTAGCCGGCGACGCCCACGAAGTTGAGATCGATGCCGGGTGACACGACGAGGCGGTCGTAGGCCAGCCGGCTGCCGTCGGCCAGGCGCACCGATCGGGCCTGCGGATCGATTGCAGTCGCCTCGCCGCGCACGACCTTCACGCCAGCCGCCTTCAGCCCATCGAGGCTGCGCGTGATGCCTTGCAGCGTCTCGTAGCCGCCAAGCACGGCGTTGGAGAACGGACAGGTGACGATGGCAGCCTCGCGCTCGACCAGCGTCACCTCGACATTGGGATCGAGACGCTTGAGATAGCGCGCCGTCGTGGCGCCGCCGAAGCCTGCGCCGATCACCACGACGGCGCCGGCCGCCGCATGCGCCAGCTTCGGGACGGAAAGCGCAGCGGCAACTGAGCCGGTGATGAAGGAGCGACGTGTGGTGGTCATTGTGTCCTCACTTCAGGCCGGCGAGATAGTCGGCGATGGCCGCGATCTCGGCGTCGCCATAACTCTTGGCGATGCGGTTCATGATCGTGGCCGGCCGACGATCGGCCTTGAACTCGGTCATCTGCCGCACGATGAGCTCCTTCTGCCCGCGCATCAGCGTCGGCACACCCTCGGCGCTGCGGCCTTCGGGGCCGTGACAGACGTAGCAGGTCTGCACCATGGCCTGACCCGACGGCCCGTCCTGCGCGGCGGCAGCAAAGGCGGCGACGAACGTGGCCGTGAACACGACGAGCGCCTTCATCGCCGCACCGCCGCCGCGGCAATGGCGGGCCACTCCTCGATCAGGACGCGCGCCACCAGGACGGCGCCGCCGCCCTCCTGCGGACGGAAGATCGTGGCTTCGCTTTCCCGCACCTCGAACCAGTCTTTGCCGAAGGCTTCCATGATATTGGGCTTGTGGGTGACCACGATCACCGTCGTGCCCGCCGCAGGCGGCGTTTCGACCAGTTTCCTCAGCGCCGCGACTCGCCGCGCATTCTCGTTCGGCGAGGCGACCATGCCGGTCTCGCTGAAGTCTGTCGACTTCTCGGCGTCGGCGAGGCCTGCCAGCAGGGCGGTCTCGAAGGCGCGATTGAAGCGGCTGGTGTAGGTCTTGCCGACCGGCACGCCGATCGCCTTGAGTGCGGCGCCGAACCCCTTAGCGGCGTCGCGCCCCTTGTCGTTCAGCTGCCGCTGCGCCGCCGGTCCCTCCGGGTTGAGCGGCGCGAGGTCGGCCTGGTTGGCGTGCGTGGCGCCATGACGCACGACGATGATGTGTCCGCCGCGCTGCAGCTCCGTCGCCAGCGCTGCGGGCTCTGGCTTGGAAGTCTGCGCCACGGCGTCGAGAGGAGCGGCTAGGAGCAGCGCCGCAGTGAATAGCGCTCTCCTCCCCAGCGAAGCTGCGGAGGTGGCGTCGTCATACGACGCCGGTGGGGTCGTGGGCCGCGCCCAGAGCATGGGGCTCTTGCCCCCTCCGCCCGCTGCGCGGGCACCTCCCCTTCGCGGACTCCGCGAAGGGGAGGAAAACAATCGGTGAATCCTCATCGCCTTCACTTCGGCTGCGGCACGATGCGCAGGTAGGGCTTCGGCGCGTGCCAGCCATCAGGATATTTCTTGCGCGCTTCTTCATCGGAGACAGTGCCCGCGATGATGACATCCTCGCCCTGACGCCAGTTGGCCGGGGTGGCGACCTGGTGCTTGGCCGTGAGCTGCAGCGAATCGATCGTCCGCAACACCTCGTCGAAGTTGCGCCCGGTCGACATCGGATAGACCATGATCATCTTGATCATCTTGTCCGGCCCGATGACAAAGACGTTCCGCACCGTCTGGAAGTCCGACAGCGGGCGTCCCTCCGAACTGTCCGGGCCGGCTGCCGGCAGCATGCCGTAGAGCTTGGCGACCTTGAGCTCGGTGTCGCTGATCAGCGGATAGCTTGGCGCGAAGCCCTGCGTCTCCTTGATGTCGCGCACCCAGCCGGTGTGGCTCTGCACCGGATCGACCGAGAGGCTGACGATTTTGACGCCGCGCCAGTCGAACTCGGGCTTGATCTTTGCGAGATAGCCGAGCTCGGTGGTGCAGACCGGGGTGAAGTCCTTAGGGTGGGAGAACAGGACCGCCCACTTGTCACCGATCCACTCGTGAAAGCGGATGGGGCCTTCGGTAGTGTCGGCTTCGAAGTCGGGGGCCGGGCTGCCAATGCTGAGCAACGGTGTCTCCATCGGTGATGTTCGGAACCCCACGATGAACCGTTGGCGGCAAACCCGATTGGCGGTTGCGTGAACTCTATCTGGAGAAAACCTGGATTCTGGCGCTCGCCGGCCCTCCTCCGTGGATTAGCGTGTTGCCCCGCCCGGGCAGTACGTGAAAAATGGCAGTGGGCCATGCTTTTCCGGATCAACCGCTGCATCGTCGACACCAACGCCTTCGAGCTGAGGCGGGATGACGAGATTATTGCGGTTCAACCGCAGGTTTTCGACCTGCTGCTTCTCCTCCTGGAGAACCGCCATCGCCTGGTCACCAAGGAGGAGATCTTCCAGCGCATCTGGAAGAACCGCATCGTCTCGGACGCCGCCCTCTCGAGCCGCATCAAGACGTTGCGCCAGGCGCTGGGCGACGATGGCACCGAGCAAGGCTGCATCCGCACCGTCCGCCGCCGCGGCTTCCGCCTTGTGGCGACCGTCGAGCCGCTCGGCGCCGATACCGGCTCGCCGCCGGCGCCACAGGCAGCCGCGCCGATTACTGAGCGTCCGAAACTCGTCGGTCGCAAGGAGGAGCTGAGCCTGCTCGACAGCCTGCTGGCGAAAGCCTGCAGGGGCCGCCGGCAGGTCGTCTTCGTGACCGGCGAGGCCGGCATCGGCAAGACCTGCCTTGTCAGCGCCTTCGTGTCGTCGTCGACCAGATCGCCCCGGGCATCGATCGCTCACGCGCAGTGCATCGAGCTCTACGGCACCAGCGAGCCCTACCTGCCGATCTTCGAAGCCATGCAGCGCCTGGGCGCCGAGATCGGTGGCGACAAGCTCGCCATCTACCTGAAGTCGTTCGCGCCGACATGGCTGGCGCAGATGCCGTGGCTCGCCGACGGCGCGGCGCCCGTCGCCGACGCCGCGGGCGTGACGCCGCAGCGCATGCTGCGCGAGCTGGCGCAGGCCCTCGAAGCGATGTCGGCGGCGCGGCCGATCGTGCTGTGGCTGGAAGATCTGCATTGGAGCGACCGCTCGACGCTCGATGCCATCTCCTTCCTGGCACGGCGCTCAGAGGACGCGCGCCTGTTGGTGATCGGCTCCTACCGACCGGCCGAGGCGCGCGCCCGGCGCCACCCCGTACAGGCGGTCAAGGATGCCATCGCCCTCCATGGCGCGTGCACCGAGATGGCGCTGGGCTTCCTCGGCCCGAAGGACGTCGCGGCCTATCTGGAGCGCCGCTTCGCGCTGCCGCCGGCCGAGCTCGGCGAGCTGGCGCCTTTCATCCATGGCCGGACCGATGGCAATCCGCTGTTCGTCGTGGCGCTCGCCGACGACTTGGTGCGCAGCGATGCGCTCACGCACGACGGCGGTTGGCGGCTCGTCGAGCCGGTGTCGCGCCTCGGCCTCACCATTCCCGACACCGTGCAGATCCTGATCGGCCAGCAGATCGAGAGCCTCGCCGCCGAGGAGCGGCGCGTGCTGCAGGTCGCGGCGGTGAGCGGCGCCGAGTTCTCCACCGCGGGGGTCGCCGCGGCGTCGGGGTTCGACATCCAGGCGGTCGAGGAGATCTGCGACCGGCTGGTGCAGCGCCACCAATTCCTCGTCGGCCGCGGCAGCGAGGATTGGCCGGACGGCACCGTCGCCAATCGCTATGGCTTCGTCCACGCCATGTACCAGGAAGCGCTTAGCAGCCGCATCTCCGAGGCGCGGCGCGTCGACTGGCAGGGCCGGATCGCGGCGCGCGAGGAGCAGGCCTACGGCGCCGGCGCCCGCGAGATCGCCGCCCAGCTCGCCGTTCGCTTCGAGGCCGCGCGCCAGTATGACCGCGCCGTGAGGTACTTCGAGCTGGCGGCGCGCAATGCGCTGGCCGGCAACGCCTACATTGAGGCGGATCGCTTGTATGGCAAGGCGATCGAGATGCTGCCGCTCGCCCAGCTCGACGATCCCGACAAGGCCGAGCTGCGCATGCTGTTGCCGCGCAGCGTCGCCGTCATCGTGACGCAAGGCTATTCGACCCAGGAGACCGACAAGATCCACAAGCGGGCGCTCACGCTGGCGCGCGGCTGCGGCGATCAGCCGGCCGTGGTGCGCGTGCTGCACAGCGCCTGGACGACATGCGTCGCGCAGGGCCAGCTGCACGACGCGCGCGCGATCGCCATAGAAGTCTCCGACCATGCCGAGCTCACGTCTGACAAGACGGCGCTGTTGCAGGCGCACGCCAAGCTCGGCCAGACCTGCTTCCATCTCGGCGAGTTCGCCATGGCGCGCGCCTACTTCGACAGTGCGCTGGCAATCTCGGCCGACATGCCCGACGAGGAACGGGCGCGCGTCGCGGGCTACCTCGCCTGGACGCTGTGGTATCTCGGCTTCCCCGACGCCGCCTTGCGCATGGGCCAGGAGACCATGCAGCTCGGCCGTGCGCTCAATGGGCATTACGGCCTGGTGTTCGCCCTGGGCTTTGCCGGCTGGATCCATTCCTTTCGCGGCGAACTGCCCGAGGCGCAGGCGATGGTCGACGAGCAGTTCGAGATGTCCTCGGAGTACGGCCTGCCGTTCTGGATCACCTGGAGCTCCTGCCTGAAGGGCCTGATCCAGAGCAAGCGCGGGGACTACGAGGCGGGCCTGGCGCGCATGCAGGAATCGGTGAAGGGCTATCGAGCGACGGGCGCGCGCATCGGCCTGGTGCATTTCATGACCGAGCTGGCCGAGACCGCGCTGGCCGCGGGCGACTATGGGCTTGGCCTCGCCACCGTCGAGGAGGCGCGGGCGATCTGCGCCAAAACCGGCAACCGCTACCACGCGGCCGACGTACATCGCGTGCAGGGCGAGCTCCTGATCGCCACCAACCGCGCCGAGGAAGGCGAGCTCCGGCTGCTGCATTCGCTCAACGTGGCGCGCAGCCACGGCGCGCGCAGCTTGGAGCTACGGACACTGACAGCTCTGGCGAAGCGCTCGCCCGACTGGCTGCTGCAGCTCAAGGCCTCACGCGATGGCTTTGCCGAGGGCCTCGATACCCTCGACCTGCGCCGCGCCGACGAGGTGATGGCGCATGCCTGAAGCCTTCGGTTTCTCTGCTCCGTTTGCGTTGTCCTAGACGCGAGACTGAAGAGGGTTGGCGCGGCGCCACGCGCCCCACAATCCGAACGCCAGGGCGAAGAGCGCGCCGATCAGAAACCCTGGTGCGTAGCTGCCCGTCAGCGTCAGCGCCGCGCTGAACAGCAGCGGCAGGACCAGCGCGCCGGCGTCGCCGAAAGCCAGCACCGCGCCCGTCGTAGCGCCGATGCGGCCGGCGGGCGACAGGCGCGCCACCTCGGCCAGGAGCACGCCGTGCCAGCTGACGGCGGTAGCGCTGAACAGGATGGCGACCAGCGTAGCGAGCCAGGTTGGCCAATCGGGACGGATGACGGCGGCGAGGACGGCCGACGCGGCCATGCCGATGCCGAGCAGCGACAGGAGCGTGGCCGGCCGTACCAGGCGCGAGGCGAGCCAGCCCCAGCCGATGCGCGCCGGCACCGCGACGGCGACAGCAATGGCAAACACCAGGCCGGCGCGCTCGAGGTCGTAGCCCAGGCCGCGAACCAGGTAGAGCACGAAGAAGCCGGTGAACAGCGACTGCAGGCCGACGAAGCTGAACATGGCGAGGCACATTGCCCTCAGCGCCGGTTCGCGCAGGACCGAGGCGACGTTGGAACGGATGTCGGCCGGCGACAGCGACGTGCCCGGCACACGGTCGACGTCGAAGCGCGCGCGCAAGGGCTGCAGCGCCACGGCGGTCAGCGCCGACAGCACCGCGATCACCAGGAGCGCCGTGCGCCAGCCTGCCTCGGTCGCCAACACCGGTGCCGCCACGCCCGCAACCATCAGGCCCGCCGGCACGCCGGTCTGCTTGATGGAGAAGACCAGCGGCGCCACGCGCGGTGGTGACAGCCGGCCGAGCAGGTGCGAGCTCGACGGGGTTGAGATCGCCTGCCCCAGCCCGCCGACGAACGCCCCCAACGCGAACAGCGCCAGCCAGCCCGAGGCCGGCAGCGCCAGTCCCACGGCCAGCGCCAGCATGCCGACCTGGGTCATGCGCATGGCGCCATAGCGCACGATCAGCCCCCCGCAGGTCATCGTCGTCAAGAAGCCCGCAATCGCGCCAATGGCGACATAGACGCCGACCAGCGCCGGATCGAGATGAAGGTCGGCAACGATGGCGGCGGCGATCAGCGGCACCGTTGAGCGGCCCAGTGTCGCGAAGGCCTGCTGCACCGTCATCGCACCGAGCGCGAGGTAGAGATTGAAGATGTGACGGCTCCAGGCTGGGCGACGGGCAGGACCATCCGTTCTTGCCCCGCACCCCGGCGCACCGCAAGAGAGGTGCCATGCACATGCGTCAAAGCGGATCGTTCATGCAACGACGCGCTCGCGAACGGCGTTCCGTCCGCATCCTTGACCCTGCAAAGGAGGAATGAGCATGCTCAAGCTTTCGACGATCACGGCCTGCGCGCTGGCCGTTTCGACCAGCGTGGCACTGGCACAGACCATGCCTCCCGGGCCGAATGCGGCGCCCGGTGGCGCCACCGGCTCAGCCCCGGCGAGCAGCATCGGCAGCCCGAGCGCCAATGCACAGGACAACCTCGGCGGCGGAACGCGCTCGACCACGGTTTTGTCGCAGACGAACAAGAACCAGAGTGCTGCCGGCATGTCGCGGAGCGACTACAGCTCCGGCGCGCAAATGCAGTATGGCACGCAGCCGCAATACCCCGGCCAGTACCAGGCGCAAGGGCAGGGCATGATGGGCGGTCCCGACAATCCGCGCGGCGTCGCCATCACGGACGAGTACGGCAACCAGTACAACAGCCGAGGCGACAAGATCGGTCGCGGCCAGCCGATGCGCCAGCAGACGCGTCAGCAGATGCGCTAACCGACTTTCTTCGCTCGACCCCGAAAACTGCCCTCCCCTTCGTGAACTGCCGCGAAGGGGAGGATTGCCACGGCGGGGCGGCGCATCCACCACGATGCGAGCGGCCGGCCAGGCTCCGTTTGACTTGCCGCCCCCCTGCCCTACGCTCATGCCAAGGCAATCGGGAGGGGAGCGTGCAGAGCGAAGCGTACGACTTCATCGTGACCGGCGCGGGTTCAGCGGGCTGCGCGGTCGCCGGTAGGCTGAGCGAGGACGGCCGCTATCGCGTGCTGCTGCTTGAGGCAGGCCCCAAGGACAGCTATCCCTGGATCCACATCCCGCTCGGCTACCACAAGACGTTCAACAACCCGCGCGTCAACTGGATGTTCGACAGCGAGCCGGAGCCTGAGCTGAACAACCGCATCATGTATCAGCCGCGTGGCAAGGTGCTGGGCGGAACCAGCTCGATCAACGGCATGGTCTACATGCGCGGCAACGCCGCCGACTACGACGAATGGCGTCAGCGCGGGTGCGAGGGGTGGGACTACGATTCGGTCCTGCCCTACTTCAAGCGCGCCGAGGACCAGGAGCGCGGCGCGGACGAATTCCACGGCGTGGGCGGTCCACTGAAAGTCTCCGACCACCGCTGGCAGCCGACCCTCGCCAGGGCCATGCACGAAGCGGCCCAGCAGGCCGGCATCCCGGCCAACCCCGACTTCAACGGTCGGACGCAGGAAGGCGTCGGCTTCTACCAGACCACGATCAACCGCGCGCGGCGCTGGTCGAGCGCCAGGGCCTACCTGCGCGAGGCGAGGAAGCGGGCGAACCTCACCATCGTCACCTCGGCCCACGCCACGCGCGTGCTGATCGACAACGGCTGCGCAGTCGGCGTCGAGTATCGCACGCCCGACGGGCTCAAGACGGCACGCGCCAATCGCGAGGTCATCGTCTCGGGCGGCGTTTACGGCTCACCCCAGCTCCTGATGCTGTCGGGCCTCGGCCCGGCCGAGCACCTGAAGCGACACGGCATCGAAGTGATCAAGGACATGCCGGGCGTCGGCAGCAACCTGCACGACCACTTCAACACCTACGTCGCCTACAAGTGCGCCCAGCCCGTCACCATGAACGACCTTATAAACAGCCTGCCGCGGCGCGTCTGGGCGGGCATGCAGTATGCTCTCGGCCGCACCGGCCCGCTGGCCAGCATGGGGCTGTACGTCGGCGCGCTGGTGCGCAGCGACAAGCGGGTGGAGCGGCCGGATCTGCAGATCAACATGTTTGCCTGGGCGATCAAGGAACGGAACCGTCACGGCGTCGTGCCGCAGCCATTCTCGGCCTTCGGCCTGTCTCCGGTGCATCTCAGGCCCGACGGCCGTGGCACGGTACGCCTGAAGTCGGCTGATCCCCTCGCCGCACCGGAGATCCGCTTCAACTTCCTGAAGAGCGCCAACGACTGGAATGCCATGATCCAGGGCCTGCGCATCTGCCGCGACATCGGCAGGCAGGCGGCGTTGAAGCCGTTTATCGTCGAGGAGATCCTGCCCGGCGCCAGCGTCGAGGACGATGCGGGCCTGCGCGACCACATCCGCGCCAACGGCGTCTCCAACCTGCACCCGGTCGGCACCTGCCGCATGGGCCGCGCGGTCGACGACGTCGTCGATCCGCAGCTTCGCGTGCACGGCATCGGGCGGCTGCGCGTGGCTGACGCCTCCATCATGCCCAGCATCGTCGCCGGCAATACCAACGCGCCCTCGATCATGATCGGTGAGAAGTGCGCCGACATGGTGCGCCAAGCAGTGCCAGGCTGATCGCGGACCGAATCGCGGCCCAGCGCGACAAGGGAGCCACGGCCATGATGCCCAAGGCATGGGAACCCCTTCTCGACCGTCTTCACGACGCCTGGCGCGATCGCATCCTGACGGGCCTCACCCTGCTGATGGTGATCCATCTCTTCGTGGTGGCACCGCTCGAAAGCCAGGTCATTCATATCCAGCCGATCGGTGCGGTCTTCGTCGTCCTGCTGTCGATCGGATTGCTGATCCTGTCACGCAGCCTGGTGCCGGTGGCGGGCGTCCTCGGCGTCGTAGGCCTGCTTGCCGTCGCGGTGGTGCTGCGCTGGCGCGGCGGCCATGTCGCGCTCGACGTGTCCCTGCAGGCGACGGCTTGGCTGTTGATCGCACTGGTCATCATCTGGACCGTGGCGCGCGCGGTGTTCGGGCCGGGACGCATCACCTACCATCGCATCGTCGGCGCCATCCTGCTCTACCTCACCATCGGCCTGGTGTTCGTGGCGCTTTACACGCTGGTCGGAGCCCACACACCCGACGCCTTCAGCGGGCTCACCGTCTCCGCGCGCGCGACGCTGCCGAGCGACCTCGTCTATTTCAGCTTCACCACCCTCACCACGCTGGGCTACGGCGACATCATGCCCGTCCATCCGATCGCCCGCAGCCTGAGCAACGTCGAAGCCATCATTGGCCAGGTCTACCCCGCCACCCTGCTGGCCCGGCTCGTGTCCCTGGGCGAGGGATCGGCACGGCGGTGACGTCCGGCCGCTCGGCCAGGCATCGCCAGAGCGACCCTGACGGTCGCAGGCGACCAAGACTCCAAGGATACGACCGGCCAGCTCGATCGCACGAGCGCTTCAGGACAACGCTGGCTGGTGTAACCTCTCCCTCGGAGGAAACACCATGAAGTTTGGAGTCACCGTCGTTCCGCGCATTTCGGATTGGAAGTTGTTCGTCGACCTCGAGACGATGGGCTACGACGCCGTCTGGGCCGCCGATTCGCAGATGCTGTATTCCGACGCCTACGCCACACTGGCGCTGGCGGCCGTCAACACCTCGCGCATCCGCCTCGGCACGGGCGTCTCGGTTGCCGGCGTCCGCCTGGCGCCGGTCACCGCCCATTCGATCGCGACCATCAACCGGCTCGCGCCGGGGCGCACTTTTCTCGGCATCGGCACCGGCCACACCGCAATGCGCGTCATGGGCAAGAACCCCATGAAGGCGCGCGAGTTCCGTGAATACCTCCGTGTGCTGCGCGCCCTGCTGCACGGCGAGGAGGTCGACTATGCCCTGGGCGACGGTGAAAGGACCGACATCCGCTTCCTGCATCCCAGCGAGGGCTTCATCGACGTCGAGCATCCCGTGCCGATCTACGTCGCCGCCGACGGGCCGCTGGCGCTGAAGACGGCCGGGGCCTACGGCGACGGCCGCATCTGCTCGCACAACCAGACCAAGGCGCGCCTGCAGAAAAGCCTCGACACCATGCGCGAGGGAGCGGGCGTCGTCGGCCGCACCCTGCCTGAAACGTTCCACACCGCGGCGCTGAGCTACGCCTGCGTGCTGCGCCCGGGCGAGAGCATGACCTCTGATCGGGTGATCGACGAGATCGGCCCCATGGCGGCGGCCACGTTGCACTACTGGTGGGAGCTTTATCAGATGGACGGCGACACCAGCACGGTGGCCGGTCGCTGCCGCGACCTGTGGGAGCAATACCTCGCCTTCACCGAGAAGATGGAGATACCGCTCGCCAAGCGCTATCAGCAGGTCCATCTCGGCCATTGCGCGTTCCTGCCGCCCGAGGAACGTCCCTTCATCACCGAGGACCTGATCCGGTCGACCGGGGGGCTGGTCGGCACGCCCGACGAGATCATCGCCATGCTGCGCGAGCGCGAGGCGATGGGGCTCGACGAGATCTCCCTGCTCCCGGCCATGGCGAGTGCGCGTCAGAACCTCAAGGACTTCGCCGACAAGGTGATCGCACGGTATTGATCGGATCTGAGCGCGGCGCCCGCGGCAACCTCCGTGCCAGCCGGATCGTTCGAATCGACGGACAGCCATCGCGAGGAGAGCGATGTTCCGCTCGAGCATACGACACGGACGTTCTTTCCAGCACACGCCGCTGCCAGCAGTCTTGGCATCGGCTGCGGCGTTGCTGGCCAGTCTCACGCTGCTCCCCGACCGGGCGCTCGGCGCCAATTGTCTCGACCGCGTCGAGCAGATGGCGGCAGCCTATGGCACCTCGACCGATCCGCCGACGATCCCGCCGGGCGAGATGAAGAAGCCCGTGAGCCCCGACGATCTGGCCCGATCGGGCGGCGTCGTCGAGCCGCCTGCGACGCCGGACCGATCGGTCATCACCCCACCGCGCGACCATTCCGGCATGCCGACGATGCCCGACGTCGGGCCGCCGAAGACGAAGGAAGAGAGCGACAAGGTTCAGAAGCTCGGCGCGGCAGACATGTCCACGCTGCAAGCCGTGCTGGTGGCAGCACGCGCACAGGCCGAGCGGGGCATGGAAGCGGAGTGTCTGGACGGCCTGCGCAAAGCCGAGCAGCTGATCGTACACGCGCGTTAAAGGCGCCGGCGGTATCCCCGGGACGCGTTCGTAAGCGCGTTGTAAGGTCCCCTGTCTAGAGATGGCCAAAGACCGCGAAGCGCCACCGCTTCATGGCGCGATGGTGGGCGACGACCTTCGCAGGAACGGAGGGGAAGGCCACGTAAGCCGATGCAGTATCCGGTCACGCTGGTCGACGTTGCCAGCATCATCATGGCCGCTGCCTGCGTCAGGAGCACGGTACCCGACGTTCAGACGGCGCCTCGCAAGCTGTGGCGCCTTGGTCTGCCGCCGCTGCTGGGAATTGGCGTGTCGCTGCTGATCCTGGCGGGCACGGTCGTGAGCTTCCAGCACGACGTGACCTGGATGGCGACGGCGCTTGTCGGTGCTGTCGGGGGATCGTTGCGCGGCAGGAGAATCGCCGTCGAGACCGACCAGGTATGGGGCACCGTGCGCACGCCCGTGCTCCACGACACCGTGATCGCGGCTTTCTGCATATTCGCGATCGCCGCGGCGGACGGTCTCTCCGGTCTGTTCAAGGAGGGAACCCTGCCGCGTCACGCCCACATGGCGGCGGCAAGCGCGCTGTTCGCCGGCTATCTCGGCGGACGCACCTGGTCGCTGGTGCGACGCGCCGTCGACTCGCCTCATACCGATCTCGAAACGCCTTGAAGCGGAGGGCGGTCAGGCCGCTTGCTTGTCGTCGCCCTCGCCGACGCGCGCCGCGAGCGAGGCAGCCATGAACTCGTCGAGGTCGCCGTCCAGCACCTTCTGCGGATCGGACCGTTCGACGTTGGTGCGCAGGTCCTTCACCATCTGGTAGGGCTGCAGCACATAGGAGCGGATCTGGTGACCCCAGCCGATGTCGGTCTTGCTGGCCTCCGCTGCGAGCCGCTCCGCCTCGCGCTTCTGCAGTTCCACCTCGTAGAGGCGCGCTTTCAGCATCTGCATGGCCTTGGCACGGTTCTGGTGCTGGGACCGCTCCTGCTGGACGGCGACGGCAATGCCGGTCGGGATATGGGTGATGCGCACCGCCGAGTCCGTCTTGTTGACGTGCTGGCCGCCTGCGCCCGAGGCGCGATAGGTGTCGACGCGCAGATCCTTGTCCAGGATCTCGATCTCGATGTTGTCGTCGACCTCGGGATAGACCCAGACCGAGGCGAACGAGGTCTGGCGCCGCGCATTGCCGTCGAACGGCGAGATGCGGACCAGGCGGTGCACGCCGGACTCGGTCTTGAGCCAGCCGTAGGCGTTGGGCCCTTCCACCTTGAAGGCGCACGACTTGATGCCGGCCTCCTCGCCCGCGCTCTCTTCCAGCCAGCTCACCTTGAAGCCGCGGCGCTCGGCCCATCGCGTGTACATGCGCGCCAGCATCTCGGCCCAGTCCTGCGCCTCGGTACCGCCGGCCCCGGCATTCAGCTCGACATAGGCGTTGTTGGCGTCGGCCTCACCGGAAAGCAGGGTTTCAAGACGCGCTTGCGCCGCTTCAGCGCGCGCCGCGCCGAGAGCGGCTTCGGCGTCGGCGATCATGGCCTCGTCCTTCTCGGCCTCGGCCATCTCGATCAGGCCGACATTGTCGTCGACGGCGGCCCGCAAGCGCTTGATGGTGGCGATGGCGCCCTCGAGCCTGGTGCGCTCCTTCATCACCGCCTGGGCCTGCTTCTGATCGTTCCATAGCGCCGGATCCTCGGCGCGCGCGTTCAGCTCATCCAGACGTACGACAGCCCTGTCGTAGTCAAAGACGCCTCCTCAGGAGCGCCAGCGACTCCTCGATCTCGTTGACCATGGCTTGAGCTTCGGCACGCATTTCTCTCACCTCATCGGAGCGCGGACCTCCAGGTCCGCTCATGAATGCGGACCTGGAGGTCCATGCTCCAAGATCAATAGGTCTCGCCCGTCCCCGTCAGGCCCGGACGCCGGCCGCCGCCCGCCTGCTGCGGGCCGCCGGCGTCTATACCGGACCAGGGCCCCGATCCGTCAAGCAGCGTCTGATTGAATCCCTCGCTGCCGGGCTCGGTGCCGGGCTTGAAGACCTCGTCGATCGTGCCGCCCTCGTAGGAGAACTTCACCATGCGCAGGCCGGGCGGGATGCGGAACGGCGTCGGCGCCTTGCCTTTGAATATCTCCTTGGCGATCGCCTCGTAGATCGGCGCGGCATTGCCGCCGCCGGTTTCCATGTTGCCGTGGCCGAGCGTCCTCGGCTCATCGAAGCCGATGTAGATGCCGACGGTGATGTCCGGCGTCGAGCCCAGGAACCAGTTGTCACGGGCGTCGTTGGTCGTGCCGGTCTTGCCGGCGATCGGACGACCGAGCGCCGCGAGCCGTCCGGCGGTACCGCGAGTCGTGACCCCCAGCATCATGTGGACGACCTGGTAGACCGATGCCGGATCGTGGAACGGCTTGCGCGAATCGACGATCTCGGGGGCGACCGGCTTGCCGCCCGCCGCACTCTGGGCCTGCTCGCCGCAACCGCGGCAAGCGCGGGGCTCGTGGCGGTAGACAGTCCTGCCGTTGCGATCCTGCACGCGATCGACCAGCGACGGCGTAATCTCGAGCGCGCCATTGGCCAGCATGGCGTAGGCCATGGTCATGCGCAGCAGCGTGGTCTCGCCGGCGCCCAGGGCCATCGGCAGGTAGGCACCCATCTGGTCGACGACGCCGAACTCCTTGGCGACCTCGACCACCTTCTTCATGCCGACCTGCTGGGCCATGCGCACCGTCATGAGGTTGCGCGACAGCTCCAGGCCGCGGCGCACCGTGGTCGGGCCGAGAAAATCGCCGCCGTAGTTCTTGGGCGTCCAGACCGGCTGGCCGTAACCGGGATCGTAGGAAAACGGCGCATCGAGCACCACCGACGCCGGCGTGAAGCCCGCATCCATGGCGGCGAGATAGACGAACGGCTTGAACGCCGAGCCGGGCTGGCGCGCGGCCTGGACGGCGCGGTTGAACTGGCTACGGCCGTAGGACCAGCCGCCCGACATGGCAAGCACGCGGCCGGTCTGGGTATCCATCACGACCACGCCGCCCTCGACGTTGGGCACCTGGCGCAGCGCGTAGGTCCTGGGCGGGTAAGGCTTGGCGTTCTGCCCCGAAGGCTTTTCCACCTTCTCGACCACGATCACGTCACCGACATTGACGACATCGTTGGGACGGCGCGGCGGCGCCCCCAGGCGCTGCTCGGCGAGCGTCGGCGCGGCCCATGTCATCTCGGCGAACGGCACGGTGCCGTCGCCGCCTCCGCCGTCACCCGAGGGCAGGCCGACGATCTGCACGGCCTGCGGATCGATCTTGCTGACCACGGCGAGCTGCCACGTCGGCGGACCGGTCAGCGGGCGACGCTGGGTGATGCGAGCGAACTCCTCCTCCCACCCCCCCATGTCAGCGATCTTGGCGTAGGGGCCGCGCCAGCCGTGACGGCGGTCGTAGGCAATCAGCCCGTCGCGCAACGCGCCGTCGGCGACCGCCTGGATGGCGGGATCGAGGGTGGTCGAGACCGTGAGCCCGCCCTCGTAGAGTCCCTTCTCGCCGTAGGCTGCCATCAGGTTGCGGCGAACCTCCTCGGCGAAGAAATCCGCCTGCACGACCTCGGTGTTGCCGCGGCGGCGGTACTGCAGCTTCTCGGCCTTGGCTTGCTGCATCTCGGCCTGGGTGATGTAGCCGTCGTCGAGCATGCGCCCCAGCACGTAGTCGCGCCGAGCGTAGGCTTCCTTCTCGTTGCGGACGAGGTTGTAGCGGTTGGGCGCCTTGGGCAGGGCGGCAAGATAGGCGATCTCCGACAGCGTGAGCTCGTCGAGCGAGCGGTCGAAGTAGTTGATCGCCGCCTGGGCCACGCCGTAGTTGCCCGAGCCGAGATAGATCTCGTTGAGATAGAGCTCGAGGATGCGTTCCTTGGAGTAGGTCTCCTCGATGCGGAAGGCGAGGACAGCCTCGCGGATCTTGCGCGCCAGCGTCGCCTGGTTGGTGAGCAGGAAGTTCTTGGCGACCTGCTGGGTCAGGCCTGAGGCCCCTTCCGGGCGCTTGCCCGGATTGGCAACGTTGGCGATGACGGCGCGCACCACGCCGATGAAGTCGACGCCGGGATGCGAAAAGAAGCGCTGGTCCTCGGCCGCGACGAAGGCCTCCAGGACGCGCTTGGGCATGGCCGCGACCGGCACGAACACGCGCTTCTCGCGCGCATATTCCGCCAGCAGGCGGCCGTCGGCGGCGTAGAGGCGCGAGGAGATCGCCGGCTGGTAGTCGGCGAGCTGCTTGTGGTCCGGCAGGCCATGGCTGAAGTGCCAGAACAGGCCTGCCACGGTGCCGGTGCCAACGATCAGGGCGGCCGTCGCGAAGGCCAGGAGGATTTTGAAAAGGTTCAGCACTTTCATTTCTTGTACGCGGCCAACCCCAGGGGCAGCAACGCCAACCTTGAAAGAAAGTTACGCCTTTCTTGTGGCAATTCCGGTGCCGAAGTGCGCATCGACCGATGCCCGCAACGCCTTTGCCAAGGCAGTCTGGTGCTGACGCACGGTCAACAGCTTCTCGTCCTGCGGATTTGAGAGATATCCCAGCTCGATCAGCGCAGCCGGGATGTCGGGCGACGTCAGGACGGCAAACCCTGCCTGGCGATGGCTGCGGGGCAGAAGGCGCACGCCGTTGCTGCCGAAGGTACGCACGATGGTATCGGCAAGCCGCCGCGAGTCGTTCACGGTACCGCGCTGGCTCATCGCCACCAGGGTGCGCGCGACATTGTCCGGTTGGTCGGCGAGGCGCACGCCGGAAACCACCGCGTCGGCACGGTTCTCGCGCGCCGCAAGGGCTGCCGCCTCGCGGTCGCTCGCCTCTTCCGAGAGGGTGTAGACCGAGGCGCCGCGCACATCGGAATCGGGATGGGCGTCGGCATGCAGGGAGAGGAAAAGATCGGCCTTGGCCGCCTGGGCGCGCGCCACACGCTCGCGCAAGGCGACGAAGCTGTCGGATGCGCGCGTCAGCATCACGCGATAACGGCCGCCGGCCTGCAGCTCCCGCTGCAGCTCGCGGGCGATCGCCATCACCACGGCCTTCTCCTTGGTGCCGCGAACACCCATTGCGCCGGGGTCCTTGCCGCCGTGGCCGGGGTCGAGGAAGACCAGCCTGGGCCTGGGCGGCGGCGTCGGCTTGGCGATCGACTTCTTGGCCAGCTGATTGCCCCATGCCGCAGGCATGCCGAGGCCCAAAGCGCTCAGGCCGGCAAAGCCAGCAATGACGTCTCGGCGATTGGGAGCGGCCATGGTGACAGCCAGCTTTATTGGAGGGGAGCCAATTATTTTTCTGATATGGCTCAAGCAAATACAGAAGAACGAAGATAATTTCAAGTAAATTCAATTATTTAACTACCAAAACTCATATGCCCCAACGTTTTGATTGTGGGCGTCAAACGAACCCCGTATGTTGCGCCTCGCGAGCAGTCGCCGTCGTTCGAAGCGCCTTCCCTAGGGATGGTGCGCTCCGACGGCAGTCTTCTAAGCCGGGCTGGCGCCCCATGTGACGGGAGCGGCGGGCCTGCGGAGGGACTGTCAGGCAGGCGGTGGCTATAGGAAACCCGAGGTCGGCAGGGCCCAGTTGTGGTCCGGCGGCGCGATGCTTCCCCGTCTTGGCCAGGAGTTGGTCGTTCGGCGGGTCGATGGCGCACCGTCCCCCTCGCCCCAGAGAGGCGGCTCGGCCGCCGGTCGCTCGCGCCGGTTGGAACCGGGTGCCTCGGAGCGAGCCCTATGGCACGGCGCATGCTCATCGATGCGAGCCACCCCGAAGAGACGCGGGTGGTCGTGGTCGATGGAACACGACTGGAAGAATTCGATTTCGAGACGGCGACTCGCAAGCCGCTCAAGGGCAACATCTATCTCGCCAAGGTCATCCGCATCGAGCCGTCTTTGCAGGCGGCGTTCGTGGAGTACGGCGGCAACCGCCACGGCTTCCTGGCCTTCTCGGAAATCCATCCCGACTACTACCAGATTCCGGTCGCCGATCGGGAACGCCTGATCGCCGAGCAGCAGCGCCTGCAGGCGGAAGCCGAGGAAGACGAGCCGCGCCGGCGCGACAGGATCGATCGCACCGACATCGAGGATGTCCGCGAGGAGAACCGCGCCGAAAGCACGGTCGAGACGGCCGACCCGCCGCGCCCCGAGGTCGCCGCCGAAACGATCGCCACCGCCGAGGACAGCGGCGATGTGCCGATCACGGATTCGCATGAGCAGAGTCCCGCCGAGGCCCTGCCGCCGTCGATCGTCGACCCCGAGCCGCCAGTGGAGCCCGCGGCTGCGCAGCCGGCCGCGATCCCAAGCGAGCGCATCGACGGACCGGCGGAAGCGCCGGCTGAGCCGATCGCCACGCCGGCCGAGGCCGTCGAACCGGCCGCGACCGTCTATGCCGAGGCAGCGGCCGAGACGCCGGTCGAGACGACGGATGGCGCCGCGGCTGTCGCTGCCGAGCCCTCCACCGAAGCTTCGACTGATCTGGCCGACGCGCCGCAGCCCGAGGTGACCGTCGAGACGCTGGGCGGCGACGACGTCATCGAGCAGCGCGAGACGCGCGAGCGGCGCCGCCGCAACCCGATCCGCCAGTACAAGATCCAGGAAGTCATCAAGCGCCGGCAGATCCTGTTGGTGCAGGTCGTCAAGGAAGAGCGCGGCAACAAGGGCGCCGCCCTCACCACCTATCTCTCCCTGGCCGGCCGCTACTGCGTGCTGATGCCCAACGCCGGTCGCGGCGGCGGCATCTCGCGCAAGATCTCCAATCCGGCCGACCGCAAGCGCATGAAGGAAGTGCTGAGCGAGCTCGACGTGCCGCAGGGCATGGGCGTGATCCTGCGCACCGCCGGTCTTGAGCGCAGCACCATCGATATCAAGCGCGACTATGAGTACCTGTCACGCCTCTGGGATTCGATCCGCGAGCTCACCATGCGCTCGACAGCGCCGGCGCTGATCTACGAGGAAGGCGACCTGATAAAGCGGTCCCTGCGCGACGTCTACGACACCGATATCGCCCAGGTGCTGGTCGAGGGCGAGACGGGCTTCAACGCGGCGTCCGAGTTCATGCGCCAGCTCGTGCCTCACCAGGCGAACAAGGTCGAGCTCTACAAGGAGCCGATTCCCCTGTTCCACCGCTATCAGGTGGAGAACCAGTTCGACGCCATGCATTCGCCGGTCGTGCAGCTGCGTTCCGGCGGCTACATCGTCATCAACCCGACCGAGGCGCTGGTCGCCATCGACGTCAACTCGGGCCGCTCGACGAAGGAGCGCAACATCGAGGAGACGGCGCTGCGCACCAACGTCGAGGCAGCCGAGGAGATCGCCCGCCAGGTACGGCTGCGCGACCTTGCCGGCCTGATCGTCATCGACTTCATCGACATGGAGGAGACCCGCCACCAGCGCCAGGTCGAGCACAAGGTGAAGGACGCGATGCGCCACGACCGCGCCCGCATCCAGATCGGCCGTATCTCGGCGTTCGGCCTGCTCGAGATGTCGCGCCAACGGCTGCGGCCCTCGCTGCTCGAGCATTCGACCGAGAGCTGCCCGCATTGCGCCGGCACCGGCCGTATCCGCTCCATCGAATCGGCGGCTCTGCATGCGCTGCGCGCCATCGAGGAAGAAGGCGTCCGCCGCCGCGCCAGCGAGATCGCCGTGAGCGTGCCGCCCAACGTCGCGCTCTACCTCCTGAACCAGAAGCGCCAAACCCTGTCGGAGATCGAGAGGCGCTACGGCTTCTCCGTAAGTATCGAGGCCGACGACGAGCTCCATGCCGCCGATTGCGAAATCGAACGCGTGCGCAGCCGACGCGACGACCGCGACCGGCCGGCGCAGGAGACGGCGCGCGCCTCGTACGAGGAGGGCGCCGACGAGCCGGCAGCCGACGAAGCCGAGGCCGGCGAGGACCGCGAGGCCGGCGAACGCCTGGAT
>JAEWIV010000370.1 GCA_023386865.1 Pseudomonadota bacterium
ATGTTGCGCGAGTACCAGCCGTCGGGGTCTATGCGATAGCTGTTGGCCGTCGAATCGATGTCGAACGCCGCCTTGTTGTACTTGTCCTGCACCACCGGCGTCGGATGGATCTCGAAGGTCACGTTGAAGCCCGCGTCCTTCAGCATGGCGTGCACCAGCTCGCCCGACTGCTGCATGTAGGGGAACGAGTCGTTGGCGATGATCAGGAGCTTGGCGTCGCCGTCCTTGGCCTTCTTGCGCAGTGCCTTGGCCTTGTCGGGGTCGTAGGCGGGCCATGGCTTGATGTCCTTGCCGTGCCAGGGGCTCGACTTGCTGTAGAAGCCCTTGGCGACCTCGCCCTGCTTGTTGAACACCGCCTCGTGAATGCCTTCGTGGTCGATGGCGTGTGCCGCCGCCGTGCGCAGCATGTGCGCGTCGGGATTGTCCTTGGCGGAGAACGGCCCGCTCCGGAGATTGAAGGTGACCATCGCCGTGCCGACCTGGGGCACCGGATAGGTATCGTAGGTCTTGCCGTAGTCCTTGATGAAGGACGGTGCGTCGGCATAGGCGACGTTGTCGATGAGATCGAGCTCGCCGGCGCGCAGCGCCGTCAGGCGCACGCGGTCCTCCTTCTTCGGCCGGCCGATCAGGCCGTCGAGATAGGGCAGGGTGTTGCCTTCGGAATCCGTCTCCCAGAAGTTCTCGAAGCGGACCAGCTCGCAGATGTCGAAGCGCTTCCACGACTTGAACTTGAACGGCCCGCAGCCTGCCGGCTCGGTGTCGGCCTTGTCGACAGCGCCCGGCGCGATGAGGTTGACCGGGTAGTAGACCAGGTTGGAATCGAAGGCGGCGCTCGGCTCCTTCAGATGGACCTGCACGATCCACTTGTCGTCGACCGTGACGCGCTCGACATCGACCAGCGCCGAGCGGTTGAAGGAATGGCCGATCTTGGGATCGAGGATGCGCTCGAGGTTCCACTTGACCGCGGCGGCATCGATCGTCTCGCCGTTGTGGAACTCCGCCCCGCGGCGCAGCTTGAAGGTCCAGGTCTTGAGGTCATTCGACGGCTCCCACTCGGTGGCGATCGCCGGCACGATCTCCATGCGGGAATCGAAGTCGAGCAGCCCGCCGGTCGTGCCGGCCAATGGCTGGGAGACGAAATAGATGAAGTTGCGATGGGTATCGAGACCGACCGAATCGTCCCGGGTGCCGAACCGCACCGTGCCGCCGCGCTTCGGATTGCGCTTGCGCTCGGCCGCGGCCGTGCCGGGCAATCCCGCGAGTGCAGCGCCTGCCAGCGCCGTCGTCGCGGTAAGGAACTCACGCCTTGTACGTTCGGGACCCTTTTTGTTCGCTTCGTCGGTCATGACGCCGCCTCCCAGATCGGATTGTTTGGGCCGAAGTTGGCTATGTGGATGAAACGCTTACTCGATAGGCTTCTCCTCGCCGGCTTGCGCCGCACGTCGGTCGCCAATGGACGACCCGATGGTGCGCGCTGCAAAGGAGCGTGCCGGCATTCCCGGTGAAGGTCAACGCGGGCGAGCGCGGCATCGCCTGAAACGTCGCGCGATTTTGCAGTTTCGACCCGTCTTAAGTATTGTGTGACCGCGCCGCGTTCGGTCGCAGGGAGGCAGATGTGACACGCAAGTGGTTCAGCGTTATCGCCGTCGGCGCCGTGGCCGCCGCTTGCGCGGAGCCCAATCCGCCGGCGTCCGCACCACCGGCATCCACCGCTGCGCCGGCGATCACCACTCCGGCAACGACCGCCGTCCAGCCAGCCGATTCCGGTGTCCCGCCGGAGGGTGGCGCGACGGGGGTATCGACGGGGCCGATCGTGGGCAACATGCCGCCTTCGACGATGAATGCGAATCCGCCGGGCACGCCGTCGTACGTCATCCAGCCCGGAGATCCCGCAGGCCGGCAGGTCCCCCGGCCTGGCGGCGCACCGGCCTTCTAGATCGTCATAAAGCAAACGGCGCGCATCGCTGCGCGCCGTTTGTCCCGATTGGTCGGAGTGAGAGGATTCGAACCTCCGGCCCCTAGCTCCCGAAGCTAGTGCTCTACCAGGCTGAGCTACACTCCGTCAGAAAACGGAGGCACCCCGCTCGGGAGGCGGGGTTATAACCGTGCCCCCTCATGGTCGCAAGGCCTGCCGGCCCTCGCTATAGTGCGGCGCTTTTCGGAATTCGCGGGGGAACTGCATGGCCAGGAAGAAGCGGCTCAAGATCGCGTTGATCGGCTACGGCGCCATCAGCCAGACGCTCCTGGACCTCTTCCGCGAGAAGAAGCCCGCGATCGACGTCGTCGGCGTGCTGGTCCGCCCGGGTCGTGCCAAGGAGACGCAACAGAAGGTCGGCCGCAAGGTGCCGGTCGTCGAGACGCTGAAGGCGCTGCTGAAGACCAAGCCCGACGTGGTCGTCGAGGCGGCGAGCCAGCAGGCGGTGCGCGACTGGGGCGAGACCATCCTGAAGAAGGGCATCGACTTCATGGTGATCGCCACCGGCGCCTACGGCGATCCCAAGCTCTACAGGAAGCATATCAAGGCCGCCGAGAAGAGCGGTGCCAGGCTCCGCCTGCCGTCGGGTGCCATCGCCGGCCTCGACGGGCTTTTGGCCATGCGGCTGGGCAAGCTCGAGCGCGTGAAGTACGTGTCGATCAAGCCGCCGCATGCCTGGAGCGGCACGCCGGCCGAGACCGAGTTCGACCTGCCGTCGATCAAGGAACCCACCGTCATCTTCCGCGGCAAGCCTGCCGACGCCGGCCGGCTCTACCCGAAGAACGCCAATCTCGCGGTCACGGTGGCGCTGTGCGGCGCGGGCCTGGAGCACACCGACATCGAGCTGGTGGCCGATCCGACCCTGCCGGCCGGGACCAACGCCAGCCGCCTGGAGGTCGTGAGCGATTCGGGTGAGCTCAAGATGGAGCGGCTGGGTCTCGCCATGCCGGACAATCCCAAGACCGGCGTGCTGACCGCACTCACCATGGCCGACGACCTGATGAAGATCGTGCGCGCCAGCGACTGGTGAGGCAGCGTTCAGCGATAGCTGATGATCTCGTATTCGATGCCGTCGGGATCGAGGAAGTAGAAGCGCCGTCCGGGATCGTAGTTGTCGTGGTTGAAGGGTTTCAGGCCGGCGGCAACGACGCGGGCTTCCGTGGCGTCGATGTCGTCGACCTCGATGCCGATATGGTTGAGCGGCTGGCCTTTGGCGAAGTCTTCGGCGGTATAGGCGACGTCGCGCCCGGTGTAGAGGGCGATGTAGTGCTCCTTCGATCCGATGTGGATCGTGCGGCCGCCATCGCGCGCCGGGCCCTTCCAGCGCACCTGCCAGTCGAACAGCTCCTCCATCAGCCTGGCGGCGCGTTCGGGGTTCGAGACGGTGACGTTCACGTGCTCTATGCGGGGTGTGGACATGGCTGGACCTCCTGTGGCTTGCCCAGCCTACGACCTCAAGTTAACTTTAGGTCAAGCTTTTGGAGGGAGATTTATCCTGCCCCAAGCGGCGCATCTGACGATCGGCGAGCTGGCCCGGCGCACCGGCATGTCGGTGTCGGCGATCCGCTTCTATGAATCACGCGGCTTGGTGAGGGCCGTGCGGACGTCGGGAAACCAGCGGCGGTTCATGCGCTCGGACATCCGGCGTCTGTCGTTTGCCCTGATCGCCCAGCAGCTTGGGCTGACCTTGAGCGAGATCGAAGCCGAGCTGTCGCTGCTGCCGCAGGCGCGCGCGCCCAACCGCCAGGACTGGCAGGCGATCAGCGCCCGCATCCGCGGCGCCCTGCAAGCGCGAATCGCCCTGCTGGAGAAGACGCGCGATCTGCTCGACGGCTGCATCGGCTGCGGCTGCCTGTCGCTCGACAAGTGCCGACTCTACAACCCGAACGACCGCGCGGCCCGGGCCGGGGCCGGCCCGCGCTTCCTGCTGGGTGATCGCGCCCCGTATTTCGAGTATTAGGTCTCTCGCCGGACCGCGGGCCTGGAGGCCCGCGGTCCAATAAGACGCTTACCGCGGCCCGCCGTGGTGGCGGCCACCCCCCATCATGCCCATCATCGGCCTCGGGCGGTCGAGCACCGTCTTCTGCTCGGGGGACAGCGTGTTGTAGAGCGCGGTCAGGCTCGGTTTCACCGCCTCGATGCGCTCGACGCGGGCCTTCATGTAGGCTTCTTCCATGCCGAGCCGGTCGACGTAGCTCGGCCGCTCCTTCATCTCGGAAGGCAGCGCATTGCAGCGTGCGGTGTCCTTGACGTCTGCGGCGTCGGACGCTTTGGCGAAGGCATCCCAGGCGGCCGTCTGGTCGGGCTTCAGGTCGAGCTTGATCTTGAGGTAGGTGCGGTTGCCGGCGCGTCGGGCGACCCGGTCGAGGCAAAACGACTTGGGATTGAAGTTCGCCATCCGATCGCGCCGTTCGGCGCCGGCGGCGGGGGGCGCCGGCGGCGTGGCCTGGGCGAGTTCGAGCAGGTCATCGTCGACAAGGCGGCCGACCGCTGCCGAAGCGGGCATCGCCAGGACGAAGCCAGCCATCAGCGCGATGGGGGCGCTCAGAAGCAGGGGGCGTCGGAACGACATCGTTGGACCTCGCAGGTTACGCGGATTGCTACGATGATACGCTCGGTCCGCGGCGGGCGTGCCCGCCGGTCGTGTTAAGTTATGTAAAGTTTGGCCGAAGTTCGGCAAGCCAGCCGGCAAACCGCTCGCGCTCGGCCTGGGTCATGTGCAGGCCTTCCTTGGTCCGCCGCCACAGCACGTCCTCGGCCTCGACCGCCCATTCGTCGCGCACCAGATAGCGTGCCTCGACCTCGTAGAGATGGCCGCCAAAATGCTGGCCGAGATCGGCCACGGTCTTGACCCCTTCCAGCAGGTCGTCGATCGCCACCCCGTGGCGCCGTGCCAGCACGCGCAGCAATTCCTTGGGCAGCCCGGGCTTCACCACGGCCGCCGAATTCACGAAGTCGTCGAAGGCCTGCTCGAAGGTCGGGGCATCGGCGAGTTCACCGCCCGCCAGGGCCCGGCCGGCGGTCCATTCCACGCCCATATGCGGATAGTACGGTGCGAGATCGCGCAAGGCGTGCTCGGCGAGCCGCCGGTAGGTCGTGATCTTGCCGCCGAACACCGACAGCAACGGCGCCGTGCCCACCGCGCCGTCGATCTCGAGGTGATAGTCACGCGTCACCGCCGAGGGATTGTCGTCACCGTCGTCGAACAATGGACGCACGCCGGAATACGTCCACACCACGTCGGCAGGCTGCACCGGCTTGGTCATGTAGTAGCTGGCGATCTCGCAGAGATAGTCGATCTCTTCCTGGGTGCAGACAGGCTTCTTGTCGCTCGACTCGACGGGGATGTCGGTAGTGCCGATCACGGAGAACGAGCGCTCGTAGGGGATGATGAAGACGATGCGGCCATCCTTGTTCTGCAGGATGAAGGCGTGATCGCCCTCGTAGAGGCGCGGCACGATGATGTGGCTGCCCTTGATAAGGCGCACGCGCTTGTTGGTCCTGATGGGGGTCTGCTCGTCGAGGAAGTGCTTCACCCAGGGCCCGGTCGCGTTGATCAGGCCGCGCGCCTGCAGCTTCACCGCGGTGCCGTCGGGTGCGCTGAGCTCGATGTTCCACAGCTTGCCGTCGTCGCTGCGCCGCGCCGACGTGCAGCGATGGCGGGCGAAGATGCGCGCCCCCATCTGGCGTGCCGACATCAGGTTGGCGATCACCAGCCGGGCATCGTCGACCCAGGCGTCGGAATAGACGAAGCCGTTCCTGAACGAGGGCTTCAGTCCCGCACCGAACTTGGAGCTCGGCAGATCGACTGCGATCGACTTGGGCAAGGTCATGTGCCAGTCGAGATGGTCGTAGAGGAAGAGCCCGAGTCGCAGCATCCAGCGCGGTCTGAGATGCGGCTCGTGCGGCAGCACGAAGCGCAGCGGAAAGGAAAGGTGTGGCGCCTTGGCCAGAAGCACCTCGCGTTCCTGCAGGGCCTCGCGGACCAGCCGAAACTCGTAATGCTCGAGGTAGCGCAGGCCGCCGTGGATGAGCTTGGTGGAGGCCGATGAGGTGTGGCTGGCAAAGTCGTGCATCTCGCAAAGCCCGACCTTAAGCGCCCGCCCCACCGCGTCGCAGGCGATTCCTGCGCCATTGATCCCGCCGCCCACCACGAACAGGTCGAGCGGCGCCTCTCCACTTCCATTCATGGCCGGTTCTATAGCGTGCTTGACCGCAAGATGCAGGGACCTCAAATGGCCGCATGGGGCTGTTGCTCAAGATCATCCTGTTCGGCGTGGCGGTATACGCCGCCTGGAAGACCTTCCATCGCTGGAAAGGCCTGTTCGACCGGTTCGTCGGCAAGCCCGACGAACCTGCACGGCCCGCGCCGCCACCCCCGCCGCCGTCGGAGCCTCTGGCGACCCGCAAGGTCGTGATCGAGGAGACCGCCCAGTGCGCCGGCTGTGGTGCCTATAATCCCGCCAGTGCCGAAAAATGCGGCCAGTGCGGGCGTCCCCAGGCGCGTCCACAGTCATAGGGCCGCAGTCCGATTTGACCTTGGTCGGCGTGCTTGACCGGGGTGGGGGTGGCACCTATTTTGCCGCACCGCAAAAACGGCCTTAAGTCGCGGAAACACAAGGCCTTCTGAGCTTCGGGGTATACCGGTGTCCGAACCCTCAGCACGCCTCAAGCCGACGTGCTTCCAGGAACTCATTTTGACCCTGCAGGATTATTGGGCCCGCCAGGGTTGCCTGATCCTGCAGCCGTTCGACATGGAGATGGGCGCCGGCACGTTCCATACGGCGACGACGCTGCGGGCGTTGGGTCCCAAGGCCTGGTACGCAGCCTACGTCCAGCCGTCGCGCCGACCGACCGACGGCCGCTATGGCGACAATCCCATGCGCCTGCAGCACTACTATCAGTTCCAGGCCATCCTGAAGCCGTCGCCGCCGGACATCCTCGAGCGCTATCTCGGATCGCTGGAGGCGATCGGCATCGATACCACCCTGCACGATATCCGCTTCGTCGAGGACGATTGGGAGAGCCCGACGCTCGGCGCCTGGGGGCTGGGCTGGGAAGTGTGGTGCGACGGCTCGGAGATCAGCCAGTTCACCTATTTCCAGCAGGTCGGCGGCATCGACGTCGACCTGGTGTCGGGCGAGATCACCTATGGCCTCGAGCGGCTGGCCATGTACCTGTTCGACAAGAAGTCGATCTACGACCTGCCGTTCAATCGCACCGATTCGGAAGTGCCGCTGAGCTACGGCGACGTCTTCCTGCAGAACGAGCGCGAGCAATCGGCCTACAATTTCGAGCATGCCGACACCGACATGCTGTTCCGCCACTTCGCCGATGCCGAGAAGGAGTGCGGCCGGCTGATCGAACGCAGGCTGCCGCTGCCCGCCTACGAGCAGTGCATCAAGGCCTCGCATTGCTTCAACTTGCTGGATGCGCGCGGCGTGATCAGCGTGACCGAGCGCCAGAGCTACATTTTACGCGTGCGCGATCTCGCCAAGGCATGTTGCGAGGCGTGGCTTGTCACCCAGAAGAAGGAAGCGGCCTGATGGCCGAGCTTCTTCTCGAGCTTCTGAGTGAAGAGATCCCGGCGCGCATGCAGACGCGCGCGGCCGACGATCTCAGGCGTCTGGTGAGCGACGGCCTCAAGGCGGCGGGCCTCGAGTTCAAGGATGCGCGCGCCTTCGCCACGTCGCGGCGGCTGACGCTGGTGATCGGCGGACTGCCGGTGGTACGGGCCGACGTCAGCGAGGAACGGCGTGGACCACGCGTCGGCGCGCCTGAGCAGGCGGTTCAGGGCTTCCTGAAAGCCAGCGGCCTCGCCTCGCTCGATCAGGCCGAGAGGCGCGACACCGGCAAGGGCGAGTTCTGGTTCGCCGTGATGCGCAAGAAGGGGGGGCCGACCGCCGAGGCGCTGCCCGGCATCATAGAGGCCGCCATGAAGGCGCTGCCCTGGCCCAAGTCGATGAAGTGGGGCAGCGGCACCATGACCTGGGTGCGTCCGCTGCAGTCCATCGTGGCGTTGTTCGACGGCAAGGTGCTGGCGGGCGAGGTGGCGCCGGGCGGGCAGATGGCGCCGATCAGGTTCGGCGACACCACGCGCGGCCATCGCTTCCTCAGCAAAGGGACCATCAGCGTCACGGGCTTCGAGAACTACGCCGCCAAGCTGAGGGCGGCGCATGTCGTGCTCGATCCGGCCGAGCGCAAGAAGATCGTGCTCGAAGGTGCCGAGAAGCTCTGTGCCGAGGCCCAGGTCTCGCTCAGGAACGACGAGGGCTTGCTCGAAGAGGTGGCGGGCCTCGTCGAATGGCCCGTGCCGCTGCTTGGGACCATCGATTCCCAGTTCATGGACGTGCCGCCCGAGGTCCTGATCGTGTCGATGAAGACTCATCAGCGCTACTTCACGACCAACACCAAGGCAGGCATCCTCGCCAACCGCTTCGTCGTCGTCGCCAACAACGTCGCCCGCGACGGCGGCAAGACGATCGTCGACGGCAACGAGCGCGTGCTGCGCTCGCGGCTCGCCGACGCCAAGTTCTTCTGGAATCAGGATCGCAAGGTTCGCCTGGAGGAGCGGCTGCCGGCCCTCAAGGACATGGTCTTCCATGCCAAGCTCGGCACCCAGGCCGATCGTGTCGGGCGCATCGAGATTCTGGCCGACAGGATCGTCCCCTATGTCCCGGGCGCCGATCTCACCCACGCGATCCTGGCGGCGCACCTCTGCAAGGCCGACCTGCGGAGCGGCATGGTGGGCGAATTCCCCGAGCTTCAGGGCGTCATGGGCCGCTACTATGCCCTCGAGGAGACGCTTCCGGTCGCGGTGGCGGACGCCATTGGCGACCACTATGCGCCGGCCGGCCCCGACGACCGTTGCCCGAGCGCGCCGGTCTCGGTCGTGGTCGCCCTGGCCGACAAGCTCGATACGCTCGTGAGCTTCTGGAAGATCGGCGAGAAGCCCACGGGTTCGCGCGATCCCTTCGCGTTGCGTCGCGCGGCGCTCGGCATCATCCGCATCGTCGTCGAGAACGGCATTCGCCTGCCGCTGAAGAAGTTCTTCGACGCCGACGACCTGATGGCTTTCTTCGCCGATCGCCTGAAGGTTCAAATGCGCGAGAAGGGCGTGCGCCATGACGTGGTCGATGCCGTCTTCGCGCTCGGTGGCGAGGACGATCTGGTCCGCTTGCTGGCACGTGTCGAGGCGGTGCAGTCGTTCCTTGCGACCGAAAGCGGCAAGAATCTCCTCACTGCCTACGGCCGCGCGGCAAATATCGTGCGGGCCGAGGGGAAGAAGGACAAGACGCTGGCGGCGAAGATCGCCGGCATGCCGGATGCGGCGCTGATGGAACAAACCGAGGAGAAAGCCGTTGCTTCTGCCTTGGCCGACATCGAGCGCCTTGTGAAGATTGCGCTGCAGCGAGAGGACTTCGCTGGCGCGATGCGGGCCTTCGCCGGTTTGCGTGGTCCGATCGATTCTTTTTTCGAAAAGGTCACAGTCAATGTCGCCGATAAGCCCGATTTGAGATTGAACAGGCTGAAATTGCTCAACCACGTACGGGCCACCATGGATTCGGTGGCGGATTTTTCCAGGATCGAGGGCTGAAATGGCCAAGTGGGTCTACAGTTTCGGTGATGGCAAGGCCGAGGGCCGTGCCGACATGCGCAACCTGCTGGGCGGCAAGGGCGCCAACCTTGCGGAAATGTCGAGCCTGGGGCTGCCCGTGCCGCCGGGCTTCACCATCACCACCGAGGTCTGCACCTGGTACTACGCCAACGGCAACGCCTATCCCGGCGAGCTGAAGGACGAGGTCGAGAAGGCTCTGGCCAAGGTCGAGCAGGTGGTCGGCGCCAAGTTCGGCGACGCCAACAATCCTCTGCTGGTCTCGGTGCGTTCCGGCGCGCGTGCCTCGATGCCGGGCATGATGGACACGGTCCTCAATCTCGGCCTCAACGATCGCACCGTGCTGGGTCTCGGCAAATCGTCGGGCGACGAGCGTTTTGCCTGGGACAGCTACCGCCGGTTCATCCAGATGTACTCCAACGTCGTGCTCGATGTCGGGCACCACTATTTCGAGGAGGCGCTGGAGCTCAAGAAGGAGGACCTCGGCGTCCAGATGGACACCGATCTCAAGGCCGACGACTGGCGCTCGGTGGTGGGCGACTACAAGAAGATCGTCGAGAAGCGCACCGGCAAGCCGTTCCCGCAGGAGCCGCGCGAGCAGCTGTGGGGCGCCATCGGCGCGGTGTTCGGCTCATGGATGAACCAGCGCGCCATCACCTACCGCCGCCTGCATTCGATCCCCGAAAGCTGGGGCACGGCCGTCAACGTGCAGGCCATGGTGTTCGGCAACATGGGCGAGGACTGCGCCACCGGCGTCGCCTTCACGCGCGATCCCTCGACCGGAACCAATGTCTTCTACGGCGAGTACCTGGTGAACGCCCAGGGCGAGGACGTGGTGGCGGGCATCCGCACGCCGCAGCATCTCACCGTGCAGGGCAAGGAGGCGCAGAAGTCCGATGCGCCGGCCATGGAAGAGGTGATGCCCGAGGTCTTCAAGCAGCTCGACGCCGTGCGCCACAAGCTCGAGACGCACTACAGCGACATGCAGGACATCGAGTTCACCGTCCAGCGCGGCAAGCTCTACATGCTGCAGACGCGCAACGGCAAGCGCACCGCCAAGGCCGCGCTCAAGATCGCCGTCGACATGGTGCGCGAGGGACTGATCGACAAGAAGGAAGCGGTGGCGCGCATCGTGCCGTCGTCGCTCGACCAGCTCCTCCACCCCACGCTCGATCCCAAAGCCGAGCGCAAAGTGATCGCCAAGGGCCTGCCGGCGTCGCCGGGTGCCGCCTCGGGCAAGGTGGTGTTCACCGCCGACGATGCCGAGAAGCAGGCGCGCACCGGCGAGAAGGTGATCCTGGTGCGGCGCGAGACCAGTCCCGAGGACATCCACGGCATGCATGCCGCCGAGGGCATCCTGACCTCGACCGGCGGCATGACCAGTCACGCTGCCGTGGTGGCGCGCGGCTTGGGCAAGCCCTGCGTCGCCGGCGCAGGCGAGGTGCGCATCGACGGCCGCGCCGGCACCCTCTCGGTGCGGGGCACGACCGTGAAGGCGGGCGAGTTCATCACCCTCGACGGCGGCACCGGCGAGATCATGCTGGGCGTCGTGCCGACGGTGCAGCCCGAGCTCTCCGGCGACTTCGCCGAGCTGATGGTGTGGGCCGACGAGGTCCGGCGCCTCGGCGTGCGCGCCAACGCCGAGACGCCGACCGACGCCGCCACGGCGCGCAAGTTCGGCGCCGAGGGTATCGGCCTCTGCCGCACCGAGCACATGTTCTTCGAGGGCGACCGCATCGTCGCGGTGCGCCAAATGATCCTTGCCGACGACGAGAAGACCCGGCGCGCGGCGTTGGCCAAGATCCAGCCCATGCAGCGCGAGGATTTCATCGAACTGTTCGAGATCATGGCCGGCCTTCCCGTCACCATCAGGCTGCTCGATCCGCCGCTGCACGAGTTCCTGCCCAAGACCCAGGCCGACATGGAGGTCGTGGCCAAGGACCTCGGCGTCGACGTCGCCGAGATCGAGGCGCGAGCCCACAAGCTGCATGAGTTCAATCCCATGCTCGGCCATCGTGGCGTGCGGCTCGGCATCTCCTATCCGGAGATCTACGAGATGCAGGCCCGCGCCATTTTCGAGGCCGTGGCCGACGTCCAGAAGAAGAACGGCAAGTCGGTGATCCCGGAGATCATGATCCCGCTGGTCGCCACCCGGAAGGAGCTCGACCTCATGAAGGTCGTGGTCGACCAGGTCGCGGCCGAGGTGAGCCAGCTCTCGGGCGAGAAGCTCGACTACCTGGTCGGCACCATGATCGAGCTGCCGCGCGCCGCTTTGCGCGCCGGCGAGATCGCCGAATCGGCCGACTTCTTCAGCTTCGGCACCAACGACCTGACGCAGACCACCTTCGGCCTCAGCCGCGACGACTCGGCGTCTTTCCTCGAGAAGTACCAGCAGCGCGGCATCCTCGAGCACGATCCGTTCGCCTCGCTCGACGTCGAGGGCGTGGGCGAGCTGATCGAGATCGCCCGCGAGCGCGGCCGCAAGGTGCGTAACAGCCTGAAGCTCGGCATCTGCGGCGAGCATGGCGGCGACCCGGCCTCGGTCTTCTTCTGCCACAAGGCCGGCCTGGACTATGTCTCGTGCTCGCCCTTCCGTGTGCCGATCGCTCGCCTCGCCGCCGCCCAGGCGGCGCTCGGCGGCCCACTCAAGACGGAATGACGCTTAAGACGCTTCGTGACGGCGGCAAGCGGGCCCTGGCGGCCGCGCTTGCCGACCTGGAGCGCAATCCCGAAGGCGACGAGGCGCAGGCCCTGCTGGACGCCGCGTGGCGAGACCCCAAGGCGCATGTTGTGGGAGTCACCGGGCCCCCGGGTGTTGGCAAATCTTCTCTGTGCGCGGCCCTGGTCGCGGCCTGGCGCAAGGCCGGCAGGACGGTGGGCGTGATCGCGGTCGACCCCTCGTCGCGCTCGAGCGGCGGTGCGTTGCTGGGCGACCGTGTGCGCATCGTCCATGACAGTACGGACGAGGGCTCCTTTGTGCGCTCGATGGCCGCCCGCGACCGGCTGGGTGGGCTCGCCGACCAGACCGTTGCCGCGATGGTCTTGATGCGCGCCCTGTTCGACCGCGTCCTGATCGAGACCGTGGGCGTCGGCCAGTCGGAGACCGATGTGGCCGGCATCGCCGATACCGTCGTGTTCTGCGTCCAGCCCGGATCGGGCGATTCCCTGCAGTTCATGAAGGCGGGCATCGTCGAGATCCCGCATCTGATCGTCGTCACCAAGGCGGACCTTGGAGCTTCGGCCGAGCGGGCGCGCGCCGACGTGGCGGGAGCGCTGTCACTTGCCACGGCAGGCGACGAATGGCCGGTCAAGACGCTGGCGGTCTCTTCGCGCAGCAGCGCTGGCATGGACAGTCTGATAGCGGCACTCGAAGCGCATCGGGCTCACCTGGCAGCTCACAATCGGCTCATTGTCGCCCGTCATCGCCAGAGCGAAGGCTGGGTCGTCGAATCCTTGCGCGATCGATTCGGCCGCGAAGGCATTGCCACGCTCGGCCGTCTCGGCTTCGATCTTTCCCTGGAGCCCGGCGCGCAGCCCTTCCTGCGGTTGCGCGAGCTCGGCGCCGTACTGGGAGGGAAAAGATGAGCCATCCGACCGACGCCAACTGCATCTTCTGCAAGATCGTCGCGGGCCAGATCCCGAGCTTCAAGCTCCTGGAAGACGACAAGACCATCGCCTTCATGGACATCAACCCGGTGAACCCCGGCCACTCGCTGGCCGTTGCCAGGGGCCATTGGCCGATGGTCGACACGATCCCGACCGACGTGCTTGGCGCCGTGGCGGCGACCGCACAGAAGGTCGCCAAGGCGGTGATGAGCGAGCTGAAGCCCAATGGTGTGAACCTGCTGCAGGCCAACGGCCCGGGCGCCGGCCAGAGCGTGCCTCACCTTCATTTCCACATCATGCCGCGCCGCCCCAATGACGGCGTGGCGCTCAACTGGGAATACAAGCCCGGCGACAAGGCCGAAATCGAAGTGATCTACAAACGGCTGAAAGCGGTTCTTTAAGATACGAAGACGCTTTGCTCGATAACTTATGTGCCAGATAGATACTATAGTTATTAACTGCAGTGCTCCCTTAGGCTAAAATGGCGGTGTCGAAACGGAGCGCGGCACGGTCCTCGGGCGCGGCGCGCCTAACGCTAAGGGAGTTTCATCAAGTTCAATGTTATGCCGAATGTGCCACCGGGCTTTCGAGTAAATGCCGTAAATGACGTACCCGGCTTTCGGGTCAAGGATAACGGACCGGAGGCTTTCTATTCGTTCGAGGCACCAATTGACTGGTCTCGTTTCTACGACGAATCCAATGCCTCAAAGAGTTCGCAGACATCGACTGGCATGGAGCAATTCCACCAGATGTTGACAACTGTGCGAAGATAATCGCCGACTGCAAAGATCGTTGCAGCGCCCGCTTCGAGCTCAATCCCTTTCCTGGACCTTCGGGAGCCAATCAATTCACGATGCTACGGCGTTGCATCAGAGACTGCGTTGCCCCGAGCGGTTGCAGTTGCTGAATGGAGCGAAGATGGACAGAGCAGTCGCTGTAGAAATTATGGATATTCTGGCGGCTGGTCGCGAACTCGGCGCTTTGGATATTCTCTCGCTCAAAATTGCGGACGACGAGGAGCGCAAGGCGTTTCGAAGGATCTTGGCTCAGATTATGGGGCTGTACACGGACCTAGTCGTATCCGTGGCCCATCAATACCCCGATCTTGACCCTGATAAGTCCGTCGGCAAAGCCGACGGAACTAGGTCCTAGGCCGCCGCCACCGGCGCGCCGCGGATCGTCGTCGAGAACCACTCGCGTTCGTCCTGGCGGAACTGCTCGCGCACGTAGTCGATGACCGTGCGGATGCGGGCGCCCTTGTTGGTCTCCTCGTGGCTCACCAGCCAGATGTCGCGGACGATCTTGAGGTCGATCGGCGCCGGCACGAGGTTGGACGACTTGGTGACGTAGTCGGGAAACACCGAGATGCCGTAGCCGACCTGCACCGCCTCGACGGCGGCGTAGGACGAGTTGGTGCGCAGCACGACGGAGGGGCTGCGCTCGACCACCTCGCTCCACGGCTTCATGGCGGCGAGGCTGTGCAGCGTGGTGTGGTCGACGATATGGTGCTCGCGCAAATCGTCGAGCTTTTGCGGCATGCCGTAGCGTTCGATGTAGGAGGGCGCGGCGAAGATCGAGAAGTTCACCTGCCCGACACGGGCCGCCACAAGCTGGTTGGACGTCGGGCGGAAGAAGCGGATGGCGAGGTCAGCCTGCCTGGTCGCGAGGTCCAGCACCTGGTCGGAGGCGATCACCTGCACGATGATGTCGGGATGCGTGTTCCTGAGCTGCCCCAGGCGCGGCACCAGCCAGTGGGCGGCGATGCCCTCCGTGGCGGCGATGCGCACGATGCCCGCCATCTCCCGGTCGAGGCCGGCCAGATGGCGCTCGATCGAGGTGGCGTTCGACATCATCGATTCGGCCTGGACCAGCACGCCCCGCGCGGCCGGCGTCACCTCCATGCCGTGGCGGTGGCGGTCGAACAATTTTGCACCCAGGCGGCGCTCGAGGGCCTGGATGCGGCGCCCGACGGTCGTCTGCTTGGTGTTCAGTTGCGTTGCGGCGGCACTGAAGCTACCAGTTTTTGCAACGGCAAGGAAAAAACGTACATCGTCCCAGTCGCCGAGTATATTGGGGACCTTATTCTTTCTCGGAGGAGTCGTGACCATCGTAACAATCGATACAATAAGGTTGCCGGTCTGAAGTTTACTTGAATATGGCCTCGTGGTTTATCTTACATCATTAACGGGTAAATGTCGTTTTCTGTGTCGTTTGTAAGCTATTAGCCGGTTTTTTTCAGCGCACGTAGAACGAAAACAGTGCGTATCTAGGCCTCCTATTCGTTAGTCAATCAATCCCTAGTTGTTGACCGATTGACGTTTGAGGGGGATCTGTGCTGTGGCCGTGCTCGGCTTGGACGGCAAGATGATGGAATTGTCGGGGTACGCCGGCAAGTTCCGCCGCTATGTGCGCAGTCCATCGACGCGCATAGCCGCCTTTGGCGGCCTCATGATGTACATTAGCTATGCGTACGCGCATGGCAGTTGGACTAACCCGGCGCTGATCGGCGTGTCAGTGTTCGCCGGCGTGTTCCTGCCGAGCTATTCCAAGCTCAGCAACAAAGCGGAACTGTGGGCTAACAACCAATTCGGTTTCGTGACGGCCGGTAAGCTCGGGCGGTTTGTCCCGCAGTTGGCGTTCAATCTTGCGGTGATTTGGCTGTGCTTTGTGGGGGGTGCCTTCAACGTGGCGGGCATAGCGTCGGTCGGTGGTTGGGCCGGGGCTGCGTTGCTGACCACGCTCGCGTCACAAGGCACGCAGTATCTGGGCGGCTATTTGGTGGCACGCGGCATCGGCGACGCCAATCGCAACACCATTGTCAGCATCGTGTTCAACATGGTGCTGGCGGGGTTGGGGACGGCCGGCCTGCCGGGCGCCCGCGAGGCCTTCCTGACCCTGGGCTTCGCTCTGGGTGCCCTGTTCTTCGGCGTGGGCCTGCTGTCGGATCTCCGATCGGTGCTGGCGCCCAGTGGCGGTGTCGGATTGTTCTTCGGAACTTTCAATCCGTTCCACAATTCACACTTGATGATCATCCGCCAGGCGCTCGAGGACCGCAATCTCGACAGGATCGTCATCCATCCGACGCTCATCCCGCGTCTGCACGCCGATGCCTTTCGAAAAGGCGAGCTCCGCGTCGGCCGGGTGCGGGAGGACGGCTTCCAGGTCTACGAAAAGACCGACAAGGCGGATTCCAACGTCGACTACTTCCCGACCGGCAACATCTTCCTGCCGCCCGAGACGCGCAAGGTGCTCATCGAGCTCGCGGTTGCCGAGGCGGGACTGGGCAACAGGGTCGAAGTGGCGGTCTATCCCGAGACCTACAACACGCGCGGCTTTCAGGGCGTGATCGCCGAGATCAAGCGCCGCAATCCCGGCATGCGGCTTCACACCCTGCACGGTACGGATTTCGGGGGTATGCTGGTCCGCCAGATCAGCGACGAATGCGGCTGGATCTATCCGTGGTGCATCCTGCGCCGCGACAAGGTGTCGGCGACCGCGATCAGGCGTGGTGCCAAAGGCATGACCTCGCCGGTCGTGACCGACGTGCTTTCCCAGATTTCAAAGAATCTTCCGGTGGTGACGGCTGGGGGCCGCCGCTTCCGGAATGACAACGGAGTACTCACCGAGGGGGCCTAACATGACCGAAGCGAATACGGCAGCGACCTCAAATCGTCCTGTCGTGACTATCAAGCTTGCAACGACTTCCGACGAACTGATGCAGTGCTACATGTTGCGGGCTGCCGTCTTCATGGGCGAGCAGCACTGCCCGTATTGGGAAGAGTTCGACGGCAACGACTACACCGCGAGCCACCTGATGCTCTACGTCGACGGCGAGCCGGCGGCGTCGATGCGCATCCGCTGGTTCGCGTCGTTCGCCAAGCTCGAACGGGCGATCATCCTGAAGCGCTATCGATCGTACGGCCTGTTCATCCCGTTCGTCGATTGGGCACGCGAGTTTTGCCGCCGCAAGGGCTACCGCAAGGCCTACCTGCACGCGCAGCATCGGCTGTGGCCGATCTTCGAGCGCATGGGCTTCCAAAAGGTCGACGACCGGATCTTCCATTTCTCCGACCACGAGTACGGTGCCTTCGTCTGCGAGCTCGACGTCGACGAGAAGACCATGCCGACGGTGTTCACCGATCCGATGGTGCTGAACCGGCCGGAGGACCGGCTGGACATGCCGGGTGTCCTGGAAGACTCGATGACGCGAGGGGCGACCAATCCGCACGCGGAATGGACCGAGCGTCGGGCGAATTGAGGGGGAGAGAGAAAATGAGCACTGTTGCATTGTCTATTGATGGCGAGACGGTCACGACGAGGCTCGCCATGAGGATGGAGGACTCGCTGCAGGCCTTCGCGGTGCGTGCCGCCTGCTTCATCGGCGAGCTCGACGTCCCGTACTCGGAGGAGTTCGACGGCCACGATTTCGGCGCCACCCATATCATCGCCTATGTCGGTGACGAGCCGGTGGGTACCCTGCGCGTGCGCTGGTTCCAATCCTTCGCCATGCCCGAGCGGCTCGCCGTCATCCAGCGTTTCCGCGGCCACAATATCGGCCAGCTCCTGCTGGAGCGCGCCCGCAAGCTGGCCGAGAGCCGGGCCTGCAATATGCTCTACGCCCAGGCCCTGCCGGCCGACGTCAAGTACTGGGAAAAGCAGGGCTGGCGCCGGCTGGTTGCCGAGGATGCGAGCGCTGGCGACAAGCGCATCGTAGCCATGGTGCGGGCTGTCGACCCCAGCAAGCCGCTGCCCGACGTCGAGGCGCCGGAATCGGTCGTGCTGAACCGCGAGGCTCAGCTCGACGCGTCCGGGCTGCCGCTGGGGACCGCGTCCAACTGAGCGCCGTGGCGCCTCGACCGTCCGGCATCTGCCGGCCGGAATGTGCCTTGTGCGAGCAACATCTTCCGGCCTCTCAAAGGGCTGGGACACTTCCTCCGGGTGTCGTGTAGGATTGCCGAACTGTCATGCCGTTGCTCGGGGGAGAACGGCTGGCCGGCGGTCCGTTGGGAACATGACGCCTTTCGCGCCCACCCGTCCGCCGCTGAAGGCCGGTGGACGGGTGCGGTGGCGTAAACAGGGGGGATTGAGTTGGTCGAGATCGTCCTTGAACCCAATGTTCGGCGGCGTCGTGGCCGCCAGCCTTTGTCCGGCAAGAAGAAGGCGGCGGCGCTGTTCCGCGTGTGGCATGGCGTGCGCGAGCTGATCGAGCAGGCCGAGCGGCTGGGCGACGGCGAACTGGTCCACTTCCTCGCCGTTGCCCAGCTCCTGGTCGAGGAGCGGGCGGCGACGCTCACTTCGGGCGTCGCGGCATTCGACGACGTGGATACCAGCCTGCCGAACTGACCCTGCCCGACCTCGGGTCGAGGGCCCGCGCTTCGGCCCACATCACTTGTGGCGCGGGTCGAGCGCGTCGCGCAGGCCGTCGCCCAGAAGGTTGAACGACAGCACGGCGAAGAAGATGGCGAAGCCCGGCCAGAAGGCCATCCACGGCGCCTGGGCGATGAAGCGCTGGGCGGAGTTCAGCATGCTGCCCCAGGATGGTGCGGGCGGCTGCTGACCGAGACCCAGGAAGGACAGGGCTGCCTCGGCGATGATCGCGCCGGCGATGGCGAGCGAGGCCTGCACCAGCAGAGGCGGAACGATGTTGGGCAGGACGTGGCGAAGCGCAATGCGCCAGTGCGGATTGCCGACGGCGCGGGCCGCCTCGACATAGTCCTCGACCTTGGCGGCCAGCGTCTGGCCGCGCGTAAGTCGCACGAAGATCGGCGTCGCAGTGACGCCGATGGCGATCATGGCATTGGTCAGGCTGGGGCCGAGGAAGGCCGCCAGCGCGATCGCGAGGATGAGGAATGGCACAGCGAGCATCGCGTCGACGATGCGCGACAGCACGGAGTCGATCCAGCCGCCGGCGTAACCCGCCAGCAGGCCGAGCGGCACGCCGACGCCGAGCGCGATGCCGACCGACACCAGGCCGGCGCTGAGCGAGGCGCGGGCACCCCAGATCACGCGGCTGAACACGTCGCGGCCGACCTCGTCGGTGCCCATCCAGTGTGCCCACGACGGCGCCTTGCGCACGGCGCTCCAGCTCGTGGCCGTGGGGTCGTAGGGTGCGACCCAAGGGGCGAGCATCGCCACCACGATGAAGGATACCACGACGGCGAGGCCGACCATGGCGCCCTTGCGCCGCTTCAGGCGGCGCCAGGCGCGTGCCCACGGATTCTCCTCGGTGGCGTCGGTCAGGGTGACCGGGGGCAGGGCCGTGGTCGTCATCCGCGCAGCCTCGGATTGACCAGCACGTAGGCGACATCGGCCAGCAGGTTGAGCACGATGTAGGTCGTGGCCGTCACCAGCACGACCCCTTGCACGACGGCGTAGTCGCGGTTGAACACGGCATCGACGATCAGCTTGCCGAAGCCCGGGATGGTGAAGATCTGCTCGGTCAGCACCGCGCCGGAGAGCAGCGTGCCAAACTCCAGCGCGCCCAGCGTGATGACCGGCGTCATGGCGTTGCGCAGCGCGTGCTTCAGGATCACGCGGCGCTCGTACAGGCCCTTGGCGCGGGCGGTGCGTACGTAGTCGGCGCCCATCGCCTGCAGCATGGCGCTGCGGGTGTGGCGCATCAGGATGGCGGCGATGGCGTTGCCCAGCACGACGGCCGGCATCACGGGGGGGGCGAGGCTGGCGCGCCAGTCCTCGCCCAGCCGCACGTAGCCTGAAGCCGGCAGCCAGGCCAGCGTCACCGAGAACAGGAAGATCATGAGGATGCCCAGCCAGAAGTTGGGCGTGCTGATGCCCCATAGGGCGAAGATGTTTGCGCCGTAGTCCCAGGCCGTGTCCTTTTTCACCGCCGAGATGATGCCGGCCGGAATGCCGATGCCGAGCGCCACCACGATCGCCATGGCGGCCAGTTGCAGCGTGACCGGCAGTTTCTCGCCGACCAGCGAGGCGACCGATGCCTTGAGGCGCATCGATTCGCCGAGGTTCCCGGACAGCACTCCCTTGATCCAGTAGAAGTATTGGATGGGGATCGGCTCGTTCAGCCGGTACTGCTGTCGGATCTCCTCCAGCACCGCGGGATCGCGCTCCTCGCCCGCCATGATCAGCGCCGGGTCGCCCGGCAGCAGCTGCTGCAGCCCGAAGATCAGCATCGACACCAGGATCAGGGTCGGGATGATCTGCAGCAGCCGCTGGGTGAGGAACGAGAGCACGGTGTCCTTACTTCAGCTTGACGCCGACGACGCGGATCAGCCCGTCCGGCATCTGCTTGTAGCCATCGACCTTGTCGCTGAGCGCCACAAGGACGCGGCGATGATAGATGTACTTGATCGAGCCGTCGGCCAAGTAGCGCTTGGCGATGTTCTCGTAGATCTTCTTGCGCTCCGCGGGGTCGCTCTTGATGCGCGCCTGCTTGTGCCACTCGTCGACGTCCTTGTCGCAGTAGCCCGAGTTGTTCTGCGGCGCGCCGCAGGTTTGGAACACATAGGAGTTGCCGTCCGGGTCGCTGCGGCCCGACCAGCCGATGAGGAACAGCTCGTAGTTGCCGTCCTCGGACTGCTTCAGGGAGGTGGCGAACTCGGTGACCCTGATCTTCAGGTCGAAGCCGGTCTCGGCGACCATCGACTGCAGCACCTCGGCGACCTGCCGGGTCTCGGGATTGTTGGGCACCATGAAATCGAGCGAAATCTTGCCCGTGACCGCCGCCTCCTTGAGTAGCGCCTTGGCCTTGGCGACGTCGCGCTTGGGCACGGGCAGCGACTGCTGATAGTAGGGGTTGGTCGGGTTGATCCATTGGTTGCCCGGGACGAACTCGCCGTTGAACACGACCTGGTTCAGCGCATCGCGGTCGATCGAAAGCTCGAAGGCCTGGCGCACGCGTGCATCCTTGGCGAGCGGCGACGCGGCCTTGGGGCCGTTCGACAGGTTGATGGTGATGCCCTGGTAGCCGAGCTCGACGGCGCTGATCAGCTTGAGCTTGGGGTTCTCGCGCACCGTCTTGATGTCCGTCGCGAGCAGGCGCTCGATCATGTCGAGGCCGCCCGAGCGAAGGTTGGCCAGACGCACCGTCGAATCGACGATCGGCAGATAGGTGATCTTGTCGATGAAGACCTGATCCTTGTTCCAGTAGTCGGCGAACTTCTCGACGACGATGCGGTCCTGCTGGACCCGCTCGACGAACTTGTAGGGGCCGGCGCACACCGGCTTGAGGCCGAACTTGTCGCCGGCAGCCTCGGCCGCCTTGGGCGATACCATCATGCCGGCGCGGTCGGTGAGCTGGGCCAGCAGCGGCGAGAACGGCGCCTTGAGCTTCAACCTGATTGTCGCGGGATCGACGATCTCGATGGCATCGATCGAGGCGATCTCGGGCTTGCGGAACGAGCCCTTCATGTTGAGGTGCCGCTCGAGACTGTACTTGGCGGCCTCGGCGTTGAACGGCTCGCCGTCGTGGAATTTCACGCCTTGCCGCAGCTTGATGGTGACGTTCATGCCGTCAGGAGAGGTCTCGTGGCTGGTGGCGAGCTGCGGCACGACGTTCAGCTTTTCGTCGATGTCGAACAGCTTGTCGCAGATCGACGAGAAGACGATGCGGCCGACGTAGGTGCGCGCCAGCGTCGGATCGAGCACGTCGGGGTCCTCGGCGAGCCCGATGCGCAGATGCGATTGAGCCATTGCGCCGCCGCCCATGGCAACGGCCAAGGCCAGGGAAAGCCCGATGCGCCTGAACGTGTTCCTCATGAAGCCTCACTTTGTTGATTGCCGACAAATGCCGCCTGAAGGCGGACCAGCCTGATGCGGTCGGCGTCGTGGCCGGCCGCCTCGGCGAGAAGCGCGGACGGCGGGAATTCCGGCCAATAGGGGCAGGCGGTGGCGTGGCCGGCGCCGTCGTCGGCCAGCGCCGGCTCGTCGCGCCTGCAGGCCTCGCGCGCGAAGCTGCAGCGGGTATGGAAGCGGCAGCCGGATGGCGGGTTCATCGCGCTTGGAATGTCGCCTTCGAGCAGCGTGCGCTCGCGCTCCACCGTCGGATCGGGCAGCGGCACGGCAGCCAGCAGGGCGCGCGTGTAGGGATGGCGTGGATTGCGGAAGAGCTCGTCGGTCGTCGCCGTCTCCACGATCTTGCCGAGATACATTACGGCGATGCGATCGGCGATGTGCTTCACGACTGCGAGATCGTGGCTGATGAAGATGTAGGCCAGCCCGAAGCGCCGCTGCAGCGAGCGCATCAGGTTGATGACCTGCGCCTGGATCGACACATCGAGAGCCGATACCGGTTCGTCGGCGACGATCAGCTTGGGCTCTACGGCAAGGGCGCGGGCGATCGCCAACCGCTGGCGCTGGCCGCCCGAGAATTCGTGTGGATAGCGCCGCGCATGGTCCGGCCGCAGCCCGACCAGGTCGAGCAGCTCGCCGACGCGGGCCTTGCGCCCCGCTTGGCTCTTCGCCAGCCCATGCAGCATCAGCGGCTCGCCCAGCATTGCGCCGACCGTCATGCGCGGATTGAGCGATGCGTAGGGGTCCTGGAAGATCACCTGCATCCGCTGGCGGCGCGCCCGCATGGCGCCATCGGACAATGCCAGCAGGTCTTCGCCCTCGAACCGCACCTGGCCGGCCGAGGGCTCGATCAGGCGCAGCACGAGGCGCCCGACCGTCGACTTGCCGCAGCCCGATTCGCCGACGATGGCCAGGGTTTCGCCGGCGTTGAGCGTGAAGTCGACGCCGTCGACGGCGCGGACATGGCCTGACACCAGGCCGAACGCGCCGCGCCTCACCGGGAAGTGCTTGGCAAGGCTCGTCACCTCGAGCAGCGCGCTCATTGGAGCACCTGGGAGAGCGGCGCCCGGCGGCAGCGTGTCAGATGTCCAGGCGCCACTTCCACGAGCCGCGGCGGGCTGGCGCGGCAGGCTGCCTCGACGAAGGGGCAGCGCGCGGCGAAGCGGCAGCCGTCGGGCGGACGGCTCATGTCGGGCACGCGGCCCTCGATCGACGGCAGCCGCTCGCGCTTCTCGTCGAGCCGCGGGATCGAGCCCAGCAGGCCCACCGTGTAGGGATGTTCGGGCCGGGCAAAAAGGTCGCGCACCGGCGCACGCTCCACGATCTGGCCGGCGTACATGACGGCGACGTCGTCTGCCATCTCGGCGACGACGCCGAGATCGTGGGTGATCAGTATGATGGCGGTGCCGGTGTCGCGGCGCAGTCCGCGCATCAGGTCGAGGATCTGCGCCTGGATGGTGACGTCGAGGGCGGTGGTCGGCTCGTCGGCGATCAGCAGCTCCGGCCCGCAAGCCAGCGCCATGGCGATCATGGCGCGCTGGCGCATGCCGCCCGACAGCTTGTGCGGATAGTCGTCGACCCGCTTCTCCGGTGAGGGGATGCGCACGGTGCGCAGCATTTCTATGGCGCGGACACGGGCGTCGGCGGCCGACAGGCCCTGGTGGCGCTGGATCGCCTCGATGATCTGGTCGCCCACCGTATAGGCGGGATTGAGCGAGGTCATGGGCTCCTGGAAGATCATGGCCAACCGCGCGCCGCGCATGTCGCGGACGGTGTCGGGGTCGAGGGTCAGCAAGTCGCGGTCTTCGAAGCGCACCTCGCCTTTCACGGTGGAGTTCTCGGGGGGCAGGAGGCCCATGATGGCGAGCGACGTCACGCTCTTACCGCAACCCGATTCGCCCACCAGTCCCAGGGTGCGGCCGCGCTCGAGCCTGAGGTCGATGCCGTCGACGGCGCGCACCGTGCCGTCGTCGGTGGCGAAGGAGACGGCGAGCTGGCGCAGTTCGAGCAGAACGCTCATCGATGCTCCGCCGCCAGGCTCCTTTCGATGCCGGCTTCGATTGCGCCGCGATCGAAAATGCCGGCCGGGTTCTCCCGGGTCGGGATGAAGGCACGGAAGTGCGTCCAACGCTCGCGGCTCACGGCTTCGAGGCGCGCGAGCTCGAGCAGCGGCTCGACATGATCGTCGACGCGCAGGTCCAGCTCGGAATACTCCTGGCTGCCATAGATCACGAGCGCCGCCGACTGCTTGCCGCGCTTGTCGCCGCCCACCCTCTCGCCGGCCTTCATGGCGCCGATCAAGCGCCGCGGCAGGGGCATCGAGGCGTTCTCGCGGAAAAAACGCACGGTCTCGGACACGACCTGAGGACCGGCCAGCATGTTGCCCGCGACCGACATGTCTTCGCCGATCCAGTGTCCGCACCAGGGCACGCAGTCGGCGCCGGTGTGGGCGGCGAACTTGCCGTCGGCGCCCATGACATGGAGTTGGCGATGGTCTCGCCCGGCGTCGGGCGTCGTAAGAATGCGCACCAGGTCGGCGGCGCCAACGCCCTCGCGGATCAGGCGCAGCCCGTGCGGGCCGTAGAGCGGGTTCATCAGGGCCTGGGTACAGACCGCGCCCTTTCTGGGCTCGATGTGTGGCACTCGCGCCCCGACGGCGAAGAACTTCGTGGCGACTGCGATGGCGATGCGACCGCTGCTCCTGTCGTGGAAGATGATCGACCAGGTCATCGGCGTACAGGCTCATGCCCGGAAGAGGCGGGGCAAAGCACCGCGATCATCGTCCCGCCGCGTAGCCCTGCATGCCGCGCGGGTTGGCGGCGGCCTTGCGCCAGGGATCCTCGCGGCTGGCGGCGGTCAGGCGGCCTTCCGACCAGTCGTCGTTCATCTCGACCTCATGGCCGCGCTTACGCAATTCCTGGACCGTTTCGGCCGGAATGCGCCCCTCCAGCACCAGCACGCCCGGACGGGCGGTCCGCGGCCAGAACGAGGAGGGGAAGTGCTCGCTGTGCCACGCCGGGGCGTCGATTGCCTCCTGCAGGTTCATGCCGCAATGGACATGGCGCAGGAACATCTGGGTGATCCACTGCTCCTGCTGATCGCCCCCGGGCGAACCCCAGACCATGTACGGCTCGCCGTCGCGATGCGCGAGCGTAGGCGTGAGCGTGGTGCGCGGCCGCTTGCCGGGCGCCAGCGAGGAGGGCTGGCCTTCCTCGAGCCACATGATCTGGCCGCGTGTGCCGACCGGGAAACCGAGCTCGGGCACCACCGGCGAGCCGTGCAGCCAGCCGCCCGACGGCGTAGCCGAGACCATGTTGCCATCCTTGTCGACGATGTCGAAGTGAACGGTGTCGCCGCTCATCTGGCCCATGCGGCCGACGGTCGGCTCGCCGGCGCCGCTCGCCGCCACCGCGGCGCGCGAGCCGTCGGCCTTGCGCAGCCTGATCACGCCGCCGTAGCCCTCGACCTTGCCCGGCCGCTGGTCGAACGAGGCC
>JAEWIV010000408.1 GCA_023386865.1 Pseudomonadota bacterium
ACGATGGCGATGGTCGTGTACTGGCGGCGCAGGTAGGCAGCGGCGCCCTCCTGCACGGCCTGCGCGATCTCTTGCATGCGCGCAGTGCCGGAATCGGCGGCCATGACTCGCGACGCGGTGACCACGCCGTAGAGCACGGCGATGATACCGCAGGCGATGACAGCCCAGATAACGGTAGACATTGTTGGCTAACCTATTGTTTTTGACGGCATTTCCAGCCTGGCGCGTGCCGAAGTTTCAAGCTCTCCCCCGACGCGAGGCGGGCGGAAAATGGCAGAACGCCACAATCTGCGCAACCCGTAGCAGGGAAAAGCCCCGCTGCGTCAAGGGCTTGGCTTCAGACCCGCGCGGGATGCCGCAAACGGAAAATGCCGATGACCAGGAAGGCGACCAGCACCAGCGCAAGGGCGAAGTAGTTGAGGACGGCCCAGCCGTCCGTCTCCAGCACGATGCTCGCCATCAGGCTCGCCGTCGCCGTCGTGCCGAACACCATGAAGTCGTTGAAAGCCTGCGCCTTGCCGCGCTCCGGTGCGCGGTAGGTCGTCGTCAGCAGCGTGGTGGCGCCGACGAACAGGAAGTTCCAGCCGACACCGTTCAGGCCCAGCGCGATGCGGAAGTGCCATTCGGTCACCCCCATCAGGGCGACGACGACGCCCAGCACCAGCAGCGCGATGCCGACCATCATCATGTTGAACACGCCGAAGCGGGAGATCAGGTTGCCGGTGAAGAAGGCCGGTACGAACATGCCCATGACGTGGACGAAGATGGTGACCGGCGCTTCCGTCGCCTTGAGGCCGCATTGGACGATGGCGAGCGGCGAGGCAGCCATCACGAACGACATCACGCCGAAGGCGATCATCGCGCCGACGCAGGCCACCATGTAGGCAGGCTGGCTCACGATCTCGAGCAAGGGACGCTGCGGACCCGACGTATCCTCGGCCTTCACGGGCGGGAATTCGATGAAGGCCAGCACGGTGAAGACGATAGCGTGGATGACGACGGCGGCGCAGAAGCTCGCCTGGAACAGCGGCAGCCAGAGATCGGGCGTGAAGCGCGCCAAGGCCGGCCCGAGGATGCCGGCGATCACGCCGCCGGCCGTCACGTAGGAAATCGCCTGGGCGCGGAAGTGGCCGGGTGCCAGCTCTACCGCAGCGAAGCGGTAGAGCTGCATGTTGGCGACGGCGTAGCCGAGGCACAGACCACCCAGGCACATCACCAGGAAGCTGCCGATACCGAGCCCGACAGCCGCGCAGGTCGCGCCAACCATGCCCATCAGGGAGCCGACGCGGAAACCGAACTTGCGGCCGCGCCGCATCATCAGCAGCGAGGCGGGAAACACCGACAGCATCACGCCGAGATGCTGCATGGTGACCGGCAGGTTGGCCCACATGCGCATGTCGTCCGACACGATAGTCAGCACCGCGAGCGCCGAGGAAGCGAACATCAAGGTGTTGCTGCTCTGCGTCAGTGCCTGGCACGTCGCGAGGAGCCCGATATTGCGCAGCGAACGGCGGGGCATGGTCCCGCCCGTCAGCGGCTTGGTCTCCTCGACCTTGGTCGATCCATCCATGGGGCGCGCACTCTAGTCGCCGGCCGAGTGCGCCCCAAGCGAATAGGCCGGCGCGCAAGGCTGCTATGCCCTGGCATTTCTCATGGTGACACTAAAGCGCCAGCAGGCTCACGAGCTCAGACTGACGGCTGACGCCGGTCTTGGCGAACACGGACTTGAGATGCATGCGCACGGTGTTTTCGGTCACCGCCTGGGCGCGGGCAATCGTTGCGACCGACTGGCCTTCGACCAGCAGGCCCGTGATCCGCGCTTCGGCCGGCGTCAGGTCGAACAGCACCTTGAGCAGCTTGACGTCGGCCCCTTGCTCGTTGCAATCGGCGTCAGATAGAGCAGGAGCGACGCGCCCGTGAAGATGTCGCGTCCGGCGCCGCGCAGTGGCAGCAGGTGCGCAACCAGGGGCGGCCGGTCGGCCTCACCCGGGACGGCGATCGAGCGCCCAGCGAAAGACGTTGCCTGCTTGCCGGACCGCGCCAACGCTTCAACCAATACCGCCTGGGCGGCCGACGTGATGGCTCGGGCTTCACCTCCGACATGACGTCAGCCTCGCTCCTGCACCAATCAGCCGATCTGCTTCTTGAGCTCGGCCACGATCTTCGGCCATTGCGCACCGCCGAACTCGTTGGCGACCACCCTGTCATCCCTGACGATCAGAAAGCGCGGCGTGCCGCTCTTGCGCGGCAGCTGGTCCAGGATCGGCTTGAGGTCGCCTGGCCAATATCGCTCCTGGTAGGCCTCCTTGAGCTTGGGAGCTTCGACCTCGGTCCAGGCGACCCGCTTGTATTCCGGGGACGCCAACCAATCCGCCTTGTACTTGTTCTTCCAGGCCGTGCAGGGCTGGCAGTCCCAGCCGCCGACATAGATCATCCGGATGGCGGGCGCCGCGCGGGCGGTCGCGGTCACGCCGGCCAGCACGCTACCGACGACAAAGGCGCGACGATTCATGGTTTCGTTCCAGCATCAACCCTGCCCCACCGCGAGCATACGATGGAATCATCGGTTTCCCATACCCAAATGGGTAAGGTGCCGGTCTAGAAATGCACGTAGCCGGCGCGCGGTGTCCGCACCACGCGGCCCGCGACCGTGAGTTCGACCCCTTTCCCGCTCGCGAAGGTGCCGACCGTCGTCACCGGCACTTGCGCGGCGCGCGCGGCCGAAAGCAATGCGGCCGCCCGGCGCGGCGGGACGGCAATCACAAGCTCGTAATCGTCGCCGCCGCCCAGCACATTGGCCCACAGCGCGGGCTCGGCCGCGAGGACCCGCCGGGTCGCCGGCGACAGCGGCACCCGCTCGCGCTCGATTCGAACCGCCAGCCGCGATGCATCGGCGATGTGGCCGGCATCGGCCAGCAATCCATCCGAGACATCGGCAACGGCGCTGGCGATGCCGACCAGTCGCGGTCCCAGAGCCGAGCGCGGCTGCGGCAGGCGGTAACGTCTTTCGAGCGCCGCCGAGGTGATCCGGCCGCGCGCGGCGAGCAGGCCGAGCGCGCCGTCCCCGATCGTGCCGGTGACGAAGAGGCGGTCGCCAGCCCGGGCTCCGTCGCGCGTCAGGCCGCGCCCGCGCGGCACCCGACCGAAGGCGGTGATGGTGACCGTGAGCGGGCCCGGAGTCGTCACCGTGTCGCCGCCGCTCAGGACGATGCCGTAGCGGCGCTGATCGGCGGCAAGGCCGCGCGCGAAGCCCGCGATCCAGCGCTCGTTCCACGACGCCGGCAGCGACAGCGACAGCTGGTAGGCAAAGGGCTCGCCGCCGCCCGCCGCGAGATCGGACAGGCAGACGCGCAGCGCCTTGGCCGCGACGAACTGCGGCTTCTCGTCCGTCAGGAAGTGCACGCCCGCGACCACGGTGTCGGTCTTGACGACGAGGTCGCGCCGCGCGTCGGACGGCAGGAAGGCATTGTCGCTCAGCAGCCCGCCGGCGCCCGGGAATCCTTCGGCCAGCGGCGCGAAGTAGCGGGCGATCAGTTCAAACTCGCCGATGCGCCGGCGGCGCATGCGCTAGCTCGCGACCTCGGCCGAACGCGACTGGCGCGCGATGCGATCGAGCACCGAGTTGACGAAGCTCTGCTCGCCCTGGTCGTAGAACGCGTGGGCGATCTCGACATATTCGCTGATCGCCACCTTGGGTGGCACGTCCTTGCGATGGACCAGCTCGTAGGCGCCGGCGAGCAGGATGGCGCGCACCAACCGGTCGACACGCTCCCAGGTCCAGTCCTGCGCCAGTGCGCCGGACAGGGCCTGCTCGAGCTCCTCCTTGTGAGCGACGGCACCCTCGACGACGTCCTTGAACAGCGGCTGGTCGGCGTCGCGGCGCATGCCGCCCTCGCCCGACTCGCCCCGGCGCACGCTCAGGAACTGGTCGATGATCTCGGCCGGGGCATGCTGGCCCTCCTGCCACTGGAAGATCGCCTGCACCGCCGCCATCCGCGCCGCCTGGCGGCGGCTCGAACCGAAGCCCGCTGTCGGCTGCGCGCTCACGCGTTCCGCCAGCGGCGGCCGAGCGCCACCATGGCGAGGCAGGCGTGGGCGGCATCGCCCCCCTTGTCGCCGCGGTTGGTGAAGGCGCGCGCCTTCGCCTGCTCCATGGTGTCGACGGTGACGATGCCGTAGCCGATGGCGAGCCGCTCGCGGACGGAGAGATCCATGAGGCCGCGGGCGCTCTCGCCGCAGACGTAGTCGTAATGCGTGGTCTCGCCGCGGATGACGCAGCCCAGCGCGACGAAGCCGTCGTAGTGGTCGGCCGCAAGCGCGATCGCGCCCGGAATCTCGAAGGCGCCGGGCACGACGACGCGCTCGCTCAGCGCGCCGTTCTTGCCGATCTCGCGCTCGGCGCCTTCGATCAGCGCGTCGGCGATCTCGGTGTAATAGCGCGATTCGACGATCAGGATGCGTGCGCCCCTGACTCCGGTGACCGCCGGTCGGGCCGTCGGTGTTTCCGTGCGCGTGGACATGTCGGCAGAGCTATTAGCGGGTCGCGGCGCGGCCGGGAACCGGTTTCTGGCCGACGATCTTCAGGCCGAAGCCCTCGAGGCCGACGACGGATTTCTTGCTGTGGCTCAACAACACCATCTCGCGCACGCCGAGATCGATCAGGATCTGGGCGCCGACGCCGTAGTCGCGCAGTTCGCCTCCCGCCGGCTCGATCGCCTCGCCGGCACGGCGGCGCTGCTCGGACAGCATGACGGTCGGGGGCTCGCGGATCAACACGATGACGCCCCTGCCCTCCTTGGCGATCTCCTGCATGGAGGCCTCGATCTCGCCGCCGCGGCCAGTGTTCCTCTGGCCGAGCACGTCGGTGAAGATGTTGACCGCGTGCATGCGCACCATGACCGGGCCGCCCGCCGCCGGGTCGCCCTTCACCAGGGCGATGTGCTGGGCCATCGTCACCTTGTTCACGTAGATGACGCAGCGGAAGTCGCCGCCATAGATGCTGGTGAAGGTGGTCTCGCTCAGCCGCCGGACGATCGAATCGTAGCGCCGGCGATAGGCGATCAGGTCGGCGATGGTGCCGATCTTGAGCCCGTGACGCTGCGCGAAGGTGATGAGGTCGTTGCGACGGGCCATCGTGCCGTCGTCGTTCATGATCTCGCAGACGACGCCCGCCGGCGTGAGCCCGGCGAGCCGTGCGAGGTCGACCGCGGCCTCGGTATGGCCGGTGCGCTCCAAGGTGCCGCCTTCGCGCGCCACCAGCGGGAAGACGTGCCCCGGCGTCACGATGTCCTGCGGGCCGCACGACGGGTCGATCGCCACCGCCACGGTGCGCGCGCGATCGGCGGCCGAGATGCCGGTGGTCACGCCCTCGCGCGCCTCGATCGAGACGGTGAAGGCGGTCTGGTGGCGGGTGCCGTTGTTCTGCGCCATCAGCGGCAGGCCGAGCTGCTCGACGCGCTCGCGGGTCAGCGCCAGGCAGATCAGGCCGCGCGCATGCTTGGCCATGAAGTTGATGGCGTCGGGCGTCGCCCATTGGGCGGGGATCACGAGGTCGCCCTCGTTCTCGCGGTCCTCGTCGTCGACCAGGATGAACATCCGGCCGCGGCGGGCTTCCTCGATGATGTCCTCGGCGGCAGCCTTCACCTCGGAGAAGGTGATGCGCCAGGCGTCCTTTTCGAGCGCGCTCATGATCTTCCGTGCTCCAACAGTCGCTGAACGTAACGCGCGAGCATATCGACCTCAAGGTTGACCCGCTGGCCGGGCCTGGCCTGCCCCAGGGTCGTAACCGCTTGAGTATGCGGGATAATGTTTACACCAAAGCGATTGCCCTCGACCTCATTCACGGTCAGGGAGATGCCGTCGATGGCGACCGAGCCCTTGGAGGCGATGAAGCGCGCCAGCTCACCGGGCGCTTCGAACACGAACCGCATGCTGCCGCCTTCCGGCGTCATCGACGCGATCGTGCCGACGCCGTCGACGTGACCGTAGACGAGATGGCCGCCCAGCTCGTCACCCAGCTTGAGCGACAGTTCGAGATTGATCCGGCTGCCGAGCTTCCATTCGCCGAGATGGGTCTTGGCCAGGCTCTCGCCCGAGACTTCAACGGCGAACCAGTCGGCACCCTTTTCCACAACCGTCAGGCAGCAGCCCGAGCAGGCAATGGAAGCGCCAATGGCGATCGGTGCCATATCGTGCCGGGTGCGCACCACGAAGCGGCGATCGCCGCTGTTGCCGCCGGGGGTGACCGAGGTGATCTCGCCGATATCGGTGACGATGCCCGTGAACATGACCCTTTAACTATGCCTCTCTCGTCCAGCTTTCCACCGTGTCACCCTGCAACGGGCGGGCCGAAACCAGCCGGAACCGGGGCGCGAAATCCAACCGGGTGAAGCCCAGCTCGCCGACCGCAGAGCGGCCGTCGGCACCCAGGACCAACCCTGCCCTATAGCTGGTGATGCGGTCGATCAGGTTGGCCTTCAGGAAGGCCGCGGCGACCTGGCCGCCACCTTCCACCAGCACGCGGGTCGAGCCACGTTGGCCGAGCGCCTGGGCCGCGGCGGCGACATCGACGCGGCCATCGCCGGCGGCGGCCACCTCAATGACCTCAACGCCCGCGTTGCGCAAGGCTTCCCGCCTGCCGGGCTCTGCGGCACTCGTGCACAGGAGCCACACCGGGACCTGCCGCGCCGTTTTGGCGAGCTTCGACGTCTCGGCGAGGCCAGCCTTCGAATCGAGGACGATGCGCACCGGCGAATAGCCGCCAAGCCCCGGCAGACGACAGGTGAGCTCGGGATCGTCAGCCGCGACAGTGCCGGCGCCGACCAGGATGGCGTCATGAATGGAACGCAAACGATGGCCATGGGCGCGGGCGCCCTCGCCGGTGATCCATTTGCTCTCGCCCGATGCCGTGGCGATGCGCCCGTCGAGCGACGACGCGAGCTTGAGGTTGAACAACGGCCGCCCGGCGCTGACTCGCAGCAGGAAGCCGGCGTTGATCTCGGCAGCCTCGCTGGCCCCCTCGCCAACGTCGACGGCGATCCCCGCTTCGCGCAGCCGGGCATGGCCCTGGCCGTTGACCGCGGGATTCGGATCCTCCATGGCCGAGACCACGTGCGCGACGCCCGCCCGCACCAAGGCATCGGCGCAGGGCGGCGACTTGCCGAAATGAGAACAGGGTTCGAGGGTCACATAGACCGTGGCGCCGCGTGCGGCGTCGCCGGCCTTGTCGAGCGCGTCGACCTCGGCGTGCGGTCGTCCGCCGTCCTGCGTGCGGCCGCGCGCGACGATGCGGCCGTCCTTGACGATCACGCAGCCCCCGGCCGGGTTCGGCCAGGTCCGCCCGAGCGACCGGCGCGCCAGCGCG
>JAEWIV010000410.1 GCA_023386865.1 Pseudomonadota bacterium
GCCGTCGCCGGGCTCGCAGCGGCGGACATGGTGGCACCCGGCCTCGATCAGGCCTTCACGCTCGCGTTCCGCGACGGCCGATGGCGGGCGCTGCCGATGCAGCCCGCCGCCGCCCCGCGCCTGGCGCCCGACCAGGCAAGTGCTCCACGCGACTGGCACAACGACTATGCCGCCGCGTTGCTCGATCTACGCAATGCGCTGCAGCAGGAGACCGATGATCGCCGGCGCCAGCAACTGTTGAACGAGGTCCGCCGGCTGATCACCAGTCACCGGGCGGGCGTCGACACCGGCTCGAAACGCGCCCCGTCAGTATCGAGCACGGTGTAGCGGCGGAGCCGAACGGCAACCGATGACCGATCAGTGAGCCACCAGCGCGCACCGAGCAGGTCGCAGCAACAGGTCCCTCGTCACGCCGCCCAGCACCCATTCGCGCAGACGCGTATGTCCGTAGCCGCCGCCGACCACCAAACCCGCATCGAGCTCGAGGTCGCTGGCGATGTTGCGCAATTGTGCGGCGTCGCTTTCCGCCGCGACGACAGCGCGCGCGGAAGCCTTGATCTTGTGCTCCGCCAGCCAATTGGCGACATCCTGCGTCCGCGTCCGGGCGTCCGCGAGGTCCGCCGACGCGGCAATCGCGACCACGACGACGCGGTCGGCGAGCGCAAGCAGCGGCAGGGCGTCCTGCACGGCGCGGCGCGCTTCCCGCGCTTCCTTCCAGGCGACGACGACGGTACGCAGATCGACCTTGCGCTCGGCCGCGGCGGCGATCAGCACCGGCTTGCCCGCCCGCAGGACGAGGTCGGCCGCATTGACGTGCCGTGATCTGTCGAGGTCGAAGCGTTCCTCCTCGGCGGCCGTAACCAGCAGGTCGGCGGCCCGCATCTGCCGGGCCACGTAATCGGCAATCGAGCCGTACGTCACTACGGTCGACCTCCACTCCACCGCAGGCACCTTGCTTCCGAGCGCCGATCGGAACTCCTTCTCCGCCGCCTCCAACTCGCCGGCCATCTGCTCGCGGTCCCAGTTCACCAGCTCCGGCGGGACGTACATTTCCGGACCACCGTAGATCTGCATGGGCTGACGGGCGCTGATGCCGATCACCCTCGACGCCCCGAGGCGGGCCGCCAGATCGGCAGTCAGCTCGAGCACGGCTTGGTTGGGGGCGCCTGGGGCAAGACGGACCATCAGGTTTGTCATGTCGATCCTCCTCGTACGACGACATGCTTCGTCGTTGCCGGCCCTAGGGTCCTTGATCCTGGTCAACCCCGACATCCGCAATGCTTCCGGCATTGAGGCAGGTCAAAGTCACGGTGTCCGGTCCGGCCGATGCTGGCGGCCTCATGTTCGAGGTCATCGACAAACCGGCCGACTGGCGCGTGGCTCCCAATCTCAGGGACTACGACGCATTCTGCCGATCCTTCGACTGGTCGGTGGCGCGCCGCGCCCTCGCCGGTTTGCCGGGCGGCGGCCTGAACATTGCCCACGAAGCGGTAACCCGTCATGTCGCCGACGGCGGCGGCGATCGGATCGCATTGCGCCATATCGGCCGCGACGGCACGGTCTCCGCCGTCAGCTTCGCCATGCTCGACGAGGCGGCCAGCCGGTTCGCGAACGTCCTGGAATCGCTGGGCATCGGCGCGGGAGAGGCGGTGTTCTCCCTGAGCGGGCGCATCCCGGCCTTCTATTCGGCCGTCCTCGGCACCCTCAAGCGAGGCGCGGTCTTCTGTCCGCTCTTTTCCGCTTTCGGGCCCGAGCCGATCCGAGCCCGCCTCGAGATCGGCCGAGGGGCATGCTTGCTCACCACGCGGTCTCTCTTCCAGCGAAAGGTGGCGCCGATCCTCGCCGACCTGGCAGCCTTGCGCACGGTTCTGCTGATCGACGGCACCACGCAGGACGAGCGCGACAGGGTGCGATCTCTGCCGCGCCTCATGGAAGCCGCCTCCAGCCAATATCGAACGGCCGCGACGTCTCCCGAAGACCATGCCCTCATGCACTTCACCAGCGGCACGACGGGGCGCCCCAAGGGGGCAATGCTCGTCCACGACGCGGTGGTGGCCCAGCTGGCAACCGCCCGCTACGCCCTGGATCTGCATCAGGACGACGTCTTCTGGTGCACCGCAGATCCCGGCTGGGTCACCGGCATGTCCTATGGCGTGATCGCTCCCCTGGTCGCTGGGGTCACCAGCATTGTCGATGAGATGGAGTTCGACGCCGACCGCTGGTACTCCATCATCGAGCAGCAGAAAGTCACCGTGTGGTACACCGCCCCTACTGCCATCCGCATGCTGATGAAGGTGGGCGCGGAGGTTGCGCGCAACCACGACCTCGGATCGCTGCGTTTCCTCGCCAGTGTCGGCGAGCCGCTCAACCCGGAGGCCGTCGTCTGGAGCAAGCAGACTTTCGGCCATCCGTTTCACGACAACTGGTGGCAGACCGAGACCGGCGGCATCATGATCGCCAACTTCGCCGCGCTACCCGTGAAGCCCGGCTCCATGGGCAAGCCGCTTCCGGGAATCGAAGCGGCCATCGTCGAGCGCACACCGCAGGGCATCCGTGTCGTCGGCGAGCCCGATGTCGACGGCGAGCTGGCGCTCAGGGCGGGCTGGCCCTCGATGTTCCGTGGCTATCTCGGCGAGGACGAGCGTTATCGCAAATGCTTTGCCGATGGCTGGTACCTGACGGGCGATCTCGCCCGCCGCGACCGCGACGGCTACTACTGGTTCGTCGGCCGATCCGACGACGTGATCAAGACCGCCGGCCACCTGATCGGCCCGTTCGAGGTCGAGAGTGCCCTGATGGAGCACCCGGCGGTCGCCGAAGCCGCGGTCATCGGCAAGCCTGATGAGGTCGCCGGCAATTCCATCAAGGCCTTCGTCGCATTGAAGGCAGGGCGTGAACCCAGCGCCGAGCTCGAACGCGACTTGATGGCCCATGCCCGGCGCCGGCTGGGACCCGCCGTGGCGCCGCGGGAGATCGCCTTTCGCGACAACCTGCCCAAGACGCGCAGCGGCAAGATCATGCGTCGCCTGCTGCGTGCCCGCGAGCTCGGGCTGCCGGAAGGCGATACCTCCACCCTCGAAAGCGACGAAAAATGACGTCCAAGCCACATCTCGACCGCGCCCATGCCCGGCACCTGCTCGGTCAGATGCTGCGCATCCGCCTGTTCGAGGAAAAGTGCGCGGAACTCTACACCCAGCAGAAGATCCGCGGTTTTCTCCATCTCTATGTCGGCGAGGAGGCGAACGCGGTCGGCGTCGTCGGCGCCTTGTCGGCTGACGACAGCGTCGTCGCGACCTATCGAGAGCATGGCCACGCCCTGGCCCGCGGCATCGCCATGGGCCCGGTGATGGCGGAAATGTACGGCAAGTCGAACGGCACCAGCCGCGGCCGCGGCGGCTCCATGCATATCTTCGACCGATCGGCCCGCTTCTACGGCGGCAACGCCATCGTGGGCGGCGGCCTTCCGCTGGCCGTTGGTCTCGGCCTCGCCGAGAAGATGCGCAAGGGCCCGGGCGTAGCGGTCTGCCTGTTCGGCGAGGGAGCGGTTGCCGAGGGCGAGTTCCACGAATCGCTCAACCTCGCGGCCGTGTGGAAGCTGCCGGTCCTGTTCGTGTGCGAGAACAACCTCTACGCCATGGGCAGCGCGATCGAACGCACCGAGTCGGAGACCGACATCCATCGCAAGGCCGAGGCCTATCGCATCGACTCCCACCGCGTGGATGGCATGGACGTCGTCGCAGTCGAGGCATCGACGCGCAAGGCGCTCGACCGGATTCGAGCCGGCGCCGGGCCGCAGTTCATCGAATGCATGACCTATCGCTTCCGCGCCCATTCGATGTTCGACGCTCAGCTCTATCGCGACAAGGCCGAGGTCGAACGCTGGAGGGAACGCGACCCCATCAAGCGCTTCGGCGAGTGGGCGACTGCAAGCGGACTCCTTCACAGCGAGGACATCGGGTTGCTGGAGAAGGAGGCATCCGCTGAAGTCGCGGCGGCCGTTGCCTTCGCCGAAGCGGGCGGCTGGGAGCCGGTCGCTGACCTTTGCCGCTATACGCTCATGGATGCGGTGCCGACATGACCACGGCTGGCGAGCGACTGAAAACCACCTACCGTGAGGCGATCAAGCAGGCCATCCGCGAGGCACTGACGCGCGACCAGCGCGTGTTCCTCATGGGGGAGGATGTCGGCCGTTACGGCGGCTGCTACGCAGTGACCAAGGGCCTGCTCCAGGAGTTCGGCGAGGACCGCATCCGCGACACGCCGCTGTCGGAGTCGGCATTCGTCGGTGCCGGAATCGGGGCCGCCATGGCCGGCATGCGGCCGATCGTCGAGATCATGACCGTCAATTTCAGCCTGCTGGCCCTGGACCAGATCGTCAACAACGCGGCAACGATCCCTCACATGTCCGGCGGACAGTTCGCCGTTCCCCTGGTCATCCGCATGGCAACCGGCGCCGGCCGCCAGCTCGCCGCCCAGCATTCGCACAGTCTCGAAGGGTGGTACGCGCACATCCCCGGCCTGAAGGTCGTCGCACCGGCGACCCTCGAGGATGCCCGCGGCATGCTGTGGAGCGCCCTGCAGGACCCGAATCCGGTTCTGATCTTCGAGCATGTGAATCTCTACAACATGGAGGGCGAGCTCGCGGTCGACGCGGGTGCGGTGCCGTTGTCCGGCGCCGTGGTACGCCGGCCGGGGCGGGATCTCAGCGTCATCACCTACGGCGGCAGCCTGCACAAGTCGCTGGCGGCGGCCGAGCAGCTCGCGGGCGAAGGCATCGAAGCGGAAGTGATCGACCTCCGCTCGCTGCGGCCTTTGGACGAAGAGACGATCATGAGCTCGCTGGGACGCACCCGCCGCGCGCTGATCGTCGACGAGGGCTGGCGCTCGGGAGGTATCTCGGCCGAGATCTGCGCGCGCGTGGCCGAGCAGGCTTTCTACGAGCTCGACGCGCCTCCGGGCCGCCTTTGCGGCGCCGAGGTGCCGATCCCCTATCCCAAGCATCTCGAGGACGCAGCGATACCGCAGGTCGAGACGATCCGCGCGGCCGCCCTTGAGCTCGTGCGACCGCAGCGGAGGTCTGCTTGACCGACTTCCTCATGCCCTCGCTTGGCGCGGACATGGAAAAGGGCACGGTCGTCGAATGGCTCAAGAAGCCAGGCGACCGTGTCGAGCGCGGTGAGGTCGTTGCCGTCGTGGAGACGCAAAAGGGCGCCTTCGAAATCGAGGTGTTCGAGCCGGGCATCCTGACCGAGATAATCGTGCCGGTCGGCACCGAGGCGCCGGTCGGCGCCGTCCTCGCCCGGATCGGCGGGGCGACCGTTGCAGCCAGGCCGGCCGCAGCGCCCCCTCCCGCCGAGACTCCGCCGGCTCGACCGCTCCCGCCTCGCCGCGAGAGTCCAACACCGGCCGGCCGGCTTCGCATTTCTCCGGTGGCGGCACGCCGCGCCGCCGAGCTGGGCGTCGATGCGCGAGGCCTTCGCGGCAGCGGACCCGCGGGTGCCATCGTCATCGCCGATGTCGAAGCCGCGGCGGCGGCGGTGGCGCCGGCGACGCCCCGTCGTGGCTTCGACCCGGCCGCCATGCGCCAGGCGATCGCAACCGCCATGGCACGGTCCAAGCGCGAAATTCCCCACTACTACCTGTCGCTTCCCATCGACCTCGGCCGCGCAACCGAATGGCTGAGCGCGGAGAACGATCGGCGCGACATCGAGCACCGCTTGCTGCCGGCGGCGCTGCTGCTCAAGGCCGTCGCGCTGTCGCTTCGCGAGGTGCCGCAGCTCAACGGCTTCTGGATCGACGGGGCGCCCAAGCTGTCACAGGCCATCCATGTCGGCTGGGCAATCTCGCTACGGGGCGGCGGCCTGATGGCGCCGGCCATACACGACGCCGACAGCCTGACGCTGGACCAGGCGATGGCCGCCTTGCGCGACCTCGTCACGCGCGCGCGCACGGCCCGCATCCGCGGCTCGGAAATGATGAACCCGACCGTGACGGTCACCAGCCTCGGCGAGCGAGGTGCCGACAGCGTGCTCGGCGTCATCTACCCGCCGCAACTGGCCATCGTGGGCTTCGGCGCGCCGCGCATTGCCGCGTCGATCGTCGATGGCGAGGTCAAGGCTCGGCCGGTCGTGCACGCGACACTGGGCGCCGACCATCGGGCCAGCGACGGCGCCCTGGGCAGCCGCCTGCTGGCTGCCATCGATCGGCACCTGCAGAAGCCGGAGGCCTTATGAGCGACGCCGAGACCATGGCGAGGCTGCGGACCATCCTGGGCGGCATTGCACCCGACCTGGACGTCGCATCCGTCGGACCTGATGACGATCTGCGCAACGACATCGGCCTGGATTCGATGGATTTCCTGAACTTCGTCATTGGAGTCCACGGGCAGCTCGGCGTGGACATTCCCGAGGCCGACTACGGCAAGGTGACCTCGCTCGCGAAGATGGCGCGCTACATCGCGGCCCGCTGACTCAGGCCGTGGCCGGTCGGTCGGCGGTCGTCAACCCATGCCGCTCAGCGATCCCGGCTTGAGCAGCAAGATGAGGACGAGGGTCCATACGATGATCCAGACGATCCAGGTGATCGTCGGATGGTCGGCTTGCCACTGCAGAATTCGCTTCGGAAACGTCATGGCCGGCCCCCTGCCCGACAAGCCTGTTCGCGATGCATCGCGCAGCACCTTTCTGCCAACGCGTTGTGGGCTCGGCGTTGATCTCGATCAAGGATGGATCTTCTGACCGATGGTCTCGTGAAACGTCATCTCGAGCGCAATGAGGTAGGCATATGCCCAGCCATGTCCATGAGATCGCTGCCGACGCTCCTCTTCCGGCGCTGACCGTCTCACCGGAGAAGGTCTGTTTCATCATCGTGAAGGCGCGTGAGTTCGACGCCAAGGACCCTGCGAGCGAGCCCGACCCCGGATCGAATCCAAGCGACGACAAGGGTATCGCCGTGCTGGAGGAGCATGGAGACGATCCCGTTGCCGAGGAACTCACTGCATTCATCGAAGCCCTGTCGCAGGACGAGCAGATCGACCTCGTTGCCCTCGCCTGGCTTGGCCGCGACGGAACCAGCTCCGACGATTGGCCGGAAACGAGGCGCGAGGCCGCGCGCGCCCACAACGACCGCACGGCGGCCTACCTGCTCGGCATGCCGATGCTGGCGGACTTCGTCGAGGAAGGCCTTTCGATGCTGGGCCAATCCTGCGAGGAATTCGAGATCGGGCGACTTTGACCGCTCGAAGGATGCGCGCCACGTCGCGCCTCTGACACAGGCAGCGCATTCCGCTTCAGCTGGGAAGAAGCGCGTCGACCGGCAGCACCACGACGTTGTTCACGACTTTCTTCACGCCTGGAACGTTCTCGATCGCGACCCTGACGGCGTCCCGCGCCGCCAGCGACGAGGCGTGGCCCCAGACGTTAACTGCACCGTTCTCGACCACGACGTTGCTGATGTCGGAGGCCCAGGGGTGCCTGTCCAGCTCTTCGTTCACGCGATCGCGAAGATTATCGTCCGGCGCGGCGCCTTCGGCGGGTCGCGGCTCGCGGGCGAGAAGGCCCTGCAGCAGGTTGGCCCGGCTGACGATGCCGACAACCTTGCCGTCGCGCACGATCGGCACGCGCTTGACCCCTCTGCTCTGCATCAGGCCGGCGATGTCCTTGAGATCGGTATGTTCCTCCGCCGTGACGACGTCGTGGGTCATGACGTCGGCGACGCGGTGGGAATGCGATCGGAGGAAGTCGCGCGCCAGCACCGACTCGGGAGCCAGCAGGCGCTGCAGCCACGACTTGGCCGGCACGGTGCCGACTTCGGGCCGGTTCATCAGGTCGGCCTCGCTGACGATGCCTATCATCTTGCCGTCGGGATCTACCACCGGCGCCGCACTGACACGCGCGCCCAAAAGAATGTCCGCGGCAGCGTAAACGGTGGCATCGGCAGGTATCGTCACGACCCGCCGTGTCATCACCTTGGTGGCATGCATGGTGGACTCCTGCGCGATAGAGACATCGCCTTGCTCGCATGCTGCCCCCTGACCGTCTTTGTCCCAGATCAACCACCGAAACGGTCAGTCCCTTGAGCTAGGTCAAGCCGCCTCGCCTTGCGCCCTGTAGCGTCGCACCGACGCACAGGAGTTCAGCCATGCCGAAGATGAAGGCGGCCATATTCGCGGAACCCGGCCGTATCGTCCTCGAATCGAGGCCGGTGCCGGATGTCGGGCCCCTCGACGCCTTGGTCCGCATCAGCACGACGACCATCTGCGGCACCGACATCCATATCCAGCGCGGCGAATATCCCGTGCGCAGGGGCTTGATCGTCGGCCATGAGCCGGTCGGCATCATCGAGAAGCTGGGCTCGCAGGTCGCCGGCTACAAGGAAGGCCAGCGCGTCATCGCGGGCGCCATCACGCCAAGCGGTTACAGCTACGCCTGCCTGTGCGGGCAGCATTCCCAGGATGGCGGAATGGCACGGCACGGCTTCAAGCCGGCCGGCGGTTGGCGCTTCGGCAACACCATCGACGGCTGCCAGGCCGAGTTCGTCCTGGTGCCCGACGCCATGGCGAATCTCGCCCCGATTCCATCGAACCTGACCGACGAGCAGGTGCTGATGTGCCCGGACATCATGTCGACGGGCTTCGCCGGCGCGGAAAGCGGCGACGTGCGGATCGGCGACATCGTGGCGGTGTTCGCGCTGGGTCCTATCGGCTTGTGCGCCGCCATCGGCGCCAGGCTGATGGGAGCCACCACCGTGATCGGCGTCGACACCGTGCCGGAGCGCCTCGCGATTGCCCGCCGGCTGGGCATCGATCAGCTCGTCGATTACCGCAAGACCGATCCCGTTGCCGCGATCCGCGAGCTCACCGGCGGACGCGGCGTCGATGTCGCCATCGAAGCCCTCGGCCAACAGCAGACTTTCGAGAACGCGTTGCGTGTGCTGCGCCCGGGAGGGACATTGTCCAGCCTCGGCGTGTATTCCACCGACCTTCGCATCCCGCTCGATGCTTTCACGGCCGGCTTGGGCGACAACAAGATCGTCACCTCGCTCTGCCCCGGCGGCAAGGAACGCATGCGGCGCCTGATGGCCGTGGTCGCGTCTGGCCGCACCGATCTCGCCGCCCTGGTCACGCACCGCTTCAAGCTCGACCAGATCGAAGAAGCCTACGAGCTCTTCGGCCATCAGCGCGAGGGCGTCCTCAAAGTCGCCATCACTCCCTAGTCGCCGGCGAGCGCAGAATGGCCAGACCAAAAGCCGTAGCCTCGAGCCTCGAGCCGCTTCCGTCACGCAAGACGCTGCGCGCCGACTTCGTGTGGGGAGCCTCGACGTCGAGCTATCAGATCGAGGGCGCAGCGCAGGTCGATGGACGGGGGCCCAGCATCTGGGATGGCTTCTCTCGCCAGCCGGGCCGTATCGCCAACGGAGACACCGGCGAGCAGGCCTGCGACCACTATCACCGCTATCGCGAGGACATCGGCCTCATGCGATCGCTCGGCATCAAGGCCTACAGGTTTTCCGTGGCCTGGCCGCGGGTGCTGCCGGCCGGCCGCGGCCTCGCCAACGAGGCCGGGCTTGCCTTCTACGACCGTCTGGTGGACGGCCTGCTCGACGCCGGCATCGAGCCGTGGCTGTGTCTCTATCACTGGGATCTGCCGCAGGCGCTGCAGGACCTCGGCGGCTGGACGAACCGGGACAGCGCCGGGTGGTTTGCCGACTATGCCCGGCTGATCGGCAACCGGCTGGGGGACCGCGTCAAGCGGTTCGCGACGTTCAACGAACCGTCGGTGTTCACGCTGTTCGGCTATTCGTTCGGCTGGCATCCGCCGGCAACCGATGACCTGGCGTCTTTCCATGCGGCGATCCATCACGTCAATCTGGCCCACGGTGCGGCCGTCGATGTGCTGAGAGGGCAGGTCGCGGGCGCATCCATCGGCGTCATCCACAACATGCAACCCAGCCGGCCCGTCCATCCGACAGCGGCCGACCGCAAGGCCGCGGCGATCCTGGACGACATCTGGAACAGGGCATTCCCCGATCCGCAGATCCTCGGCGACTACCCGAGCTCGCTACGCGGCGGCATCGACCTGCATCGCCGCGACGGCGACATGGAGCGTATCCGCCGGCCGCTCGACTGGCTGGGCATCAACCACTACTCGCCCATCTATGCCCGGGCAGAAGGCGCATCGCAGCTCGGCTTTGCCTGGGCCGACGCGCCGCGAGACGTGCCACGGTCCCCGATCGGCTGGCAGGTCGATCCGAACGCCTTTCGCGACACGCTGCTGGATGCACATGACCGCTACGGGCTGCCGATCTACGTGACGGAGAATGGCGCCGGCGCCGTGGAGAAGCCCGACGCCTCGGGAAAGGTGGATGATCCGGAGCGCATTGCCTATCTCTCGCGCTACATCGACGCCATGCAAGAGGCCATCGATACCGGCGCCGACGTCCGCGGCTACTTCGTCTGGTCCCTGCTCGACAATTTCGAATGGGGTGCCGGCTACGCCAACCGCTTCGGCCTGGTCTATGTCGACTACCCGTCGCAAAAGCGGATTCCCAAGGCGTCCGCCGGCTGGTACGCAGCCTTGATCAAGGCACACGCGACGCGGGCGGCGTCATGAGCGGATGCCTCCTTGCCGATATCGGCGGCACAAAGGCTCGATTCGCCGTGCTTCGCGATGCGCGCGCGACTGCGGTCGAGACCCTGGCAACGCGCGACCATGCGAGCGCCGTCGACGGGATCCGCCACTTCCTCGGCCGCCACCACAATGAGGACATCGACCGAGCCGTGATCGCGGCCGCGGGGCCGGTCCGGGACGGCCGCTGCAAGCTCACCAACGCGCCCTGGGTCCTGGACAGCACGGAACTCAAGGCGGCGCTGGGATGGCGCTCGGCCACGATCGTCAACGACCTCGAGGCGCTGGCCTGGGCAGTTCCCGGTTTCGGGCCGTCGGATGTCGCCACCGTCGGAGGCGGCCAGGAAGACCCGGCGCAGCCGGTCGCGCTGATCGCGCCCGGCACCGGGCTCGGCATGGCCTGTTTCGTTCGCGGCAGCGAACGCGCGTTGGCGAGCGAAGGCGGACACGCCACCTTGGCCGGCACCACGGCAGGCGAAGCGGCGATCATCGAGTTCCTGCAACGCCGTCACGGTCATGTCTCCGCCGAGCGCGTGCTGTCGGGCGGCGGGCTGGTCAACGTGCATGACGCCTTGACGGCTCGGCTGGGACCGCCGACTCCATCTCCCTCGCCGGAAGAGATCGTCCGCGCCGCGATCGAAGGCCGCTCGCAGACCGCCCGCCAGGCGCTCGACGCGTTCTGCGCTTTCCTGGGATCGGTCGCAGGCAACGTGGCATTGACGTTCGGTGCGTGCGGCGGCGTGCTGATCGCGGGCGGCATCGCTCCCCGCATCGTGGACTACCTGCGCGGATCCGAGTTTCGCGCGCGATTCGAGGGCAAGGGCCGGCTCAGAGGCTACCTGGAGCGCATCCCGACAAAGATCGTGGTCCGCCCGGACCCTGCGTTTCTCGGACTGATGGCCCTCGCTCGCCGCGCCGGCACCGGAGCAGGCGCTTGATTCCGACGGCCTCCATAGACATCGACGCCGACGCGCCGACGGTAGGCGCCAAGCCGCTATGGCGCTTCTGGCGCACGGCGCTCGGCTTTTGGCGCGGCGACGGCGCGTGGATCCCGTGGGCGCTCATCGGGTTGCTGATCGTCTGCGTGGTTGCGCAGCTTCTCGTCCAATACCGCCTGAACCTCTGGAATCGCGATTTCTTCAATGCCCTGGAGCGCCGCGACGGCCGGGACATCCTGCAACAGACCTACCTGCTGCCCGGCTTGGCGGCGAGCAGCATCCTGCTGGCGGCGACCGCGGTGTGGGGGCGCATGTCCTTCCAGCGGCGGTGGCGCGAATGGCTGACGTCGAATCTTCTGGGACTCTGGCTGATACACGAGAACTACCGCCGCCTCGAGTCGGGCCACGGCGAGCCGCAACTCGCCGAATATCGCATAGCCGAGGACGCGCGCATCGCCACTGACGCCCCGATCGACCTGCTCGTCGGCCTGCTCGCCTCGATCCTCACCGCAGCCACGTTCGTCGTCGTTCTCTGGACCATCGGCGGCTCGCTCTCCTTCACGGCGTTCGGCCTCGGGCTGGAGCTGCCGGGCTACCTGGTCTTTGCCAGCATCGGTTATGCCATGATCACGACGGGCTCGATGATCCTGGTCGGCCGCAAGATGGCCTATGTCATCGAGCGCAAGAACCAGGCCGAGTCGGAGTTGAAGTTCGCCGTGGCGCGCTTGCGCACGGGTGCTCCGCAGGCAGCGCCGGGCGTCGGCCAGAGCGCGCCCGTCGGGTTCGCCCTGTCGGAGGTCATGCGCCATTGGCGTCGTCTGTGTGGCCAGCATGTAAGAACGACGCTGGTGTCCCACGGAAATACGCTGCTTGCCCCGCTGGTCGGGCTGATCCTCTGCGTGCCCCAATACATCAACCATACGATGGCGCTCGGAGAGGTGACCCAGGCGGCGGCAGCCTTCGCCGCGGTCCAGGGTGCCTTCAACTGGCTGGTCGACAATTATCCCCGCCTCGCCGAATGGGCCTCTTCCGCGAGCCGGGTCGGCACCTTGCTGTTCGGCCTCGATCTGCTTGAACGCACGCCGTCGCAACCGCGAACGGGGTGATCGCTGGCGAGAGGCAGCGCGATTTAGGTTCGCGGCGAACGAGCCATGCCGTTTGCGCTACATCAAGGCGGCGGCTGGCACCCCTGCGATCCTGTTGAAATGTTGCCCGTTTCAGATGTCGTGTTGGTCGTTGACGACGACGCGGCGGTCCGCGCGTCGCTGAAGTTTGCCCTCGAAGTCGAGGGCTTCAAGGTCAGTCTCTACGATCGGGCCAGCGCCCTTCTCGCCGATACCAACCTGCCCAAGCGCGCCTGCCTTGTCGTCGACTACCGCATGCCCGATATCGACGGTGTCGAGCTGCTCGAACGGCTGCGCGCGGTGAACGTAGGGTTCCCGGCAATCCTCATCAGCGGTCGTGTCAGCCGGCCATTGCGGGCGCTGGCGGAGAGATTGGGATTCACGGCGGTGCTGGAAAAGCCGTTGTCGGACGCCGCCCTCGTCGAAACCATCCGCACCGCCCTGGCGTCGACCCGCTGAGGGCTGCACATCCGGTCGCGCCGGTGCCCCGGAGCGCACCACCGAGCGTCTACGTAGAAACCCTTAGTTCAAGACCTGAATGGCGCAAGTCCGCGCCGAGGCCTACTCAACCCGTCATCGAGACGACGAGAGGGAGAGAGCCATGCAGGTCAGAACCGCAATCCACCCGAACAAGTTTCCGGTCCCCTTTGGCTTTGGCATGCACCCGTCGGCCGGGATGCCGATCGCACTCGGCAAGAACGAGCAGCTTTTCGACGAAGGCGATGCAGCGGATTATTTCTACCAGGTAGTGTCGGGCGTCATCCGTTCCTACAAGCTGTTGAGCGACGGGCGACGTCAGATCGACGCTTTCCATCTGCGCGGTGACATCTTCGGCCTGGAGGCCGGCGGCGACCATCGCTTTTCGGCCGAGGCCGTCGGCGACGCGTCGGTGGTCGCCTATCGCCGCAGCCGGCTCGACTCTCTTACACGGGAGGATCCGGCCTTCGGCGAGAAGATCATGACCGCGACATTGCGCAACCTCGCGCGGGCCCAGGCCCACATGCTGCTGCTCGGCCGCAAGACCGCAGAGGAAAAGATCGCGGCGTTCCTGCTCGACATGGCCGAGCGCATCTCCAAGGACGACGAGCATCTCGACTTGCCGATGCAGCGATCCGACATCGCCGACCATCTCGGCCTCACCATCGAGACGGTGTCGCGCATCCTGAGCCGCTTCGCTCGCAGCGGGCTGATCAGGCTGCTTCCGGCCGGCCGGTCCATTGGCCTCTGCAACAGGATGGCGCTGCAGAGTCTCAACTCCTAGCGGCCGAACTCCCGACAACTCACCGAGGAAATTGCCATGCGTGCAAAGGACATTATGAGCGACGGCATCGTCTGCGTCGGTGTCAACGAGTCGGTGTTCGATGCAGCCGAACTCCTCCTGGGCGCCCGTGTCAGTGCCGCGCCCGTCACGAACGACAAGGGCGAGATCGTCGGCATCGTGAGCGAGGCCGATCTCATTCGCCGGGCCGAGATCGGCACGGCCCCGACCAAGGGCTGGCTGGCCCGCCTGCTGGACAGCGAGGCGTCGTCGGCCGGAGCGTTCGTCGCGGCGCAAACCCGACGCGTCGCCGACGTGATGACCAGGGATGTCGTGACTGCCGACGAAGACACCACGCTTCGCGAGCTGGTGGAGTTGATGGAACGGCGCAACATCAAGCGCGTCCCGATCGTCCGCGGTTCCGTCTTGGCCGGCATCGTCAGTCGCGCCGATCTCCTGCGCGCGCTGCTATCGCGTGAACCCGATAGCCCGGTGCTGCAGCCGACCGACAAGGCGCTGCGCGAGAACGTCGTCGATGCCCTGGAGAACCATACCTGGACGTCGCGGTGGCCGATCAACGTCTACGCCAACGACGGCGTCGTCCATCTCTGGGGATTCGTCGAAGGACAGGAAGTGCGCGACGCCTATCGGGTGGCCGCCGAGAACGTTCCCGGCGTCAGGCGGGTGAAGAACCATCTCCGCACGATGCCAGCCTCGGTCGGCATGGGCGTGTAGCCCAATGCCGCGGGATCTCGTCCGCTGGTTCGGGGAAATCCGCGCGGGCGACTTGGCCTCGGTGGGCGGCAAGAACGCCTCGCTCGGCGAGATGTATTCCGCCTTGGCCGGTCAGGGCGTGCGCGTACCGAACGGCTTTGCCTTGACGGTCGAGGTCTATCGCTCCGCCCTGACCGCTGCCGGGGCGTGGCCGCGGCTCGCCGCGCTGCTCCAGGGGATCGGCGCCGAGGACGTCGGCGGCCTCGCCGTCGCCGCAGCCGAGGCCCGGTCCCTCGTCTACCAGGCGACAGGCAGCGCTGCGGTGAGGTCGGTGATCGCCGACAACTATCGCCGGCTGGAGGCGGAGTGCGGCGCCGGCGTTGCGGTCGCCGTGCGCAGCTCGGCGACCGCCGAGGACCTGCCGACGGCAAGCTTCGCCGGCCAGCACGAGAGCTTCCTCAACATCCGCGGCCTCGACGACCTGGTGGAGGCCTGCCGCCGCTGCTTCGCCTCCGTCTTCACCGATCGCGCCATCACCTACCGCAATGCCAACGGCTTCGATCATCTCAAGATCGGGCTGTCCGTCGGAATCATGAAGATGGTGCGCTCGGACCTCGCCGCCAGCGGGGTCGCCTTCACCCTCGATACCGAGACCGGCTTCCGCGACGTGGTGTTCGTCACGGGCGTGTGGGGCCTGGGCGAGAGCATCGTCCAGGGCAAGGTCGATCCCGACGAGTTCCACGTCCACAAACCGACCTTCCGCGCCGGCAGCCGGTGCGTCCTGCGCCGCAGGCTGGGCGGCAAGCAGCGTCAACTCGTCTACGGCGAAGGCGACGCCTCCAGTTCGACCACGTATGTCGACACGCCGGCCGACAAGCGCGAACGGCTTTGCTTGAGCGACGCCGAGGTGATGACGATCGCCGACTGCGCCCTTCGGATCGAGGACCACTACTCGGCGCTTGCCGGGGAGCCGCGCCCCATGGATATCGAATGGGCAAAGGACGGGCCGGACGGCGCCTTGTATATCGTCCAGGCGCGCCCCGAAACGGTGGTATCGCAGCGACCGGCTGCGGCCATCGAGATCTACAAGGTCAAGGCTTCCGGTCCGGCCATCGTCGAAGGCCGCGCCGTGGGCGAAAGGGCGGCCAGCGGCCTGGTGCGGCTGGTGTCGGGTCCTGCCGACCTGGCCGCCTTTCGCAACGGCGAGGTTTTGGTCGCCGCGACCACCAGTCCCGACTGGGAGCCGGTGATGAAGAAGGCGGCGGCGATCGTCACGGATCGCGGCGGCCGGACGTGCCACGCCGCCATCGTGGCGCGCGAGCATGGGATCGCGGCGATCGTCGGCGCGGCAGGCGCCACGAGCCTGCTGAAGGACGGCATGGCCGTGACCGTGTCATGCGCCGAAGGCGAGGTCGGCCGCGTCTACGACGGTCGCCTGCCGATCGAGGTCACCACGCCCGACACCACCGCGCTCGCAAGCCCGCGCACGCCGATCATGGTCAACCTCGGCAATCCCGATCTCGCCTTCAAGACGGCGATGCGGCCCAACGACGGGGTTGGTCTGGCGCGTATGGAATTCATCATCAGCAACCACATCGGCGTCCATCCCATGGCGCTCGCCTGCCCGGAAAGGGTGGCCGCCGTCGCCGATCGAGATCGCATCGCCCAGCTCACGCGACGGCATGCGACCCCGTCCGCCTTTTTCATCGAGCGCCTGTCCGAAGGCATCGGCACGATAGCAGCCGCGTTCTTCCCGAAGCCGGTCATCGTGCGGCTGTCGGACTTCAAGACCAACGAATACGCCAAGCTGATCGGCGGCGGCGACTTCGAGCCCGAGGAAGAGAACCCGATGCTGGGCTTCCGCGGTGCGTCGCGTTACGCCCATCCCGCCTACGCACCGGGCTTCGCCCTGGAATGCGCAGCGCTGCGCCGGGTGCGGCAGGACATGGGGCTCAGCAACGTCCGCATCATGGTCCCCTTCTGCCGTCGGGTCGACGAGGCAAGGCGGGTGATCGATGCCCTGGCCGGCAACGGCTTGAAGCGCGGCGAGAACGGCCTCGAGATCTACGTCATGTGCGAGATCCCCAACAACATCATCCAGATCGACGCTTTCGCCGAGCTGTTCGACGGCTTCTCGATCGGGTCGAACGACCTGACTCAGCTCGTGCTCGGCGTCGACAGGGATTCGGAGCTCGTGTCGTTCGACTTCGACGAGCGCGATCCCGGCGTCATGGAAATGCTTCGCCTTGCGGTGGCGGGCGCCCACCGCAACGGCCGGCATGTCGGCATCTGCGGCGAGGCGCCGGCCACCTATCCTGACGTGGCGGAATTCCTCGCGCAGCTGGGCATCGATTCGATCAGCGTCAACCCCGAAAGCGTCCTGAGAACACGGGAGGTCGTCCATCGTGCCGAGAAGGCGGCCTCGCGGAAGCGCGCCGTGTAGAGCGCCGGCGGCGCGCTCTCACCATGGGCACCGACGATCGGCGCCGAACAAAGTGGCGAATTGCTGCGCCGTGCAGGTGAGCGGGCGCGCAGCCGAGGAGCCGGCGACGCCCGACGAGAACTCGATCTCCCACGCCGAGAATCCGGCCATGAAGAAGCGGCCGGCCCCCGCCACCTCGGTATCGCCGCAGCCCTCCTGCAGACCGACGGCCTGCGGATACCAGGCACCGCCGCGGACGATCTGCAGCGGTGGGCTCCAGCCCTCCGGGTCGTCGAGACGTCGATTCACACTGGCGTAGACGCCTTCTTGCAGGAGGTCGCCGGCACCGCCGGCAGTACGGTTGAGCAGCATGACAAAGGCGTCGAGCGCCCTGTTGTAGTGCACCGCCGGTCCCCAGAAACCGTCGGGATCGGCCTGGTGCCAGCCGCGCGGGGTCGGCCAGATCGGCTTTGGCCGCACGTCTCGGCCGGCGGACCATCCCGTTCCGGTCCATAGCGCTGGCGGTGCCGACAAATCCTCGGTCGGCAGGCGCAGGACACAGACGCCCTGCGCCGATTGGTCGGGATGGTAGCTCGAGAAGAAGACGTAGAGCATCCGGGCGGCCCGGTCCGGAAGGGCGCTGAGATCACCGTAGCCGCCGGCGAAGAAGCCGTTCCGCCACGAGCAGTCGGCAAGCTCGGACGGCAAGCGCAGGAGGTCGCCTCGACAGCGCCACGTCTGCCCGCCGTCCTCCGATACGATCCGGCCGAGATGCGGGATGGAAAGTTTCGCGGCGCCGCACGCCGGCTCTTCGCCATGAAACCAGCCGTGCAGGGCGCCGCCCGGTTCCTGCCAGAACGCCTCGATCCATTTGCCGATCCCAGGCTCGGGATCGTCGCGGAACTCGACCGCGACGGGCGGCTGGTCGAACGTCAGATCGGGCCGCCCGACGCGCCTCAGCGTTTGCGCGACGGGCTCATGGCGAGAGAAGAACACGATCGCCGAGCCTTGCGCGATCCGGACCGGACTGTTGCCATCGGAACGCCAGCACGACCGGTCGTGGAGCGTGACCGGCAACGCCGGGTGGAAGACGACGCGCAGGTCCGCGCCGGCGACTTCGCCGAGGATGGTCACTCAGTGCGCCATCAGCACCGGGACGGTCATGTCGGACAGCAGCGTCCGGCTGGCGCCGCCCAGGATCACCTCGCGCAGACGGGAATGACCGTAGACGCCCATGACGATGAGATCGCAGCCATGGTCCATGGTGCGCGACAGGATCACGCTGCCAACATCCGCATCCGGGGCAACGTCGCGCTGGACCGTAACCTTGACGCCGTGCCGCGCGAGCCAGGCCGCGAGGTCGGCCCCCGGCTCGGCGCCATGGCCGGACGACGAAACCGTAGGCTCGACGACAAGGACCGTCACCGCCTCGGCCGCCTCGAGCAACGGCATCGCCTCGCTCGCCGCGCGTGCGGCTTCCCGGCTGGCATTCCAGCACAGCATGATCTTGCGGCCGACAGGCAGCCGAACCCCGACGAAGGGCACGACCAGCACTCCCCGCCCGGTCGCCAGGGCGACATTCTCGGGCAAGCCCGGCGACGGCGGCAGCTTCGCCGACGCCTCGGGCTCATTCTGGCCGACGACCGTGAGATCGGCGTAACGGGCATGGACGACGAGGAGATCGTCAGCCGATCCGTTAACGGATCGCCACTCGCTGACGATGGCCTTGCCCTTGGTGGCAGCCGCAAAGGCGCGCGTGGACGCCTCCTCGCTCTCCTTCAGCGCCGCTTCGTGATCCCTGAGCATCAAGTCCACGGCATAGGCGCCGGTATCGTAGATCGGCGGCTGGAAGAACGGACGGGCATGGAGGCCGACAAGATGTGCCTGATGTCGTTCGGCCAAGGTGGCCGCCAGCTCGATTCGCGCGCTTGCGCCTTTGCTGTCGTCGCAATGAACAAGGATCGTCTTGTAGGTCATGGCCCTCTTCTCCCATCAGCGAGGCATCGTCGATGCTGCGCACCGTTTCGGCCTTGATGCAGGTCAACGAGCGAGGTGGGCTGCCCGGCCCTTCGCCAGCTTGATCTCGGTCAAACCCCGTCACGCCGGAATGGCCTAGGAACCCGGAGGATCACGTTGATCCGTCACGGAGGATGCGATGACCGAAGCGAAGTCTCTCACCAATCCGCGTAGCGCTGCTTCCTTTGGCGGCGACTTCGACCAGCTCGTCAATCGAATGATGAGGGGTTGGCCGTTCAACTGGAGCGACCCCGTGCCAGCCAGCGAGCCGCGGGCGCTACGTGTGTTCGAGCACATGCCCAAGGTCGAGGTGAAGGAGAATGGAAAATGCTATTCCGTCACCTTGGAACTGCCCGGCCTCGACGAGAAAGACGTCAAGGTCCAGGTCGAGGACGATGTCCTGACCATCTCGGGCGAAAAGAACGTCGAGCAGACCGACGACAAGACGCACTATTCCGAGCGCAGCTACGGCAGCTTCACCCGCGCCTTCACCTTGCCGGCCGATGCCGACCGCAACAGCATCACGGCGACCTTCGCAAAGGGCGTGCTGACGCTGCAGATCGCGAAGACGGCAACGCCGCCGGCGCAGGTCAAGCAGATTGCCATCAAGCCGGCTTGAGGCGATCGCCGCCGTCGCTATCGCGGTCGCAGGTTTGCGTCCGTGCTGGCGACGGCGTTTCCTTCCGGCGGCCCCGACCCGGAACCGGTGGCGCTGCCTGCCGGACGCAATCGCCATCGAGGCTTCGCTGCTTGGCTTGAGATGCCGCGCACCATCATCGCCTACGCCCTGAAGTCCACCGGCAAGCATCAGGTCGGCTTGGCGCTGCTGTCGATCGCCGTTTTCCTGCTGAGCGCAGTTCCGCTCGAGGTGCAGCGACGCCTGATCAATACCATCGTCGAGTCCGGCGCCTACGCCACCATTGCATGGCTCGCCGTGGCCTACGGCGCCGTCGCCCTGACCGAGCAAGGCCTCAAGCTCGCACTCAACATCTATCGCGGCTGGGTGGCCGAGGCGTCAGTGCGGGCATTGAGGGCAACAGCTTCCAATTGCGCGCGGACGGCAGGACCGGCGACGGCCGACGACACGGGCGTGGAAATCGCAGTGATGCTCGAGGAGGTCGAGCCGATCGGCGGCTTCATCGGCCTCAGCCTCTCCGAGCCCCTCCTCCAGGGCGGCATCCTGGTAAGTGTGGTGAGCTATATGCTCTACATCGACGCCCAGCTCACCCTGCTGGTGCTGAGCTTCTTCCTGCCGCAGCTGGTGTTCGTGCCTTTGATGCAATCGGCCATCAATCGCCGCGCGCAGGCCCGCATCGTGACCAAGCGGGGCCTGAGCGGCGATATCGTCAAGACCGCCATTGCCTCACGACACGGATGGGACCGCATGCAGGAACCGATCGCCCGCGTCTTCGTGCTCAACATGGGAATCTACAAGCTGAAGTTCACGATGAACCTGCTGATGAACGTCATGCATCATTCGGCGGTCGCGGTGGCTCTGGGTGTCGGCGGCTGGTTGGCACTGCAGGGGCGGATCGAGGTCGGCACGGTCGTGGCGATCGTGGGCGGCACGGGCAAGCTGAACGACCCATGGGGCGATCTCGTGAACTGGGCGCGCGAGCTGTCGGTCGTCGGCGTCAAGTATCAACTCATGGTCGAGGCCATGGAGCGCATCGTCGGCAACGGGCTGTCGGTGCTCGCCGAGCCCGTCAAGGCCGCCCCGGTCAACGGCTAACCCCAACGCGCTCCATGCCTTACGCCACGAATGCGGCCCTGCCGCCGTCCATCCGCCATCACCTGCCCGTGCGGGCGCAGGACCTGTATCGCAAGGCCTTCAATGCCGCTTGGGCAACCTATGCCGGACAGGAGCGGCTGGAAGAAATCGCCCATCGCATCGCCTGGTCGGTCGTCAAGCGGCAATTCCACAAAGGCAGCGATGGGCAGTGGCAGCCCGGTGCCGCCCGACTCGGAAGGGCACCATGACCCGAGTGCCCCGAGGCATGTCCTGCCTGGCACGACACCGCATCAGCGGCGGCCTCCGGTACCGGCCCGTAAGCGGGCCGGTCGCCCTGTCGGGGCACCGTCCAGCCAGCGGCGGGCCGCGTGGATGGTCGAGAATGTCCTCGACCGGCGTCCCGGCCGCAGCAGCTTCCTGACGGCCCGAACGAACGCGTCGTTGCCCGACGAGCCCGTGAAGATGGCCATGGGTCCAGGCGTCCCCTGCCACTTCAGCGACCTGGCATAGGCTACGATGTCGGCAATCTCGTCCGCCGTCAGATGGCACTCGGCGCGGCTCGCATCCAGCAACTTGCGATAGGAAGCAGCGCCAGCCTCCTCGAGCGCCTTGAAGTACGCCATGAGCTCCTCCTTGGTAACAGGGCCTTCGGAGACGCAGATGACCATCTGCTCGAGTGGTGCGATTTTCCAGCGAAGCATAAGTGCCGGCTTTTTGGCGCGAAGCCCGAGGCAAGCCAAGCGCAATCCACTTTTCCGTGCGCGCAGTGACGTGACATCCGCCACCGCCGCCCGACACCGCTTCCGGTCCGGTTGTGCGGGCAACCTTCGCCTGGCGCCGCATGTTCACTCGACATGTACCAGCATCAAGCCCGGAGGCACGCATGGTGAAGCTCGGCTACAAGCTGATGACCGAGGAGCATGGACCGGCCGACCTCGTGCGCAATGCACGGCGCGCCGAACGGGCGGGCTTCGACTTCGCGGCCATCTCCGACCACTATTTCCCCTGGCTCGAGGAGCAGGGTCATGCACCGTTTGCCTGGTCGGTGCTGGGTGCGGTCGCGCAGGCGACCGAGCATCTCGGCCTGATGACGGCGGTGACGTGCCCGATCATGCGCTATCACCCCGCGATCATCGCCCAGGCGGCGGCCACCATGGGCCTGCTGGCCGACGGGCGCTTCACGCTCGGTCTCGGCGCCGGCGAGCGTCTCAACGAGCATGTCGTGGGCCAAGGCTGGCCGGGCGTGGTCGAGCGTCATGAACGGCTTTCAGAGGCGCTCGACATCATCCAGGGACTGCTCGCGGGCGAGCTCACGTCCTATCGCGGCCAATATTTCAAGCTCGATCATGCCAAGCTGTTCGATCGGCCGAAGGGCAAGCTGCCCGTCATCGTGGCGGCCGGCGGACCGGAGGCCGCTCGGCTTGCCGGCGAGAAGGCCGACGGGCTGATCGTGACGGAGCCCGAGAAGAAACTGGTCGAGGCCTTCGCCGGTGCCGGCGGCAAGGGTCCACGCTATGCCGAGCTGGCGATGTGCTGCGGCGCCGACGAGGCCCAGGCACGCAAGACGGCGCATCGCTATTTCCGCTGGTCGTTGTCGGGCTGGCCGGTGCTGGCCGAGCTGCCGCACGACGAAGCCTTTGCCGCCGCCTCCGAGCACGTTTCGGTCGACATGGTCGGCAAGGCGATCAGCTGCGGGCCGTCGGCCGATCGCCACCTCGAGGCGATCAACGAGCTGACCGCCATCGGCTGCGATCACGTCATCCTGACGCAGATCGGCCCAGACCAGGATTCCTTCTTCGAGCTGTTCGAACGCAAGCTGGCGCCGGCGCTGCGTGCGAAGAAGAAAGCAGCCTAGGGCACGATGCGGCCCCATTCATTTGGAGGGTGCCGCGTTGCTCAGACGAAGGTGAGCAGCCGTTTCGGATTGCGCACCAGGATGGCGTCGATCTCGTCTTCGCTGTACCCGCGCTCCTTCATCATGGGCACGACGTTCCTGAAGATATGGCCATAGCCGTGGCCGCCGAAGGTCGTCAGCCGCGTGCGATAGCAGATGTCGTGGCTGATCACGACACGGTCCAGATGACCGTGGTCGATCAGAGCACGGATCAGCCTGAGGCGCGTCGCATCGTTGGGCATGTCGATGTCCGACAACCCGTAATAGCTCGCCTCCTGGCCGAACAGATCGAATTCGATGGTGACGCCGGAGTCGGCGAGCCTCAGCAGCCGCTCCTCGTCGAAGATCGTGCGGTCGATGTGGCTGATGACCACACGCTCGGTCGACGTGCCGGCGGCCCGGATGAAGTCGGCGACCTCCTGCGGCTGGTCGGGATGGCGCCCCGGGTGGACGTTGATCGCGGCGCCCGTCTCGCTTGCCGCGATCAGGGCCGCCTGCATCACCGTCTTCTCGGTGGCGGTCCACGGCGCCTGGCAGCCGATCTCGCCGATCATGCCGGCGCGGACATCGGTGCCCCAGGCCCCGTGCAGCACCTGGCCGATGATCTCGCGGGCGAAGTCGTCGACGCTGCGGCCGTGGTTCCTAGGATCCTGGTAATCGTTGACGTAGTAGCCGCATCCCATGATCAGGTGCACGCCGGTGCCGGCGGCGATGCGCTTCAGCCCGGCGGGATCGGGCGACAGGCCACCGCAGGTCAGCTCGACGATGGCATCGCCGCCCTGGTGCTTCATCATCGCCACCTCGCGGGTGGCGATGTCCTCGAGGTCGAGCATGTACTTGCGGCCGGCGCGCTTCAGGCCGCGGCCGTAGTTCATCTGCCAGACATTCTCGAGCGTGATCTCGGGCCCGAGATCGTTGTCGGAGCGCGTGCCGGGCGGCCGGATGTCACACAGCACATGCTCGTGCATCAGGGTGCGGCCGAGCGACTCGGGCGCGATCGGGCCGAGGACGGTCTGGATCTTGCCCTTGAGCTCGTTGCGGGCCTGCCCTGAGCTCTGTCGAAGGGTCATTGCGGCTCCAGCTTGGCGGCCGTGATGACCTTCTTCCATTTGACGTTCTCGGTTTCCATCTGCTTCAGCAGCGCGGCCGCGTCGCCCGGCAGCTCGGCCGCCCCGGTCTCGCGGATCTTCTTGATCACGGCCTCCGACCTGATGCCCTTGGTGATCTCGTCCGACAGCTTCTTGACGATATCGGCCGGCGTGCCGGCCGGCGCCGCCACGTACCACCACGGCGCCGCATCGAAGCCGGCATAGCCCTGCTCGGCGATGGTCGGCACGTCGGGTGCCGCGAACCAGCGCTTGGCCGAGCTGACGCCCAGCGCCCGCAACGCGCCCGACTGGATGTGCTGCAGGTAGGGCGGCAGGTTGTCCATGGTGGTGAGGATGTGGCCGGCGAGAAGGTCCTTCATCACCAGCGAGCTGCCGCGATAGACGACGTGCTCGAGCTTGATGCCGGCAAGCTCCGACAGATACTCCATGGCGAGATGGCCGGTGCCGCCGACGGCGGGCGAACCGTAGCTCACCTTGTTGGGCCCCTGCGCCTTGCAGTACTCGACGAACTCCTTGAGCGTCTTGGCCGGGAAGCTCGGATGCACGGCAAGGACGTTGGCCACCTCACCGACCAGCGCCACCGGGGCGAAGCTCTTCATGCTGTCATAGGGCATGCTCTTGTAGAGGTACTGGTTGGTCACGGCGGTGCCGACCGTGCCGAGCAGCAGCGTATAGCCGTCGGCCGGTGCCTTCGCGACCAGCTCCGCGCCGACATTGCCGCCCGCGCCGGTCTTGTTGTCGACGATCACCTGCTGGCCCCACTGCTCGGTGAGGTACTGCGCGACGATGCGGCCCAGGAGATCGGTCGTGCCAGCGGCGGCGAAGGGCACCACCATGCGGATCTGCTTGTTGGGATAGCCTGCTTGCGCAAAGCCGCTCCGCGCGACAAGCGGCGCGGCGAGCGCGCCGGCGAGCACCGCGCGGCGAGCGATCTTGGTCATGAAACTCCCTCCTCCAATTCGGAGCGACTATATCGTTCGCCAGAGAGGAGACAACGTGGCAGCACCGCGTACCGGCTACGCCGACCGCATCTCGGTACGCGCCGGCGAAAAGATCAGCTAGTATGACCGCGGGATAGGCTTCGGGGGCTCAGCCAAGAGCCCTCATGGATCACAATGACGTACAAACTCAATTCCTATGACTCGTTCTTCTGGCTACTGGGCCGCCAGCATCCCTTCATCATCCAATATTCGATACGTCTCGAAGGCAGCTTGCAGAAGAAGTTCATGGTGCAGGCGTTGCAGCTGCTGCAGCGGCAGCATCCCATCCTGCAGCACACGGTAACCAAGCAACAGCCCTTCCTGTTCAAGGCTACGCGCAAACCGATCCCCCTGTTCATCCATCCACGCAAACAGCAGGACAACGTCGAGAAGATTGCGTCTGCCGCGCTCAAGAAGCCCATGCCGCTCCGGCCAGGCGATCCGATCCTGAGAGTCGATTGGGCGCGCGGTGCCGATACACATGACGTCATCTTTTCAATCGAACATGCCTTCAGCGATTTTCGCAGCATGGTCGGCCTGGCATCCGATCTGCTCGGGTTCCTGGATCAGCTCCACAGCGGGCAGCGCAACATCAAGCTCAACTTCTATCCGTGGTATCCGGAACTGAAGACGCTGCTGCCACAGGGCAAGCCCAAACTTGCACTGCCGGACCTCGTCGTCCCGTTTCGAGATGAGACGCCGCTCGCGGCCAAGGCACCCTCCCACTTCAACGCGAGCTACTGCCATCTCCTCAGTGTCGAAGAGTCGCGCGCCCTCGTGGCACTGACCAAGAAGAACAATTGCACGGTGCAAGGAGTGTTGTGCGCCGCGATGATCCACACGCTCAATGCCTATGCCGCGGAACACAAGCTGGCGCGTGAATCGTTCTGTTTCACCCCGTGCGATCTGCGTTCCGTTCTCAACGCCCAGATGACAGGAAAAGAGCTGGGGAACTTCGTCACCGGGATTTTCCACCCTTTCAGGATCGGCGCACAGGAAGCATTCTGGAAATTGGCGGCCGATATCAGCGAGCAGATCAAGACCACGATCGATTCGGATTTGTTCACCCGGGACACGGAAGGACTGAGCGCCCTCTACCACGCGCGCATGACATCGCAGCAAGCCATGCAGATCATGAAGGCGCGCGAATGTTGCGGCTTTGTCAGCAATGCCGGGCTGGTGCCGTTCGCCGATCACTACCGGCACTTCACCCTGCAACAGGTTCGGGTCGGCGTGGCGTCACCGATCATGTCCGGTCGCGCCCATTTGTTCTGGCTTTCGGCGCAAACGATCCGCGGGCAAATGCAGCTGGAGCTGCTGGATACCGGCGTTGGCGATCAACGTGAGAAGTTCACGGAGTTCATGCGGCGATTCCTCGAAGTGTTGCCCTGCTCCGAGCCTCTCGCGTCACGCGCTTGAGCCCGTTACTATGACCTTCTGAAGGGCTGGGGCATCATGCGGGACGAGATCAATCGATTGCGCGCGTCCGTCGATTCCTATCTGGAACGCGAAGCCTGGGACGATGCGCTCGATGACCTGCAGGTGTTGTGGCGGCTGCAGCCCACCCAGGCGACGGCCGGATTCATCGCCGCCCGGGCGAAGCGCTTGGCGCCCCATCTGCGCGGCACACCCCTGAAAGTCCGCTTCCTGCGATCCTTCACCGTCGAGCCGGCCTTGCCGCTGCTTCGCGCCGGCGCGCTGGTGCTCGGCATCGACCTCGATCCCGTCGTCGCGGACTTCGGCGTCTGGGCCCAGGAGATCCTCGATCCGCAATCGCCGACCTACAGCAGCAAGCCCAGTGTCGTCGTCCTGGCGCTGCAGACTCGCGACATCGCGCCCGAGCTGTGGACGCGCGGCCCCGTCGCGTCGGCCGAGGCGCTGGCGGCGGCACGCGCACGCGTCGTCGATGAGTTCCGTTCATACGTCATGAGCTTCCGGTCGCGGTCGCAGGCGCAACTGATCGTCCATGGCCTGGAATGCCTGCCGCTGGCCCGGACCGGCATCCTGGATCACCAGGGGCCGTCCGGTCAGATCGAGACGACGCAACTGATCAATCACGACCTCATGCGGCTCTGCAAGGAGCAAGGCGCGTACTTCCTCGACTATGACGGCCTGGTCGCCCGCTACGGGCGTCGTCTCTGGCTGGACGAACGGCGCTGGCTCGATGCCCGTCTGCCGATCGCGTCGGGAGCGCTGCCCAGCCTGGCCGACGAATGGCTGCGCTTCATGTGCCCGATCGCCGGACGGTCGGCCAAGTGCCTGGTCCTGGATCTCGACAACACGCTGTGGGGCGGCGTGGTCGGCGAGGACGGCTACGACGGCATCAAGCTGGACGGCGAATACCCCGGCGCCGCCTTCCAGGCGCTGCAGCGGGCGATCCTCGACATCGCCGACCGCGGCGTGATCCTCGCCATCGCCAGCAAGAACAATCCGGAAGACGCCCTGCATGTCCTGCGCGACCATCCGAACATGCTGCTGCGCCCCGACAAGTTCGCCGCGATTCGCATCAACTGGAACCCCAAGGCACAGAGCCTGCGCGAGATCGCCAAGGAACTGAACATCGGCATCGACTCGCTCGTCTTCCTAGACGACAACCCCGTGGAGCGCGGCCATATCCGCCACGAGGTGCCCGAGGTCACGGTGCTCGAGCTGCCCGAGGACCCGATGGGTTACGCCGACACGCTGAGGGCCTGTCCGCTGTTCGAGCGGCTCAGGCTGTCGGCCGAGGACCGCGAGCGCGGGCAGTATTATGCGATCCAGCGCCAGCGCAGCGAGCTGCAGGCGGCGATGGGCTCGCCGGACGACTACCTGCGCAAGCTCGAGACCGTGGCCACCGTCGGCAAAGCCGATGACCTCACCATCCCGCGCATCGCCCAGCTGACCCGCAAGACGAACCAGTTCAACCTCAGCACCCATCGCTACAGCGACGAGGAGGTAGCCGCCCTGGCAGCCTCGCCCGACGCCGGCGTCTATTGGCTGAAGGTGACCGACCGTTTCGGCGACAACGGCATCGTCGGCGCGGCGATCCTTAAGTACGGCGACGGCAAGAGCGAGCTCGACACCTTCCTGCTGAGCTGCCGGGTGATCGGCCGCACGGTCGAGACGGCCTTCCTCAGCCGGCTGCTGGAGGACGCACGCGCGCACAAGACCGGCGCCATGACGGCCTGGTTCCTGCCGACCGCCAAGAACGAGCCGGTGAAGGACTTCCTGCCCAAGCACGACTTCCGGCTGGTCGAGGAAACGCCGGAGGGCAGCCACTGGGAGCTCGGCGCCGACCAGACGGTGCGTTGCCCCGAGTGGATCAAGATGACGAACCCCTGAGCTCAGGAGCAAAGGCCATGAGCAGCGAAAATCTCGATCAAGAAATCCGCGAACTGGTCGCCGACGTGCTGGAACTGCCGGCCGCGGAAGTCAGCCCGGGCACCTCGCCCAAGAGCCAGCCCGCCTGGACGTCGCTGCGCCACCTCAACCTCATGCTGGCGGTCGAGGAGTCCTACGGCGTGACGGTCCCGCCCGAGGAAGGAGCCAAGGTGGGTTCGGTCGCCGATCTCATCGCCCTGGTGAAGCGCAAGACGGCAGGCTGACCTCAAGGGCTGGCCGCGATCGGATGGTCGCGCAGGAAGCCGAGATAGAGATTCGCGATGTTGCGGAAGTCCTCCTGCATGACGGCATGGCCGGCGCCCGGAACGACGACCATCTTGCTGCTCTTCAAGCGGGCGCCGAGCGGCGCGGCGCCGGAGCTGTCGTTGCAGCGGTCGTCCTGTCCCCAGATGCACAGGGTCGGTGCTGCGATGCGGTCGACATAGGGCTCCATGAAGTAGAAGTCGCCGAGGATGCGGTTCCACAGGTCGGTGTTCTCCTGCCAGTGCTTGATCTCCTCGGCGCCGACATTGCGCAGCACGTCGGGCTGGATGCTGGGCGCACCGCTGAAGAGCAGCGAGATCTTGCGGTCGAACTCCTCCATCGTCCGCGGCACGAGAAGGTTGATGCCATCGGCGCGGGCACGGTCGACCTCGCTTTGCATCGGTGAACGCACCGGCGGCGCGCCGAGAAAGGCGACGCTGGCCGCTCGTCCGGCATCGACCGCGCCCAGCACAGCGGCCAGGGCGGCGCCCAGCGAGTTGCCCGCGGTGTGATAGCGCTGCAAGCCGAGCTCGGTCACGAATTGCGACAGGACCCGCGCCATCGCTTGCGGCGCGGCGTAGTCGGGGCTGAACGACTTCGACTTCCCATGCAACGGCAGGTCGGGCGCAATAACCCGGAACGAACGGGCCAGCAGGACGCCGAGCGCCTGCCAATGCTCCTTGATGCCGAAGATACCGTGCAGCAGCAGCACCGGCTCGCCCGTCCCCGCTTCCATGTACGAGACGGTGCCGTCCGCCAGGCTCACGGATTTCTCGCTGAAGGAAGGGAAGCGACTCATACGGCGGTCCTCTCGGCGGGTTGCGGGCCCTCGGCCCTATCGCGCGGCGACGGCAGGGCGAGGGAGACGAGAAAGCTCAATGTCATGAGGGCGGTGGCCATCACGATCGGCGCCCACGGCGAGGCTCCCGCGAGGTAGCCGGCGGCAATCGAGCTCACGCCCCACGAGAAACTCACGACGGCAATGCTGATCCCGAGAATCTGGCCTTGCCGCGAGGCGTCGACGGCGTCGGCATAGAGCGTGAGGATGGCGCCATAGGCGATCGACACGACGAAACCGGTGACCATGATCAGCGGCCACTGCACCGGTCCCTGGCCAGCCAGGGCACCGCCCAACATGCCGGCCGCGGTGAGGATCAGGCCGGCGCGGGCGATCGCCCGGGCGGACCAGTACTTCGACAGAAGAGGCAGTCCGACCGCGTAGCTCGCCAGGAAGCCCGCCCCCATCGCCGCCATGGCGGCACTGGTCTCGCCGTGAGAGAAATGATCCGTGGTCACGAGGAACATCGGCAAGAAAAGAAAGTAGGCCGCCCAGGCCATCTGCATCAGCCCGAACACCAGCGAGATGCGGCCGATGGTTCGATCCCGGAAGGAGCTCACGAGGGCGCGCACGCCCGACAGCGGGTCGATCGGCTCCGGCGCAGCGAGCTTCCCCGGCGGCGTGCCCGGCACCATCACGACGATAAGCAGCACGGTAACGAAACTCGCAGCCCCCAGGGCGTAGAACGGGACGTCTGGCCCGAACCAAGAGACCAACGCCGGATCAGAGAGCACGCCACCGACCAGCGGCCCGGCCAGGAAACCGAGCGACGACGAAAGAAGGGCGAGGCTGAGATAGAGCGCCTTGCGGTCGGGCGGACTCATGTCGACCAGCGTGGCCTGGGCCACGGCCTGGTTGCCGGCGCTGAGGCCGCTGATGATCATGCTGGCGAACAGGAATGCGACCCAGCCCGAACTGATCGCGAGGCCGATGCCGACGGCAGCCAGGGTCAGGCCGCTCATCGTGTACAGCAGGATCGTCTTGCGGCCGAGCCGGTCGGAGAGCTGCCCCAGCAGGGGCGCCGAGCACATCGCCAGCAGCGGCTGAAGGCCGAGCGCGGCGCCGTAGAGCAGGCTTCTCGAGGAGGCCGGAAGGTCGCTCATGAGCCCGTGCGCCGGCGGGTTCGCCACAAGGGGGGCAAGGATCGGGGCGAGCGTCGCCATCGTCATCGCCTCGATCAGCACGACGAGCATTGGCGGCGCAGCGCGGAACGCCCGATGCATCTACCGGATGCCGTGCTTCATTCAAATGCCCCCAAAGCCATGCTCCCTTGTGGCCGGAGGCGACGGCGGCGTCCAGCCCTGCCCGCCAAGCAACTCGGCTCGCAATCAATGTGATGGCATTCCGCTCGGGAGTCGGGCGACTATGTCCGTCGGTTGAGGGGAGATGAACGTGACAGCACCGCTTACCGGCTACGCCGACCGCATCTCGGTACGCGCCGGAGAAAAGATAAGCTTCAAGGTCTCGAGCGTGGGAGCGGGCGCGTACAACGCCATGCTGGTGCGCATCGTGCGCGGCGATCCCAATCCCGGCGGGCCGGCGCAGAAACTGGAAGACCTGTCCGAGCTGTTCGACGGGCGCTTCGCCTCGCGCCAGCAGCACGCCTGGCCCGGCTCCTATGCGCTGGTCGAGGGCGCCGCCGAGGTGAAGTTGCCGGCGGCTCTTTCGGTCGAGGCCCTGATCTGGCCGACCTTGCCCGAGGACGGGCCGCAGACCGTGCTTTCGCGTCGCGACGCCGCCTCGGGCGCGGGCTTTGCGCTGGTGCTGACGCCGGACGGCATGGCGCTGGAATGCGCCGGGGCGCGCATCGCGACGGGCAAGAAGCTGCGCAATCGCGCCTGGTATCGCGTCTGGGCGTCGGCCGATCCCGCGACCGGCATGATGCGCGTCGGCCAGCAGCCCCTGACGCGCGCCTTCGCCGTCGACGACGAGGGCGAGGCGAGCGCGACGGCAACCGACGTGACGATCGAGGCGCCGCAGCCCGTGTTCGTCGGCGCGGAGAGCGCCACCGATCGGCCGGCCCGGCGCTGCTTCAACGGCAAGATCGAGGCGCCCAGGATCGCCGGTTTCGCGGCCTGGGATTTCGCTCGCCGCATGGGCTCGCTCGAGGTCGAGGACACGGGGCCCAACCGCCTGCACGGCCGGCTGGTCAACCTGCCGACCCGCGCCATGAAGGGGGCGGCATGGAACGATGCCGAGCGCGACTGGAAGCGCGCGCCGCACATGTATGCCGCCATCCACTTCCACGACGACGACCTGCACGACTGCGGCTGGGCCGACGATTTCAGCTTCACCGTCCCGAAGGACATGAAGAGCGGCGTCTACGGCATGCAGCTGCGCTGCGGGCCGCACCGCGACGTCATTCCGTTCTTCGTGCGCCCGCAGGTCGGCAAACCGCAAGCGAAGGTCTGCTACATCGCCTCGACCTTCACCTATCAGGTCTACACCAACTTCTCGCGCGGCATGTTCAACGACGCCTTCCGCCAGCGCGTCGCCGACTGGAAGGCTGCCGCCAACAATCCCGACGAGCACAAGGATTACGGCCTTTCGACCTACAACTTCCATCGCGACGGCTCGGGCGTCGCCTACTCCTCGCACCTGCGTCCGCTGCTGACCTGGCGTCCGGACTTCCTCACCTTCCACGACCAGGCGGGCTCGGGCCTGCGCCATCTGCCGGCCGACACCCATCTCACCGGCTGGCTCGACCGCATGGGCATCGCCTACGACGTCGTCACCGACCACGACCTGCACGAAAAGGGCGTCGACATCCTGAAGCCATACAAGGTGGTGGTGACGGGGACGCACCCCGAATACCACACGGTGAACACCCTCGATGCGCTGCAGGCCTATACCGACACCGGCGGCAGGCTGATGTATCTCGGCGGCAACGGCTTCTACTGGCGCGTGGCGCTTTGCGACGCCGTGCCGGGCGCCATCGAGGTCCGCCGAACCGAGGGCGGCATCCGCACCTGGCCGGCCGAGCCCGGCGAGTACTATCACGCCTTCGACGGCGCCTATGGCGGATTGTGGCGGCGTTCGGACCGGCCGCCCAACATGCTGTGCGGCATCGGCTTCTCGAGCCAAGGCCTGTTCGTCGGCGATTCCTACCGCCAGGCACCCGCAGCGCGCGACAACCATCACGCCTGGGTTTTCGAAGGCGTCAAGGAAGAGCTGTTCGGCGGCTACGGCTTCTCGGGCGGCGGCGCGGCGGGCTTCGAGCTCGACCGGCTCGACCATCGGCTGGGCAGCCCGCTCAACGCCGTGGTGCTGGCCTCGTCCGAAGGCCATGACCGCAAGGAGTGCGTGGTCGTGCACGAGGAGCGGTTGGGCTTCAACACCACCATCACCGGCGATACGCTGGAAGGGTTGATACGCGCCGACATGACCTATATCGAAAAACCCAGAGGCGGCGCGGTGTTCTCGACGGGCTCGATCACCTACTGCGGGTCACTGCCGCACAACAAATACGACAACGACGTCTCGCGCCTCACCTTCAATGTGATCAACCGCTTCGGTGAGCTGGGATTGAAGTGGCCGCTTTGACCCGAGGCGCACGGTATGCGGCAAGGGTTATTCCACGGCCTGGATCCGTTCGACGAGGGCGCGATGGCGCGGGTCCGGGACCAGCTTCGGATAAAGCGGCGTCAGGAGCCTGACGAAGGCGGCCCTGTCGATGTCGCTCACGAACTGGACGCCCTGGGCGGCCAATGCGGCGCGCGCCGCGGCCTCCTGCTCGTCGACGAGCTTGTGAAAATAGGGCACCGAGTCGTGTGCTGCCTGATGGATGATCTGCCGATCGGCGGCCGGGAGCCGATCCCAGATGCGCTTGGAGAAGATCACGACGGCCGGCGGCGCGGCATGCTCGGTCACGCTGTAGACCTTGGCGACCTCGAAGTGCCGCGCGCCATAATAGGAGACGAGGTTGTTCTCCGCCGCATCGATCGTGCCCGCCGCGAACAGCGAGCGGATCTGCCCATAGGGCGAAGGTACCGGAACGGCCCCCAACGCCTTCACGACCTCGACCATCGTCGGCGCGGCCTGCACCCGGATCCTGAGCCCCTTCATGTCGGCGGGAGTGCGCACCGGCCGGCCGGCGGTGTAGATCGACCGCGCCCCTGCATCGTAGAAGCAGAGGCCGACCAGGTCCTGCTCGGCCAGCGCGGTCAGCAACTCCTCGCCGATGGGCCCGTCGAGGACACGGCGGCGATGGGCCGTCGAGGTGAACAGGAACGGCACGGTCGGAATGACGCTGGCCGGCACCGAGCTGTGCAGGGCGAACATGCTGACTCGCGCCATGTCCTGGGTGCCGGTACGCACCTGGGCGACGGTGAAGATCTCGGAATCGTTGTCGGAGGCGCCGAGATCGGCAATGCCGAGGCGGCCACCGCTGCGCTGGCGCATCAACTCGCCCATGTAGGCGACCGCCTTGACGACAGGCTGATCCGCTCCCTGGACGTCGGATGACTTGAACTGACGAGCGTCGGCGGCGCCTGCCGAGAACAGCGTTGCAAGGGCAGCAGCGAGGGCGACCCGGCGGGTCATGGACATGCTCCGGCCTCCTCCCTGGGATCGGCTGCCGTCATGCAACCACCACCCGCGGCCGCCGTCCAGCCACGATGGGCGTCACCCGGCCTTTGCCAGGGCCGTCTTCGCCTCGGGCGTCAACGCCGTCAGCAGCCCGATACAGCCCGCTTCGATGAGATCGAGCGCGCGCTCATAGTCCTGCTGCGTGCCGCCATAGGGATCCCGCACGTCGACGATGCCCGGCAGCGGACCGAACTTCGTGAACATGTGCAGACGGTCGATCCTGTCGCGTGGCGCCATCCAGCGCAGGTCGGCCATGTGGCTGCGGTCCATCGCCAGCACATAGTCGGCCCTGGCGATGTCGTCCTTGGTGACGGCACGCGAACGCTGACCCGATATGTCGTAGCCGCGACGCGCCGCCGCGGCTACGGCGGCCGGCGTGGGCGTTTCGCCGGCGTGTGCACCGGTTGTCCCGGCCGAGGCGATCGTGAACACCTGCTCCAGCCCGGCGCGGCGGGCCAGGGTGCGGAACACGCCTTCAGCCATGGGCGAGCGGCAGATATTGGCGGTGCAGACGAAGAGGACACCGATGAGCATGGCCGTCGAGCCTAGCACACGCCGGAGCGCAATGGATTACAGCGGGCCAGATTGTGCTTTAAATTGCCGACATGCACCAAGATTTCCTGCCGCCCGGGATCGTGATCCTGACCGGTGCGGGCATCTCCAAGGAAAGCGGCATCGACACCTTCCGCGACGAGGACGGATTGTGGACGCGCGTCAACCTCGAAGAGGTCGCCACCATCGAGGCCTGGCATCGCGACAAGAAGAAGGTGCTCGACTTCTACAACGACACCCGCCGCTCGCTGCGTGGCGCCCATATCCAACCCAACGCCGCCCATCACGCGCTCGCCCATCTGGAGAGAGCCTACGAGGGCGAGGTCGTGGTCGTGACCCAGAACATCGACCCGCTGCACGAGATGGCGGGCTCGCGGAAGGTCATCCACATGCATGGCCGCGACGGCGAGATCCGCTGCATGAGCTGCGGCACGGTCTTCGAGTCCGACATCGACCTCACGCCGCAATCGGTCTGCCCCGCCTGCAACGTCGTGGGCGAGCTGCGTCCCAACATCGTGTGGTTCGGGGAAATGCCGCATCACATGGACGAGATCTACGAAGCCCTCGACCGCTGCGGCCTGTTCATGGCAATCGGCACCTCGGGCGAGGTCTATCCGGCAGCGGGCTTCGTGCTGCAGGCGCGGCGCCGCGCCCATGCCCACACGGTCGAGCTCAACCTCGAGCCGACCGGCAACCAGCCGCTGTTCCAGGAACATATCTATGGCCCCGCCACGCAGATCGTGCCGCCCTATGTCGAGCGCGTGCTGAAAGGCGGCTGGCAGAAGCAGAGATGGTAAGGAGGAAGAATGCCCGACGCCTCGACTCCCATGGCCACGACGCCGCACGGCGCCGAGCACATCGCGCCGGACGCGCACGGCCGCAACTTCTACACGATCGACCGGCAATTCCAGGACCTGCTGTCGCTCTACATGGAGCCGGCGCTGCTCCGCCAGGTGACGCCGCATCTGGAGCGGTTGGGCGAGCTGGCCGGCAACCGGCTCGACGATCTCGCCATGACAGCCGACAAGCATCCGCCGGTCCTGCAGCCGCGCGACCGCTTCGGTCGCGACGAGGACTGGATCGACTATCACCCTTCGTATCGCGAGATGGAGAAGATCGCGTTCGAGGAATTCGGCATGCACGCCATGACGCACCGCGCCGGCGTGCTGGGCATGAGCGATCCGGCGCATCCGCTCGTAAAGTACGGCATCACCTATCTCTTCGTGCAGGCCGAGTTCGGCCTGATGTGTCCGATCTCGGTGTCGGACACCTCCAACTTCATCATCAAGCGATTCGGCTCCGAGGCCTTGAAGAAGCTGCTGCTCGACCGGCTGCTCAGCCAGGACCCGGCGACGATGCTCAAGGGCACGCAGTTCATGACCGAGAAGGCGGGCGGGTCGGACGTCGGCGCTCTGGAAACCGAGGCCGAGCGCATCGGCGTCGGCCCTGACGGCGTCGAGCGCTGGAAGCTGTTCGGCCAGAAGTGGTTCTGCAGCCACGCCGACGCCGACGTCGCGGTCCTGCTGGCGCGGCCCAGAGGCGCCGCGCCGGGCACCCGGGGGCTCGGCATGTTCGCCATGCCGCGGCGGCTGGAGGACGGCAGCCGCAACAGCTATCGGATCGTGCGGCTGAAGGACAAGCTCGGCACCAGGTCGATGGCCTCGGGCGAGATCATCATGGACGGCGCGATCGCCTACCTGGTGGGCGACGCCGATCGCGGCTTCAAGCAGATGATGGAGCAGGTGAACCTGTCGCGGCTGAGCCACGGTGTGCGCGCGGCCTCGATGATGCGGCGCGGCCTCAACGAGGCGATGATGGTCGCCCGGAACCGCCGCGCCTTCGGCAAGGCGATCGGCGAATACCCGCTGCTGCGCCGCCAATTGATGAAGATCATGCTGCCGACCGAGCAGGCCCTTTCCATGTACGCCTTCTCCGCCGATGCCATGGGCAAGGCGAACCAGGGCGACAAGGACGCGGCCAACCTGCTGCGCATCCTGACGCCGGTCTACAAGTTCCGCGCCTGCCGCGACAACATTCCTGTCGCCAGCCATGCCCTCGAGGTCAGGGGCGGCCTGGGCTACATCGAGGAATGGGTGACCGCCCGCCTGGTGCGCGACGCGCAGATCGGCACCCTGTGGGAGGGCACGTCGAACATCAACGCGCTCGACGTCGTCCAGCGCGCCGTGGGCAAGACGGGCGGCCACAGGACGCTGACCGCGGCGCTGAAGGACAAGTACGAGCGCTCCGACTCCTTGCCCGGCCAGTACAAGGGCCTGCTGGGCGCCACGCTCGATCGCGTCGAGCGCTTCGTCGAGGCGGTCGCCGCCGACCCGAAACACGAGAAGCGTTGCCGGATGGCGGCGGGCGCGCTCTACCACGCCGCGTCGGCGGCTCTGATGGCCTGGGAAGGCGCGGCGCTCGGCGCCAAGGGCGGCGATGCGCGCCGGCTGCTGCTGTCACGCCTCGTGATCGAGCATCGGCTGGCGCCGCAGGACCCGCTGTCGCTCAACGAGACGGCATGGGAGCAGGAGGCCGTGGACCTCCTGTTGCAGGACAAGCCCGTGCCTCTCGCCAAGGCGACGGCTCTGGTAGGATAGGCCATGACCACCGCATCCTCTCCCCCGTCCTGGACCGTCACGTCGGTTCTCGAGCGATCCTATGCCCTGGCGCGCGACAACTTCGCCGCCTTCTTCACCGTCGCCGTGATCTTCGGCGCGGCCTCCCTGGTGATGAACATCCTGAGCCTGGGGCTGCTGGCCGGCCTCGTCGGCCTGGTCTGCGCCGCGGCGACGTCGATCTGCCTCACCTGGGGCACGCTGCAGGCGATCGCCGGCCGCAGGCCCCAATGGGAGCCGATGCTGCGCCAGCTGCAGGGCCCGATGTTCGGCCGCCTGCTGTTGCTGGGATGCATCCAGTACTTCGTGGTCGCGGTGTCGGCGATCGTCTTGGTCGGGCCGTTGTTCCTGATCCCGCTGTGGGCGGTCACCATCCCCGTCATGATGATCGAACGCACCGACATCGGCGGCGCCTTCAACCGCAGCATGGACCTGACGGCCGGCCGGCGGCTGCCGATCCTCGGCGTCTTCCTGCTGTGGTTCGTGATCTTCGCCCTCGGCGCGGTGGTGATCCTCGGGGTGCTGGGCCACGGCGCGCTGGGCAGTCTCGTCATGTGGATCTACGGCGCCCTGGCCGGGATCGTCCTGCACACCCTCCCGGCGGTCTTCTACGTGCTGCTGCGCGAGGAAAAAGAGGGAGTCACGGCCGCCCAGGTCGCGACGGCTCTCGATTAGAGTTCCGACGGCGTCCCCTCGACGCTTCGCGCTCTATCTCAGCCAAGAGTCCAGCTCGTTCCTCAGGGCCAGGCGTTCCACCGCCTGCAACGCAACCACGCTGAGGACGTCCTTGATCTCGCCCGCTGCAACCATGCGGAAGGCCTCGGTCAGGGGAACCCGGCGAACGGCGAGCAGCTCGGTCGGCTCGGGAGCCGCGTCGCCCTGTTCGAGCTGCCATGCGAGGTAGGCGATCGCCCGCTCGTCGCTTACCGAATTCGAGAGGTCGCACTCGGCGAGTTTGCGCCAGCGCCCCGCCCGCAGGCCGGTCTCCTCCTGCAGTTCGCGCTTGGCCGACTCGAGAAAGTCGACACCGAGCGGTCCGCCGCCCTCCGGGATCTCCCAGCTGTACTCGTCCAGCGTGAAGCGGTACTGGCCGACCAGGAAGGTGTGCCGCTCGGCATCGATCGGCACGATGCCGATGGCGCGGTTCTTGAAGTGGATCGTGCCGTAGATGCCGTCGCTGCCCGACGGCGTGACCACGTCGTGATGCGTCACGTGGATCCACCGGTTGTCGTAGACCTCGCGGCTCGCGACGATGGTCCAGGGGCCACGCTTGACGCTCACCGCGCCGGTTCCTCGCGCTTCAGCACCTCGCGCGTGTGCTCGCCCAGCAGCGGCTCGCGATAGAGCGGCCGCGAGGGCTCGTCCTTGAAGCGGACGACCGGCGCCAGGTGCTTGCGGCCGTCGGGCTCGGTCACGACGGCGCCGCGCTTCAAGAGGTTGGGATCGGCGATCGCCTCGGGCAGCGTGTTGACCGGCCCGTAGCAGATGTCGAGCGTGGCGAGCCGCTCCATCCAATGAGCCAGCGGCTTCTCGCGGAAGGTCTTGGCGAGGAACTCCATCACCGGCTTCTGGTGCGCGCCCGGCCATTCGCAGAGCTCGATGAACTCCGGCTTGCCGAGCGCATTCAGCAGGTTGCGGATGAACTTCATCTCCTGGCCGGCCAGCACCAGCTGGCGGCCGTCCGACGTGTCGTAGACCCGGTAGAAGGCGGCGCCGCCGGTGGTGCGCTGGTTCTTGACGTCGGGCTGCGTGCCGTCGGTGAAGGCCGTGCCGACGACGTTGGCGCAGGAGGCCATCAGCGCCTCGTGCATGGAGACATCGATATAGTCGCCCTTGCCCGTGGTCTGGCGACGCAGCAGGGCCATCAGCACACCCGAGAGCCCGTGCAGGCCGCTCACCAGGTCGGCGACGGGGATGCCGGGGATCGCGGGACGGCCGTCGTCGCCCAGCGTGAGCGAGAGCACGCCGGTCATGGCTTCCAGCGCGAGATCGTGCGCGGCGCGGCCGGGATAGGCGCCGTCCTGGCCGAAGGCCGAGATCGAGCAATAGACGATGCCGGGGTTCTTCTCCTTCACCGCCTCGTAGCCGACGCCGAAGCGCGCGGCGACGCCGGGCCGGAAGGATTCGACCAGCACGTCGGCCTGGCACGCCAGCCGGAAGAGATCGGCGCGGCCTTGCTCGGTCTTGAGATCGAGCACCACGCTCTTCTTGCCGCGCCCCATGTTGCGGAAGAAGACCGAGGTGCGCTGGTCGGGCGGGCGGATGTGGCGGCCGGGATCGCCATCAGGCGGCTCGACCTTGATCACCTCGGCGCCGTGGTCGGCCAGCGCCGTCGTGAGGTACGGACCCGGCAGGAACCAGGAGAGATCGACGACCTTCAGACCTTCGAGCTTCATGTGCGTTTGCCCAGCAGGGTGGCGTTGTCGGCGCCGAGCGGCGAACAGGCGGCCTGCGCCGGCCGCTCGCCGTCGATGCGCAGCGGGTTGGCGATGACGCGCAGCGTGCCCTTCACCGGATGCGGCACGGCCGAGACCATGCCGGCAGCCCGGCTGAACGGACTGTCGAGCGCCTGATCGAGGCGATACACGGGCGCGGCCGGCAGGAGCCCGTTGAACGCGCCGAGCCACTCGGCGGTGGTCCGCGTCCTGAAGGTGGGATCGAGCGCGTCGGTGAGCGCGGCACGGTTGACGGCGCGCGCGTTGGGATCGGCGAAGCGCGGATCGTCGACCAGCTCCTCGCGGCCCATGGCCTTCACCAGCGACAGCCAGAATTTCTGGGTCATGCACATGATGAAGATCCAGCCGTCGCCGGTCGGAAAGGTCTGGACCGGCGCCAGCGAAAGATGGGCGCTGCGCGGCACGCGCGGCGAGACGTCGCCTTCGTTGAGATACCAGACCCCGGGATAGGTGAGCTGGTGCATGGCGACGTCGTACAGGCACGTCTCCACGTCGCATCCCTGCCCCGTCGTCCTGGCGCGCAGCAGGCAGGCGAGCAGGCCGACGGTGCCGGTGAGGCCGCTCATGCTGTCGATCAGCGACACGCCGACGCGCGTCGGCGCGCCTTCGGGATCGCCGGTCAATTCCATGAGGCCCGCCTCGGCCTGCATCAGGAAGTCGTAGCCCGGCCAGTCGGCGCGCTCGCCCGCGCGCCCATAGGCCGAGATGTGCAGGCAGACGATGGAAGGCTTTATGGATTTCAGACTGGCATAGTCGATGCCGAGCTTGGCGGGCTGGGTGCCGCGCAGGTTGTTGACCACGCAGTCGGCGGTCTTCACCAGCTCCGCGAACTGGCGACGGCCCTCGGCCGACTTGATGTCGAGCGTGACGCTCTTCTTGCCGAGGTTCCACGCCTGGAAGTACTCGCTGTCGGCCTCGCCGAGCTTGTGCGGCCCGACATGGCGGGAGGGATCGCCCTCGGGCGCCTCGACCTTGATCACCTCCGCCCCCAGCTCGGCCAGGAACATCGTGCCGTAGGGGCCCGCCCCGAACTGCTCGAGCGTGAGCACGCGGATGCCTTGCAGTGGTTTCGCGTTCATAGCTCGGCGTGCTGCTTGATCCACTGGCGGGCGATGATGATGCGCTGCATCTCGTTGGTGCCCTCGCCGATGCAGGTGAGCGGCGCATCGCGATAGAGCCGTTCGATGTCGTATTCCTTCGAGTAGCCGTAGGCACCGTGGATGCGCATGCTCTCGATGCTGTTCTCCAGCGCCGCCTCGGAGGAGAAGTATTTCGCCATGCCGGCCTGCAGGTCGCAGCGCTCGCCGCGGTCGAAGGCGTCGGCGGCGTCGAGCGTCAGCAGCCGCGCGGCGCGGGCGCGCGTCGCCATCTCGCCGAGCTTGAGCTGGATCGCCTGGTGCTCGCAGATCGGCTTGCCGAAGGTCTTGCGGATCTGCGAATAGCTGGTGGCGAGCCGCAGCGCGCCCTCGGCGATGCCGACGCCGCGTGCCGCGACGTTGATGCGGCCCAATTCGAGGCCACCCGCCACCTGGGTGAAGCCGCGGCCCTCGACCTCGCCGATCAGGTGATCGGCCGGCACCTTGTAGTCCTCGAAGATCAGCTCGCCCGAGTCGATCGACTTGTAGCCGAGCTTCTCGAGCTTGCGGCCGACGCGGAAGCCCGGCCCCTTGGGCGCGATGAACAGGCTCATCCCCGAATAGCGCGGCGAGGCCTCCGGGTTGGTCTTGACCAGCAGCGCGAAGCACGAGCCCTCGATGCCGTTGGAGATCCAGGTCTTGGTGCCGTTCAGCACATAGTGGTCGCCTTGGCGCCGCGCCGTCAGGCGGATCGCCTGCAGGTCGGTGCCGGCGTCGGGCTCGGTCAGCGCCAGCCCGCCTCGCACTTCGCCCGAGGCCAGCCTGGGCAGCCAGTGGCGGCGCTGCGGCTCGGTGCCGAACTTCTCGATGGCCAGCGCCAGCATCAGATGGGAGTTGAAGATGCCGGTGAGCGCCATCCACACCGAGGAGATCTTCATGACGATCTCGGCATAGGTTCGCGCCGGCAGACCGAGGCCGCCATAGTCCTGGCTGACGGTGGCGCCGAACAGGCCGAGCTCCTTCATCTGGTCGACCAGCTCGGCCGGCCAGCGATCGGCATGGTCGAATTCCTTGACCCGCGGCGCCACCTCGCGCTCGACCCAGCGATCGATGGTCGCGAAAAGCTGGGCCTCGTCGGCCTTGTCGATGCTGTTCCTCACGGCAAACCCTCCCGTCGATCCATCATGCCCGATGGAAGCGGGCGGACAAGGCCGGCCAGCCTCAGGTCGAAACGATCGGCAGACGGCGAGACCGCTCGAGCAGCCGTGCGTCTTTCAGCGCGCCAACAGAGCGCGAATGTGGCGTTCCAGCTCGGCGTGATCATAGGGCTTGGCGAGAAACGGCCTGGGCTCGCCAAGGTCGCTCGCTTCCTTGGCGCTTCTCGCCTCACCCGAGGTCAGGATGATCGGCAACGCCGGGCGTTCGCCGTGAAGCCACTGCGCCAGGCCCAATCCGTCCATGCTGCCCGGCATGTTCACGTCCGAGAACACGAGATCGACAACGACATCCGTGCGGAGCAGGCGGATCGCTTCGTCGGCGCTGTTCGCCTCGATCACGTCGAAGGCGCGTTCGCGCAGGTAGGCGGCAACGACGCTGCGCACGAGCACGTCGTCCTCCACCACCAAGATCGTGGCTGGCAGAGCCACGCCGAACTCGACCTTCACATTACACCCCGCGCTCATCCGTCGATAACGCCGGCCGGCGGTTTTTGTTCCGCAATGCGTCGCCAAGCCCTAGGCGGGGGTGCAGCGGTCATGCATCATCGGACCGGGGAGCGTTACGCGTTCACAGGTGGAAGACATGAAAAGGCGCCAACTCACCGCCCTGCTGGGCGCACTTCCGCTGGCGGGACAGGCCTTCGCCCAGGGCGACGACTGGCCCCAACGGAACGTCCGGATCGTCTGTCCCTTCACGCCGGGCGGGTCGCAGGACAATATCGCCCGACGGCTCGGCGCCAAGCTGCAGGACTATCTCGGCCAGTCCTTCGTCATCGACAATCGCTCGGGGGCCGGCGGCTCGATCGCCGCCGACAACGTCGCCAAGTCGCCGCCCGACGGCTATTCCATGCTGCTGGGCGGCATCGCCAGCCACGCCGTGGCGCCCAATCTCTACGCCAAGCTGCCCTACAATCCCTTCACCGACCTCGAGACGGTGGCGTGGATCGGCACCCAGCCCAACCTGCTGTGCTGCCATCCCAGCTTCCCGCACGACACCATCCCCAAGCTGATCGAGGCGGCCAAGAAGGAACCCGGCAAGTACCAGTACGGCTCCTCGGGCGTCGGCACCTCGCCGTCGCTCACCATGGAGCTGTTCAAGCTGAAGACCAAGGCGGATCTCACCTTCATCAGCTATCGCGGCGCCTCGGCGGCCGCGGCGGACGTGCTGGCGGGCCATGTGCCGCTCTGCATCGCCAACATCGATTCGCTGATGGGCCAGGTGAGCGCGGGCAAGCTGAAGCCGGTCGCCTCGACCGGCGCCAAGCGCTCGTCCGTCGCACCGGACACGCCGACCTTCGCCGAGGCCTTTCCCGACCTGGTGGTCACGTCGTGGTCGATCTGGGCAGTGCCGGCGGGCACGCCGGCCAAGATCAAGGACAAGCTCCGGGCCGCCACCGAACGGGCGCTGCAGGACGCCGACGTGATCGCCAGCATGCGCCAGGGCGGCTTCGAGCCCGGCGCCAACATGCCGATCCCCGAGGTCGATGCCTTCATCAAGACCGAGCACCAGCGCTGGGGCGAGGTGATCCGTGCCGCGGGCATCAAGCCGGAATAGACACCTCGTCCCCGACCTCCTGGCACCGGGGCTCGACCTGGTGTTCTGCGGCACTGCGCCGAGCCCGGCCTCGTTCAAGGCGCGAGCCTACTACGCCAACCCCGGCAACGCCTTCTGGCCGACCCTGCATGCCGTCGGGCTCACGCCCGAACGGCTCGCGCCGCAGCGCTATCCCGAGCTTTTGACCTTCGGCATCGGGCTGACGGACCTCAACAAGACCGAGTATGGTTCGGACCACGAGCTCAGTCCCGACGCCATGGACGCCGCCGCCCTGCACGCGAAGCTGCGCCGCTTCCGGCCCGCCGCTGTCGCCTTCACCAGCAAGCACGCAGCCTCGCTGGCGCTCGGCCGCAAGTCGCCGGCCTATGGACGCCAGGCCGAGGCGATCGAGGGCGCGGCGGCCTTCGTGCTCGCCTCGCCGTCGGGCCGTGCGCGCTCGTTCTGGACCTTGGCGCCGTGGCGCGAGGTCGCTGCCTTCGTGATGGAGCGTCGGCTGATGCGCGAGCGCGCGGCATGAAGCGGCGCACGCTGATCGGCGCCACGCTCGCCGCGCAACTGGCGGCTCCGGCCGTGGCGGCCGCGCAGGATACGACGGCGATCCTGCGCGACCTGGCGCGGCGCGCCACGATCTATCTCTTCCCTGTCTACGAGATGTACCGCACGCGCTGGCAGGCCACGGTCAACGAAGCCAATCCCCTGCGCCAGCGGCTCAACCGATTCCGGCACATTGCCCAGCTCGCCGACCATCGCGCACGGGCGGTGACGACACCCAACAACGACACTTTCTACTCGTCGGCGTGGCTCGACCTGGCCGTCGAGCCGATGTTCCTCACCGTGCCGCCGGTCGGCGATCTCTACTACAGCTACGCCTTCATCGACCTGTTCACCAACAACTTCGCCTATGTCAGCCACCGGCTCCATGGCGGAGGGCCGCCGACGCACATGATCGTCGGCCCCGCGTGGACGGGAGATCCACCGTCCGACGTCAAGTTGGTCCGCGCCCCCACCAACTCGGTGTGGCTGCTGGGGCGCATCCTGGTCGACGGTCCGGAGGAGGTCGACCGCGTGCGCATCCTTCAGGCGCGCGTGCTGCTCGAGACGCCCGACCAGCGCAACGAGCGGCGCATCCTCGAGACGCGAGAGCTGATGCGCCAGCGCACCGTGGCGCCGGCCGAGCCGGTGGCCGACTGGCCCGCCCCCAGCCCCACCGATCCGTTCGACCTGTTCGCGGTTGGCATGCGCGCGCTGGCCGAAAGCCCGCTGTCGGAGCGCGACCGCGCGGTGTTCGAGGGTTTCGTGCCGCTGAAGCTCAAGCCCGGCCGCAAGTTCGACGGCCGGGCCTTCAGCCAGGCCGAGCGCCGCGCCATCCAGGCCGGTATCGAGCAGGGCCGCGCCGAGATCCGCGCCGCCGGCAGCCGCTACGGCAAGACGGTCGACGGCTGGACCTACGGCGAGCGCCATCTCGGCAATTTCGGCGAGGACTATCTCTATCGCGCCCATGTGGCGCTCACCAGGCTCGCGGCGATCGAGCCCAGCGAGGCGGTCTATCTCGCCTGCAACGCAGATTCGAGCGGGCGACCGCTGTCGGGAGCCAATGCCTATCGTCTCACCTTCGCAGCCGATGGCCTGCCGCCGACGCGCGCCTTCTGGTCGCTCGCGATGTACGAGGTCACGGCCGAGGGGCGCGCCTTCTTCATCGATAATCCGATCGGCCGCTATTCCATCAGCGATCGCACACCTGGCCTGCAGAAAGCTGCCGACGGCTCGCTCACGATCTACCTGCAGCGCGAGCGGCCGGACGCCGAGCGGGCCGCCAACTGGTTGCCGGCACCAAGCGGACCGACGCGGCTGGTGCTGCGGGTCTACGAGCCCGAGGATTCGCTGATCGAGGGTCGGTACCGCGCACCCGGCGTGCAACGCAACTCTCCGTCCTGAGCGGCGTTAGGGTCCGAATAATCTTCTCGGAGACCGACATGCCCGATATCACTCGCCGGTCATTGGCCGCGGGTGTCGGCCTGCTGGCCGGCGCCGCGGCGATGCCGGCCGCGGCGCAGCAGCTCCTCGCCGCCGCCAACGCGCCGAAGTTCCGCGCCCAGCCGCTGACCTTCAATCCCGACAAGATCAAATGGCTGTCGGCCCAGTCGATCGCCGAACATCACGCCATCTATGCCGAGAGCATCAATCGATTGAACGCCATCGCCGAGCAGCTGGCGCAGATCGATTTCGCCAAGGTGCAGCCGGCCGAGATCGGCGAGCTCAAGCGCGAGCAACAGGCCCTCTACAATTCCTCGCTGCTGCACGAGCTCCATTTCGAGTGCATCGGCGACGCGCCGACCAGCCCGTCCGGGGTCTTCGCGCAGGCGATCAGCCGCGACTTCGCGAGCTTCGATCGCTGGAAGGCCGAGTTCGCCGCCATGGGCAAGGCGGCGACCGACGGCAAGGGCATGGTGATCCTGGCCTATACGCCGCGCGACAAGCGCCTGATCAACCACCTTGCCGCCGATCATGCCACCGGGCCGGTCGGCTGCGTGCCGCTGATCGTCCTGGACATGTACGAGCACGCCTACAAGGCCGACTACGCCGGCGATCCCGCCAAGTACGTCGACAGCTTCGTCCAGATGATCCGCTGGGTCACGCCCGAGCGCCTCTATCGCGAAGCCATCAGGGTGTGATCGCGCGCGGACCTCCAGGTCCGCCTCTGTCAGGACGACAGAAGTTAACCGCCGGGCTGCGCCCTGCGTGATTCTTCCTCGGCCTTGGCTTCGATCGCTTCCATGTCGTCGTCGCTCAGGCCGAAGTGATGACCGATCTCGTGGATCAGCACGTGACGGATGATGTGCGGCAGGTCCTCGCCCGATTCGCACCAATAGTCGAGGATCGGCCGGCGATAGAGGAAGATCCGGTCGATGTCGTTGGCGACATGGCCGGCGCCACGCTCCATCATCGACACGCCCTGATAAAGGCCGAGCAGATCGAACGGCGTGTCGAGGTCCATCTGCTTCTCGATCTCGTCGGAAGGGAAGTCGTCGACCTGGATGCGCACGTTGCCGACATGCCGCCGGAACTCCCCGGGAATCGTCGCCAGCGCCTCGGCGGCGATCGCCTCGAAGTCCTCCAAGGTGGGCGCCGTCCCGAAACAGGGCATGCGCCGCGGGTTGGTGAAGACCGGCATGACTCCCCCATATAGGACCACGGCGCGCCCGCCAAGGGGCCATGGTGGACGAATCTGCGCCCGGGGCGGTGACCATTGGCGCGAGAATCGCATGGTCGCCTTTGCGATGTTTCCGCTCTAAGCTCGCTGCCCACCGATGCTGCAGTTCCTCGTCCGCCGTCTGATCGTGGCGATCCTCGTCGCCGCCACCGTCATGACGCTGGCCTTCATCCTGACGCGCCTTTCGGGCGATCTCGCGATCTCGATCGCGGGTCCCAACGCCACGCAGGCCGACGTCGAGGCCGTGCGAAAGGCCTACGGCCTCGACCGGCCCCTCACCGCGCAATTCTTCGACTGGGTCGCGCGGGCGGCGACCGGCGACCTCGGCGAAAGCTACTTCTTCAAGACCAAGGTCTCGAACCTGATCGCCGAGCGCATGCCGATCACCGTTACCCTTGGCCTCACCGGCCTGGTGATCGCGCTGCTGGTCTCCCTGCCGCTCGGCATCCTGGCGGCGGTGCGCGAAAACACCACGCTCGATCGCGTGGTCCAGATGGTGGCGTTGCTTGGCCAGGCGATGCCGTCTTTCTGGCTCGGTTTGATCCTGATGATCACGCTCGGCCTGCAGCTCGGCTGGCTTCCGATCTCGGGCACGGGATCGTGGCAGCACTATGTGATGCCGGGCATCGTGCTCGCCTTCTCGGCGATTCCCGCCCTGACGCGGTTGACCCGCGCCGGCATGATCCAGGCGATGGGCTCGGACTACATCCGCACCGCCCGCGCCAAGGGTCTGTCACGTGCCTCGATCCTGCTGAAGCATGCCCTGCGCAACGCCGCCATCCCGGTGGTCGCGATCGCCGCCGTCCAGCTCGGCTTCATGCTGGGCGGCTCGATCGTGATCGAGCAGGTCTTCGCCCTGCACGGCGTGGGCTTCCTCGCCTGGGAATCGATCGGCAAGAACGACTTCCCGGTCGTGCAAGCGGTCGTGCTGGTGCTGGCGGTGATCTACGTGGCGCTGACCATGGTGGCCGACCTGATGAATGCCGTGCTCGATCCGAGGCTGCGCGGATGAGTGTGGTCTCGGTCACGACCGGCCCCAGGCGCGGCTGGAAGAGCGTCAGCACGTGGATCGGAGCGGTGATCGTCGGCATCGCCATGATCTGCGCCATCTTCGCTCCGCTGCTGGTGCCGCACGATCCCTTCGCCCAGGATCTCAGCAAGCGCCTGCTGCCGCCGTTCTGGATGGCCGGCACCAACTCCGAGTACATCCTGGGCACCGACCAGCTCGGCCGCGACTACCTCTCGCGCCTGATCTGGGGGTGCCGCATCTCCATGCTGATCGGCGTCACCGTGACCGTCGTGTCGGCCCTGATCGGCATCACCATCGGCGTGCTGGGCGGCTTCCTGGGCGGCCGCGTCGACGATGCGGTGCTGTTCGCCATCACCACGCGGCTTTCCATCCCGGTCGTGCTGGTGGCGTTGGCGGTCGTGGGCCTGCTCGGCAGCTCGATGACGCTCCTGGTGCTGACCCTGGGCCTGCTGCTGTGGGACCGCTTCGCCGTAGTGGCGCGCTCGACCACCATGCAGGTGCGCAATCTCGACTTTGTCGCCGCCGCCTGGTGCGCCGGCTGCTCGCGCACCCGCATCCTGGCCGGCGAGGTGCTGCCCAATATCGCAAGCCACCTCGTCGTCGTGGCTACGCTCGAGATCGCGCTCGCCATCCTGCTCGAAGCGGCCCTCTCCTTCCTGGGGCTCGGCGTGCCGCCGCCGCTGCCATCGTGGGGCCTGATGATCGCCGAGGCCAAGGACTACATGTTCTTCAGCCCGTGGGTGATCGTGATCCCGGGCGTGGCGCTGTTCGTGCTGGTGCTGGGCATCAACCTTCTGGGCGACGGGCTGCGCGACCTGTTCGGCGCGAGGACCGATCCGTGAGCACGTTGCTGGAGGTCGACCAGCTCGAGGTGAATTTCGGCGGGCGCGTGTCGGCGGTACGCGGCGCCTCGGTGACGGTCGAGCGCGGCGAGACCCATTGCCTGGTCGGCGAATCGGGCTGCGGCAAGTCGGTGACGGCGCTCGCCGTCATGAACCTGTTGGCCCGCGGCGCCCGGCGCTCGGCCAGGAGACTCGCCTTCGAAGGCCAGGACCTGACAAGCCTCAGCGATGCCGGCATGGCGCATCTGCGCGGCAACGCCATGGCCATGATCTTCCAGGAGCCGATGACCAGCCTCAATCCCGCCTACACGGTGGGCTCGCAGATGACCGAGGTGCTGCGCCGCCACAGGAAGACGACCCAGCGGGCCGCGACCGACCGCGCCGCCGACCTCCTCGCCCGCGTCGGCATCACGGCGCCCGGCCTTCGGCTCGGCCAGTTCCCGCACCAGCTCTCGGGCGGCCTGCGCCAGCGCGTCATGATCGCCATGGCGCTGATGTGCGATCCCAAGCTCCTGATCGCCGACGAGCCGACCACGGCGCTCGATGTCACGGTGCAGGCGCAGATCCTGCGCCTCCTGGCCGGCCTGCAGCGCGACCTCGGGCTCGGCATGCTGCTGATCACCCACGACCTCGGCATCGTGGCGCGCGTCGCACATCGCGTGTCCGTCATGTACGCCGGCGAAGTGGTCGAGAGCGCGCCGACCGCCGAGCTGTTCGCCAATCCCAGGCATCCCTACACCAGGGGTTTGCTGCGCTGCGTGCCGGTGCCGGGAAAGATCAAGCGCGACGAGCCGCTGGGCTCGATCCCCGGCACCGTCCCGCGCATCGGCCCGGGCTTCGAAGGCTGCGCCTTCCGCGAGCGCTGCGACTTCGCCGACGCGACCTGCGCCCGCACCGTGCCGCGCCATGCCGTCGGCAACCACGACCTCCTCTGCCGGTTGCCGGCATGACCGCGGCCATCGAGGTCAAGGCGGTCCGAAAGACCTTCCGCGTCAAGGGCGGGCTGCTCGGCGCCGACCGCCACGTCGTCGCGGTCGACGACGTTTCGTTCGCCGTGCCGCCGGGCGGCGTTCTGGGTGTCGTGGGCGAATCGGGCTGCGGCAAGTCCACCCTGGCGCGCCTGATCCTGGGCCTGCTCGAGCCGACAGCGGGCGACATCGCCGTCGAAGGCCAGCGCGTCATCGCCATGGACCGCCGCGCCCGCGCGCGCCTGATCCAGCCGGTGTTCCAGGATCCGTTCGCCTCGCTCAATCCTCTGACCCGCGTGCGCGACATCGTCGCCATGCCGCTCAGGGCGCAAGGCGACATTGCGGGGAGCGAGTGCGCCAAGCGCGTCGACGAGATGCTGGCGCGCGTGGGCCTAAGCGCCGAGATGGGCCGCCGGCTGCCGACCGAGCTGTCGGGCGGCCAGCGCCAGCGCGTCGCCATCGCCCGCGCCCTCGTCCTGCGTCCGCGCATCGTGGTGTGCGACGAGCCGACCAGCGCGCTCGACGTCTCGGTGCAGGCGCAGATCCTGAACCTGCTGGCCGAGCTGCGCCGCGACCTCGGCCTCACCTATCTCTTCATCAGCCACAACCTCGCCGTCGTCGAGCACGTCGCGAGCGAGGTGGCGGTGATGTATCTCGGCCGCTTTGTCGAGCGGGCGCCGACCGAGACCTTGTTCCGCCGGCCCGAGCACCCCTACACCAAGGCCTTGCTCGCCTCGGTGCTGACGCCGGAGCCCGGCCTGGGCGTGCCCGACGTCGGGCTGGGCGATACCCTGCCCGATCCGGCCAACATCCCGCCGGGCTGCCGCTTCCACCCGCGTTGCCCGATCGCCGAGCCGCGCTGCTCGATCGAAACACCCCCCTTCAAGCCACGGCCGGCTGGCGGTGTCGAATGTCTGCTGGCCTGAGCATCGCCGTCATCGGCGCCGGCATGGGCGGGCTCGCTTCGGCCGCGGCGTTGCGCAAGGCCGGTCATACGGTCACGGTCTACGAACAGGCGCGCCAGTTCACCCGACTGGGCGCCGGCATCCAGATCGGCTGCAACGCCATGCACGTGCTGCGCGGCCTGGGACTGGAGCAGCACCTGCGGGGCGAGACCTTCTATCCGCGTTCGTGGAACAACCGCGACTGGCGGACCGGCGAGGTGTTGTTCGACATGCTGTTCGGCCGGACGGCCGAGGACAAGTACGGCGCGCCGTATCTCCTGGCCCATCGCGGCGACCTGCACGCGGCGCTGGCCAGCATCGTGCCGGACGAGCTGATCCATCTCGACCACGAGCTCGCAGGCCTCGACCAGACCGCCGACGGCGTGCGGCTCACCTTCGCCAACGGCAACGTCGCCGCCGCCGATGCGGTCGTCGCCGCCGACGGCGTGAACTCGGTGGCGCGCACCATCCTGTTCGGCGAGGAGGAGCCGCGCTTCACTGGCCGCATCGCCTATCGCACGGTCTATCCGGCGGCGCGGCTCGACGGCTTCGACATGGGCGACTGCACCAAGTGGTGGGGCGAGGACCGGCATATCGTCATGTATCCGGTGAAGCCCGACCGCAGCGAAGTCTACTTCGTCACCAGCCAGCCCGAGCCGGGCTTCAACCTGGAATCCTGGTCGGCCAAGGGCGACGTGAATGTCCTGCGCGCCGCGTTCGAAGGATTTCATCCCGACGTCCAGCGGGTGCTCGCGGCCTGCCCCGACGTGCACAAGCGGCCGCTGGTCGATCGCGATCCGCTCGAGCGCTGGGTCGAGAGCAGGGCCGCCCTGCTGGGCGATGCCTGCCACCCCATGACGCCCTACATGGCGCAGGGCGCGGCGATGGCGATCGAGGATGCCGCGATACTGTCGCGCTGCCTCGAAGGCGTCGAGCGCGACGGCGTCGCCACCGCGCTGCAGCGCTATGAGCGAAACCGCCGGCCGCGGACCGCGAGGATGCAGCTCACCTCGCGGACCAACAGCTGGGGCAAGGGCGCTACCGACACCGACTGGGTGTACGGCTACAACGCGTGGACGGCGCCGCTCGAGTCATAGCTCTTCGGACCGCGGGCGGAATGCACGCGGTCCGGATGCCAGGAGCTACTTCCACTTCGCGAAGTAGAAGCGCGGCAGCTCGTCGGGGAAGGTCTTGAAGTCGAGCTGCTTGGAGAACGCATAGGTATTCACGTAGGTGAACAGCGGCAGCCAGTAGGCTTTCTCCGTCATCAGCTTGATGGCGGCCGAATAGGCCTTCTTGCGCGCCGGCCCGTCCGCCGTGGCGCCCCCCGCCTCGACGAGCTTCTGCAGCTCCGGGTCACGGGCGTAATCGTCGTTGCCGCCGCCGTACATCACCGGGAAGATCGCCGAGACGTCGTTGATCGAGTAGCTACCCCAGCTTCCGTGATAGAGCGGGTTCTCGCCCTTCCACGCCTTCTGGATGGCGGCCGCGACCTGGAGCTGGGTGATCTTGGGCCGGATGCCGACGGCTTGCAGGTAGTTCTGGATGGCCGCCGTCCACGTCGTCGGCTGCACGTAGGTCACCAGCTCGATCTCGAAGCCGTTGGGGAAGCCCGCCTCGGCGAGCAGCGCCTTGGCCTTGGCCGGATCGTAGGGGTACTTCACCGCTGCATCGGCATCGCAGCCGAATTGCGTGGGGAAACACGGCGCGATCGGCACGCGGCTGCCGCCCTGCACCAGCTTGTCTGCCATGTCCTGGCGATTGATGGCGTGCCAGATCGCTTGGCGCACCTTCTGGTTGGTGAGCGGATTGCCCACACCCGAACGGCCGGCGGCGTCGATCGACAGATAGCCGATACGCATCGACTCCTGCCGCACCGCCTGCAGGTGCGGCATCTTGTTCACGTCGTTGGCCTGGTCGGGGTTGATGTTCCAGATCCAGTCGGCGCGCTGGGCCAGGAGCTCGGTCATCGTCGTCGTGAGGTCCGGGACGAAGCGCACGTGCAGGGTCTTGATCGCAGGCTTGCCCTTGGGCGAGCCCGCCCAGTAATCCTCGAAGCGCTCGAAGACCACTTCCTTGCCCTGCTCGTTCTTGACGATCTTGTAGGGGCCGGCGCCGACCGGCTTCTTGGCGAACTCCTCGGGGCCGACCTTCTCGCGATAGGCCTTGGGATGGATCGGCGTCACCATGGCGAGATATTCGAGCGCCGCCGGCGTCGGCTTCTTCATCTTGATGCGCACGGTCCAGTCGCCGGTCTTCTCGGCCTTGTCTATCCATGCATAGTTGGACGGCGTCGCGACCTTGCTGTCGGGATTGGCCGCCATGTTGATGGTGTAGACCACGTCGTCGGCCGTGAGGGTGCTGCCGTCGTGGAACTTCACGCCCTGGCGGATGGTGAGATCGAGCGAGGCATCTTCGGAGAATTTCCAGTCGGTGGCGAGCGCCGGCTTGATCTCGAAGGTGGCGGGATCGCGATGGACCAGCATGTCCCACGCCTGGTGGGCCAGGATGAGCCCGGTACGCTGGCTATTGAAGTACATGTCGACATTGGGCACGGCGTCGACGAAAAGGATACGCAACGTATCGGCGCTCTTCTGGGCGAAGGCCGGTGGCGCCAGCGCCATGGCAGCGGCGGCGATAAAGGCGGTACGGCGGAGCAATTTCACGGAAGCCTCCTGAAGCTGGCCGAGAGCCTAGAGCGGAATGCGATGAGATGGAACCGCCCGCGGTCCCATCTCGTCGCATTCGCGCGCACCGGGATGCTCTAGGCCCGCCACCGCGGATGAGGCAAGCTTCACGCCACATCAGGAGGTGCACATGACCGCCAAGCTCACCGGCGCTGCCCGCGCCCAGGCGCTCGCCAGCCTGCCCAAATGGCAGGAAGTGCCGGGCCGCGATGCCATCAAGCGCAGCCTGAAATTCGCCGACTTCAACCAGGCCTGGGGCTTCATGACCCGGGTGGCGCTGGCCGCCGAAAAGGCCGACCACCATCCGGAATGGTCCAACGTCTACAGCAATGTCGAGATCGTTCTGTCGACGCACGACGCCGGCGGGTTGAGCGACAAGGACGTAGCCCTTGCCAAGCTGATCGATTCCCTCGCCTGAGGCGGGGCGGCGAATTAGTCGGCCGTCACGGATCCGGAGGCATCGACGGTCAACATGACCGTCGTCTTGCCCCGCAACGCCGAGGCATGCCACACGCCGTTCGCGCCCTTGCGCAGCACCTTCACGCCCTTGTAGCCGTCCGCTTCGATAGCGGCCCGTGCTGCGTTCTCGCCGGCGGTGTCGGCTGGTGCCGCATCGGCCGACGGCTCCGCCGGCTTGGCGGCCGCGTCGGCCGGCTTGTTGTCGGCAGGCGGCACGTTGACCGGCGGGCGCGGCTTCATCTGGAATGGAACCGGGGCCTGGCGCGCATCGACCGACATCTTGTGCACGACCGGCGCCGGCTCTGACTTCGATTCGGACTTGATCGTCGGTTTTGACCACACTTCAAGCGTAGGAGCTTGAGCGATGGCCGGCAGCTGCGCGGCAGCCTGGATCGACCGGTCCGGCTGGGCCTGCGGCGGCGCAATGGACGGACGCGAGGTGAAGACGTTGGCGCTCGCAACGCCTGCTGCCGTCATCATCAAGGTCGCAACGAGAATGCCGCGTTTCATCTGTCGTCCACCGTCCGTGTCACCAGCAAGGAAGAAAACGGCGCCACCTTGGAAGCGTTGCGCGCCGAGATGGCGTAAACGGGGCAGTCCGGGACCGGTCGGTCGAATCCGTCGGATAGTGACCTCCCCGCCACACCTCGGTCAGGGTTGGTCAGGCGCGCATCGGCTGCCGAAAACACAGGCCCAGGCGCGGGTGAACTCGGCGCCCAGCAGGAAAATCTGCGCCGAGTAGAATATCCAGAGCAACAACACGATCAGCGCGCCGGCAGCGCCGAAACTGGACCCGATATCGCTCTGCCCGATATAGAGCGCGATCACGTACTTGCCACCGGCGAACAGCAGGGTGGCGCAGACGGCACCGACGAGGACGTCGCGCCACGCGATCGGCGTGTCGGGCAACACCTTGTACATGGCCGCGAACAGGGCGGAGACCAGCACGATCGACAGCACGAAGTCGACCACGGCCAAGCCCGCTTCCAGCACCGGAAAGACTCCGTGCAGGAACGTCAGCAGCGCGGTGAGGGCCGCGCTGACGGCAAGCGACACCATCAGCACGAAGCCGAAGGCGACGACCAGGCCGAGGCTCGCGATCCGCGCGCGCACCAGACGCGAGAGGGTCGAGCGGCCCGACTTGGCGTTCCACACCGCGTTCAGCGACGATTGGACCTCGCCGAAGACGCCGGTCGTGGCGAGCAGGATGGCAACCAGGCCGATCACGGTTGCCCAAGTGCCACTCATGCGATCCGACGCGCTGCGGATCATGCCCTGCAGGGCCTCAGCGGTCTCCCGTCCCATCAGCCCGCTGAGCTGGCTGACAATGGCTCCTTGGGCGGCGTCCTGGCCGAACGCGAGTCCGGCCACGGCGATCACCACCAGCAGTGTCGGTGCGACGGAGAAGAGCGTGAAATAGGCGATCGAGGCGCCGCGGCTCCAGGCATCGTCCTCGACGAATCCTTCGCCCGTCGTGCGCAGCACCAGCCAGACCTTGCCGAGCGATGTCCGCCCGCGTCCCCTCCCGGCTGTCGACGGCACGACCGTCGCCATGGCCAGCTCAGGCGTGCCGCGCGCGGTTGCGACGGGCCGAGCGCGCCTTGGCGCGGCGGCTGCCGTTGGCCTGACGGCGGCGCACGGAAACGGGCTTACGCCACAGCTCGATCAGCGGGCCGCCGGAGCCATAGACCGGATCCTGGCGGGGCAGCTTGACCTTGGCGATCGAGGCCAGCGCATCGGCATAGTCGATTTCCTCGGGCCGTGGCTCGTCGTAGCGGCCGCCGCCGGGATAGGCGCCGACCACCAGCAGATCGTCGCTGGCCGAGACGCAACGATGGCCGATGCCGGCCGGCAGCACGGCGACGTCGCCGGCGGAGAGGGTGAGGGTGCGGCCGCGGCGGCCGCCGAACTCGATGGTTACCTTGCCGCGGGCGAAGCCCAGCACTTCGTGGGTCGCCGAATGGAAATGCAGGAAGTCGTAGATGCCGTCGCGCCACGCCTCGCGCCAGCCGTGCCGGGCGAAAGTCTCCTCGAACACGGCGGCGGGGTCGAACGCAACATCGAGCTTGATCGCTCCGCGGTAGACCACCAGCGGCAGCCGATTGTTGGGGGTCTCGCCGTCGTCGCGGAAACGGAACAGCTGGGGCGGCCGCTGCCGCGTCAGCCGAGCGAGCTCACGCCGCCGTGGCCGGCCGAAACCGGTCAGCTTCTCGACGATGCGCTTCAGCTCTTCCACGACCGGCATGCGGGAACTCCTGGACTCGGGCAACGCCGCCGAGGCCGGGAGGCTGCATGACGGGCGCTACTTGGCGTCGGGCGGCACGATCTTCATGACGAAGGAGGTCGGCTTCTCGGTCGGCCCGAATGGGCCCGGCACCTTGTTGGCGACCGGCGGCAGGCTCCGTAGGTAGGCCACGACGGCATCGACGTCCTGCTTGGTGAGGGTGGCGAAAGCGTGCCACGGCATGATCGGTGCCAGCATTCGGCCGTCGGGGCGCTGCCCCTTCTGGATGGCGGCGGCAATCTGCGCGTCGGTCCACCCGCCGAGCCCGGTCGCCTTGTCCGGCGTCCGGTGGGGGCCGTAGAAAACGCCGAGTCCGGGCATTTCGAAGCCGACCTCCGAGCCGCCGAGGAAGCGGGCCATGTCGGGCTTGCCGAAGAAATAGCCCGGCGTGTGGCAGTCGTTGCAGCCGGCTATGGCGACCAGATACTTGCCGCGAGCGACGGCGGCCGGATCGGCGGCCCGGGCCGGCGTCAATTGTGCCGCCACCGTCAGCGCGGTGGCAGCGGCGAGCAGAAGTCTTCTTGTCATGATCGTCCCCCCAGCAGGTGGCGCACCATAAAGGGTACGCCTGCGGTCCTGCCAGCGGAATGCGCGCCCGCCGTAACGGCCCGTAGGGACGGTCTACATGCCACCGCTGCGCTGTTCGGCGCCCTGCGTATGCTCGCCTCCGGGCTGGGCGATCTGGCGCAGGGCGTTGCCGACCCGCTGGCCGCGCTCGGCCTGGGCGAGATCGGCCAGTGACAGGATGCCGACCAGGCGCTTGGCGCGACTGAGCACCGGCAGGCGGCGGACCTGCAGCTCGCCCATATTCTGGGCGACGTGGGCGCTGTCCTCGTCCTCGAAGCAGTATTTGACGTCCTCGCTCATCACCTCGCTGACTGGTGTCTTGGGCCCCTTGCCCTCGGCGACCGCGCGCACGGCGATGTCGCGGTCGGTGATAGTGCCGAGCAGCTGGTCGTCGTCGCCGACCGGCAGCAGGCCGGCATCGATCGCCAGCATCATGCGGGCGACATCCTCGATGGTGTGGTCGGGGCGGGCGATGCAGACATCGCGAGTCATGATCTCGCTCACTTTCATGGTGTCCTCCTTGGTTGCGATCACAGCCCGAACGGGTAGGTCTCCGGCACGCCCGGCCGTTGCACGGCAGGCAGCGGCGTGAGGGCGGTGGTGCGGTCGAACCACACGTAGGCGTCGAACTGGCCGGGCAGCTCGACCTCGGCATAGTGGCTCTGCAGCTCGGTCTCGGGCCGGTAGATGACGCCGATGAAGCGCTCGAGCCGGGGAGTACGCAGGCGGCGGCGCAGCTCCCCGGCGACGTCGAGATGCAGCACGGCCCGCGGCACTCCGGCCATGTGGAACTGGTGCTCCACGCTGTCCTCGCGCGAGGGAAGCACGTCCTTCACTTCCATCGGTCCGTCCCAATCGGACGCCGCCACAACCGTGCCGGCATGGGTGCCGAAGCCGATCAGCGCCGCCGCCTCGCCAAAACGCGCGCGGCACAGCTCCCCGAGATTGAGCTCGCCGCGCACGCGGCCCATGTCGGTGAAGCGGGCATCGCCGATGTGCGAATTGTGCGCCCACACGACGGCTTTCGCGGTCTCGCCGCGATGGGCAAGCAGGTGCTGCAAGGTCTCGAACATGTGACTGTCGCGCAGGTTCCAGCTTTCGGCACTGCCGTAGTACATGGCGCGGTAGTAGCGTTCGGCAGCCGCGGCCAGTCGCGCGTTCTGGGCGGCGTCGAAAAACTGGTCGCCGCCCTGCGAAGAATATTCCAGCCGCTTGGCCAGAAGATCGCGCAAAGCGGCGACCATGTCGGCCTCGCAGGCGCGGTAGCGCTCGCTCAGCACGGCGCGGCCGTAGACCGCGGGATCATGCTGCCATGGCGTGAGGCAGCCGTAACGTTCGCGCGCGGTCTTCGCGGCCTCCGGGTCGACCTTGTCGAGATAGGCGACCACGGCGGCGATCGAGTCGGCCAGGCTGTAGATGTCGAGCCCGAAGAACCCGGCGCGGCGCACGGCTGGCTGCGCTCCATTGTGGTCCCGCAGCCAGTCGACGAAGCTTTCGACGTCGGTGTTGCGCCACATCCAGGTGGGGAAGCGCCGGAACGCCGGCGGTGCATCCTCTCGCGCCGGCAGGTGGCGCACGTGGCGGTCTATGGCGAGCGCGTCGGGCCAATCGGCTTCCACCGCCACCAGGCTGAACCCATGCCGTTCGATCAGGCGACGCGTTATTGCGGCCTTCGCCCGGTAGAATTCCGACGTGCCGTGGCTCGCTTCACCCAACAGCACGACCCGTCGGTCGGCATAGCGGTCGAAGGCGCCGGCGAAGTCGGCATCTTCCAGATTGGGCAGAGGTTGCAGGGCGGCGCGGATGAGCTGATGCAGCCCGCTCGTCGGCCGCGATTGCTGGCGAGGCTTCTCCCGGAAGTCCTGATGCTCTTCCGGCCAGCCTTGCTCGCCGATCAGGGGCACGAAGCGGACTTCCTCGATCTCCTCCTCATGCCAAGTCTCGGGGCCGGTCCGTGTCAGCCGGATCAGTTTCTGGTGGGTCGGCGTCTCGCCGACCGGCATCACCAGGCGGCCCTCGACGGCGAGCTGGGCGCGCCACGCCTCGGGCACTCGCGGACCGCCAGCGGTCGCGATGATCGCGTCGAACGGCGCCTGCTCCGGCCAACCCAGCGTGCCGTCGCCCGTGCGCACCTCGACATTGCCGTAGCCGAGCTGACGTAGGCGCGTGCGGGCGAGTTGCACCAGCGCAGGATGGCGCTCGATGGTGAACACCCGGCCGGCCAGCTCGCCCAGCACCGCCGCGGCGTAGCCCGAGCCCGCACCAACTTCGAGCACGCGGTCGAACGGACCCACACCCGCGGCCTCGGCCATGCGCGCCACGATATAGGGCTGCGAGATGGTCTGGCCTTCCTCGATGGGCAGCGGCGTATCTTCGTACGCGAATTCCTGCATTGCTTCCGGCAGGAAGGCCTCGCGCGGCACTTTCTCCATCGCCGCCAGCACGCGGCGATCGGCGATGCCGCGTCCCGCGATCTGGCGGCGCACCATGCGTCGACGTGGGTCGATGACGGTGGCCATGACCGCCAAACGGCTCACGCCCGACGCGAGTTGCCGGAACTTGTGACCTATTTCGGACGGCTGGGGTTCTTCTCCCACGTCTTCGGATCACCCGACCGGCCCTTGGCCTCCGCAGCCTTCAGCTCGGCGGCTTCCTTGCTGTCGAGCGCCCGTCGCGCCTCGCGCGCCGCCTCGTCGACCTTGCCCTTCTTCACGAACTTCTCGGTCGCCTCGTTGTAGGCCTTGGTGCCGCTGTAGCTTCCCTCGCCTTCGACCCGGCCGTCCTTCTTCGATTTGTCGTCCATCGCAGCGCTCCTCTGGCTGGTTCAGCCGAGGCAACGTGGGCCGGCCGGCAAGGTTACGCAGGCAAAAGCCCGGTTTCCCTGAAATATCTTGCAACCCCCGGATGGAGTCGGTCGGCCGGCGCCACGGCGACGGTGTTCTTCGCCGTGGTGTCGACGAGCTGCGGCGGCGCGCCGCGTTTCTGCACCTCGTCGAGCGCCTTGACGAGGCGATAGGCAACGGCGTCGTCGAGGCTGGGACGCGCCAGCACGAAGCTCCACGAGCCGACCGACGGGATGGGCTCGCTCTGGCCGGGGAAGCTGCCGGCCGCCTGCGTCACCTCTTTCAGGAAGGAATGCCTGGCCAGGATGCGTTTGATCTCGCCGGCGTCGGGCGCCACGAAGCGCGCGCCCTTCTCGCTTTTCGCGACCGCCGCGAATCCCGCCCAGCCGGCGCCGCCGCCCCACAGGGCGGCGACACGGCCGTCGAGGACCATGGCCGGCCCGTCGCCGGCGCGCTCGAGATAGACCGGCTGGAAGTCCTTGGCGGCATCGAGGCCGAGCCCATCCATGGCGTAGCGGCCGAGGATCACCAGGCCCGACCCTTGGGCGCCCCAGGCGATCGGCTTGCCCTTCAGGTCGGCGATCGAGCGGTACGGCGAATCGGCGCGCACCACGAACATGCCGGCGGTCGGATACATAGCGGTGACGATCTCGAGGTTGGCCGGCGGCCGGCCGACGCCCGCCAAAGATTCGTGCACGACCTCGCCCTGCACCAGGGCGAGGTCGAGCGTGCCGGCTTCCAGCCGCGGCACGTTCTCGGTGCTGCCCTTGGTGTTGACCGCTTCGATCTCCAGCCCGGGATCGGCGCGGCGCACGCCTTCGACG
>JAEWIV010000434.1 GCA_023386865.1 Pseudomonadota bacterium
GTACCGTGCACTGGCAGAAGCAGGCGCCCTACCGGCTCTACACCAGGCGCGTGGTGCACTGGGTGTGGGTCAGCACCTCCTCGATGATGTTCCGCCGCTCGCTGATCGACCTCGTTTTCCCCGACGACGACGAGACCTTCCGCCTGCACATGGACTTCTATGTCGTCGTCATGGCCCAGATGGTGGCGGGCTCCCTGCTGATCGACGAGGCGCTCTACGCCTATCGCCTGCACGGCCGCAACGGCGCCGCCGACAATCCGGTGCTGGGCGGACGCCTGCATTTATCCAGTCGCAACTGGGGAAACACCTACACCGTGATGCTGGACCGCATGCTTGCGGCGATGGAGCGCGATCGCGAACGATTTGTAACGGCATTGGGCGACCGGCAGTACCGGCGGATGCTGCTCCGCATGCAGGCAGCGCGGGCGGCCTGGCCGATGTCCTGGCTGCTGGTGGCACGAAGCTGGCTCGTTTGAGCTCCCTGAGTTACAATAAGCAACGCGGTATGCCGCATCAAGAAACTGTGCCGGGGAGAGTTGGCGCCGTGCGTCGTTTGAGGCAGCTCGTCTGCGCCTTCATCCTTTGGGGCGGTCTGTTGGGTCCAGCCATGGCCCAGGGGCCGGTCAATGCGACAGCCGACCAGGAACGCGAGTACGAAGCCGCGTTCCAGGAGATGCTGCGCAAGCCGGCCGACCTGGACGTCCTCTTCAAGTTCGCCACCATCGCCACCAGGACCGGCGACTACGAGGGGGCGATCTCGGCGCTGGAACGCATGCTGCTGGTGAATCCGGACCTGCCGCGGGTGCGCCTCGAGCTCGCCGTCCTGTACTACCGGCTCGGCTCCTTCGAGGTGTCGCGCACCTATCTGGAGGCGGTGCTGGCATCGTCAAGCCTCCCGCCCGAAGTTCGCGCCCGCGCCGAGCAGTACCTGGCCGAGGTCGAAAAACGCAACAGCCGCTCGCGCTTCGTGGGCGAGTTCTTTGCCGGCGTGCGTTACCAGTCGAACGCCAACCTCGGTCCGCCGACCTCGAGCGTCCGCCTGTTCGGCCAGACCGCCAACCTCAATCAATCGGCCATCGGCACCGCCGACTGGGGCGTCGTCGGCTCAGGCTATGTGCGCCACATCTACGATCTGGGCGGTCAGGACAGGGGCGCACTGGAGACCCAGCTCACCGGCTATGCCAATCGCCAGTTCCAGATTTCCCAGGCCAACGTGTCCATCCTCGACCTGACGTCCGGCCCCCGCTTCCAGGCCTTCCAGGGGATATTCGAGGACGTGACGGTCAAGCCGCTGATGTCGCTCGGCTACATCTGGGTCAACGACGTGCCTTACTACGGCAGCTACGGATCGGGCGTCGAGGTCGGCTCTTTGCTGAGCGACAAGCTGCGCAACACGTCGAACGTCGTCTACCGCCGACTGATGTACCAGGACAGCTGGTACCTGCCGTTCAACAGCCTCTATACCGGCAACGAATATTCGGCCAATACGACCTTCCAGTACGCGCTGACCGAAGCGGTCGCGTTGTTCGCCAACGGCAACGCCCAGCGCTACATGACCGACAACTCGCCGCAGTACAGCTACGTGCTGCTGGGCGTCGGCGGCGGCATGCAGTTCCGCTTCGCCGATCCGCTGTTCAAGAGCCAGCTTCCCTGGAGCATCGCGCTGTCGGCCAATCTGCAGTGGTGGAACTACGATCAGCCCGACCCGATCGTCGATCCTACGCTCAGCCGTCAGCAGAACGACGTAATCCTGAACATCAGCCTGTCCGTGCCCTTCGATGAGCGGACGACCATGATGGTTTCGGGAGGTCGCTTCGTGCGATCGTCGAACATTCCCAACTATGACTTCGTCAACAACAGCTTCCTCATGGGGGTAAGCTGGCGCTTCTAGCTCGGTCGGCGTAAGGACCGCGGAGAGTCTCATGACAAAGCCGGTATGCGTTCGGATTCGCGCTGCACGCGTGGCACTCCTCGGGGCGGCGCTCGGCCTCCTGGCCGGGCCTTTGGTCGATCGCGAGGCCGCCGCCAAGGTGGGCATCACCTCCGCCACCGACGGCGATCCCCTCGGCAAGCCTCCCCAGGAAGCCGAGCGCGTGCTGCGGATCGGCGTCGACGTGCAGGCCAACGAGCTCATCACCACCAGCGCCAACGATCGCGCCCACCTTCTCTTCCTCGACGGCTCGTCGCTGACGGTCGGGCCCAGCGCCCAGCTGACGATCGACAAGTTCGTCTTCGATCCCAACACCAAGACCGGCGAGCTCGCCATCAGCGCCAGCAAGGGCGTCCTGCGCCTGGTCGGCGGCAAGATCAGCAAGAACGGGCCGATCGTCATAACCACGCCGGCCAACACCGTCGGCATCCGCGGCGGCATTACCATCCTGGACGTCAAGGCGAACCAGACCGATTCGGTCTTCGTGTTCGGCAAGGACATGACCGTCCGGGCCGCCGGCCAGCTCCAGGTCGCGACGCGCCCGGGCTCGATGATCGTCACCAACCTCGGCGCCCCGCCGGGACTGCCGACCATCCTGGCGCAGGGCGCCCTCAGCACCCAACTCGCCTCGCTCGAAGGTCGAAGCGGCGGCCAGAGCGGCGGCGGCAGCGGCAGCGGCAGCGGCGGCGGTGGCGGACGCACCCCCGATCAGGTCGCTCAATCCTCCGGCCTGTCGGGCGTCAACTCCAGCCAGTCGGTGCGCATCGTGGCGCCCGGTGTGCCGGACAATTTCGGTTCCGGCCCCGGACCGCGCAACCGCAATCCCAACGACACGGTGGTGACCGCTCTCAGCAACGCCAACCAATCCGTTCAGACGAACCCGGCGACGCAGACCACGGCGGCCCAGAGCGATCCGTCCGTCCTTCCGAAGCACGACTTCCTCGACGTCGGCCAGTTTTCCTGGGGGCAGCTCGGGCTCGCGGCCAATGCGCGGCTGACCACCGTCAACGAGCTGGCGAACCTCAACCAGCAGCGTGCGACGGCGACGTACAGCGGACCCGTCGTGGCGTTCGCCAACAACAACTTCAACAATCCGATCAACGGCACCTATTCGAACGCCTGGAACTTCGGCAACCGCAACGGGATCGTCACTGTCAGCTTCGGCAACTCGACCTATGGCGGCGGATCGGTGCCCAACGTCTCCCTCCAGGGCAACGGCCCGTTCTTCTCGTCCAATGGGCCGATTCCGTCGACCAGCGGTCCCCCGGGGCGCTCCCTGACCTATCTGGACGGCATTTTCGTGTCGACCCCGACCACCCCGGCCAAGCAGCAGGTCGGGGTCTTCAGTGCCACCGGCCCCAACAACTACAACGCATTCGGCGCATTCGTCGGCACGCGCTGACCGTCGATCCGGGCAACCCGGGCCGGCCGGCGGGTCGGCACCCCTTCAGACGGAGTGCAGTGGCATAATTGCAACTGTTGGTGCCGACAGCCGCCACCGGCGCTGCTTGCCGGCAAAACGACACTTTTCGCGACCCATCATTGGTTGCCCTTTCAAAGCAGGGTACGATCATAATGTTGGGGGGTGGGGTCTTACCCAACGTGTTCGTGAGCAGTTGCGTTTTGGTACTGGGGTGTGAGCTGGCGTCCGGGGTGTTGGCCGCTATGACGGCCACGGAGAAGGATCCATGGCAAAAGCTATGCTTGTACGGGTTTCGCTCGTGCGTACGGTGCTGCTCGCCGCGAGCGCTCTCTCGTTCCTGAGTGCTCCCTTCACTGTCGGCAATGCCTTCGCCAAGGTCGGCGTCACCTCGGCGACGGACGGCGATCCGCTCGGCAAGCCGCCGCAGGAGGCCGAGCGTGTCCTGCGCATCGGGATCGACGTGCAGGCCAATGAAGTCGTCACCACCAGCGCCACCGATCGAGCCCATCTCGTCTTCCTCGACGGTTCGTCGCTGACGGTCGGACCCAACGCCCAGCTCACCATCGACAAGTTCGTCTTCGACCCGGCCACCAAGACCGGCGAGCTCGCGATCAATGCCAGCAAGGGCGTGCTGCGCCTGGTCGGCGGCAAGATCAGCAAGAGCCAACCGATCACCATCACGACGCCATCGAGCACCATCGGCATCCGCGGCGGCATCACCATCCTCGACGTGAAGGCGCGCCAGACCGATTCGACGTTCGTGTTCGGAAAGGACATGACCGTGCGCGGCGCCGGCCATACCCAGACGGCGACGCGGCCGGGCTCCATGATCGTCACCAACTTCGGCAGCCCGCCGGGCATGCCGACGCTGCTTGCCCAGGGCGCCCTGAATGCGCAGCTCGGCGCTCTCGAAGGCCGGCGCACGCCGCAGGGCAGTGGCGGCGGCAGCGGACGCAATGCCGACCAGGCCGCGGAGAGATCGGGGCTCTCGGCCGTCAACTCCGGCCAGTCGGTACGCATCGTCGGGCCGGACAATTTCGGATCCGGTCCGGGAAACCGCAATCCCAACGACACGATCCTGACGGCACTGTCCAATGCCAACCAGAGCGTGCAGAGCCAGACCGCGTCTCAGCAGCAGCAACAACAACAACCGCAGCAGGTGGCGGCGCCCATGCCGCCTCTGCCGCCACCGCCGACATCAATCCCGACGTCGTTCCCCGGAGGCGGCAGCACTGACCAACCACCCACGCCCCCGCCGCCAGTCATCAACCTGCCGCCGACGGGAAGCGCGACATATGCCGGTACGATGGTCGGGCTTGTGAACGGCCATACGATCTCTTCGGGAAGCTATCAGAGCAGCTGGAATTTCGGCCAAAGGGCTGGAACCTTCAGCGCCACCTTCCAGGGGGCGAACTTCCAGGGGGCCATAGCCGGCGGCCACGGGGGGACGTTCGCGACCCCCTCGCCAATCCAGGCGAACAACCAGCCCCGCATACTGCAGGTGAACGGCGCCTTCTTCGGGCCGGGCAGCCAGCCCGACTATCAGGCCGGCTACTTTGGCATCACCAGCACAAACAGCGGCAACTACAGTGCCAACGGCGTGTTCATAGGAAAGAAGCAATAGGCTAAGGGCGGAACAGCACGCCGGCGATGAAGTCGGCGATGCCTGCAGCATCGTCCCGCCGAAACCACGGCACCCCGGCGTCCGGCGGTTCGTCGGACGCGACAGCGACGATGCTGGGATCCCGGGGCGCCATCGGCTCGCCGCCGGCGCGAACCTCGATCTTGAGGTGGGATTCGCGCTTGTAGCCTTCGATCAGGATAAGATCGGCCGGCGCCAGGCGGGCCAGCACTTCCGCCAAGGTCGGCTCCTCCTGCTCGCGCATGATGGCGTAGCGGTGCCCACCGACGACCGCCACTTCGGTCGCTCCCGCCGCACGATGGCGATACGAATCGCGCCCCGGATGATCGATGTCGAGATCGTGGTGGCCGTGCTTGACCGTGTTGACGGTGAGCCCGCGGCGCACGAACTCGGCGACCAACCGCTCGACCAGGGTCGTCTTGCCGGCATTCTTCCAACCGGTGATGCCGAAGACGCGTTGTTTCTTCATGGCGCGATCCGCTCGGCATTGGCGTAGACGGTCAGTCGACCGTCGCGCACGAAAGCCGCCAGACCGATACCCGCCTGCTCGGCGGTCTCGATGGCAAGCGACGTCGGCGCCGAGACCGCGGCGATCACGGTCGCACCCAGCGCCGCCGCCTTGTGCACCATCTCGTAGGAACAGCGGCTGGTGACGACGACGAAGCCGCCGGCCTGCGGTGCACCCGCCTTCGCCAATGCGCCGCCGAGCTTGTCGAGCGCGTTGTGCCGCCCGACATCCTCGCGAACGGCGACCAGCGATCCGTCCGGCCGCGCCCAGCCGGCGGCGTGGGTGGCGCCGTTCACCTGATTGATGCGCTGCTCGGCCGGCAGTGCCGCCATCGCCCGCTCTATGGCTTCGCGCGACACCGGCGGCGCCGGGCCCACGAGATTGGCGGGCCGCATCGCCGCGTCGATGCTCTCGACACCGCACAGCCCGCAACCGGTGCGGCCGGCCAGGCTGCGCCGCCGCTCCTGCAGGCGCAGCATGCGATGCGTGGCGATGTCGAGGCGCACCTCGATACCGCGCCCGACCGGTTCGACCTCGATGTCGTAGATCTCCGACGGCTTCTCGACGATACGCTCGGTGAGCGAGAAGCCGCGGGCGAAATCCTCGAGATCGCAGGGCGTGGCCATCATGACGGCATGGCTGACGCCGTTGTAGACGAGGGCCACGGCGACCTCCTCGGCGACGATCTCGTCCAATGGCTCGTCGCCGGCGACCGTCAGACGCCGCGCCACGCGATGAACCGAGCCATCGGTCATCGCGCCACCTCGTCGATGCGCGGATGCCGCGCTTGGCGGCCAAACAATCGCGGCACTTCCACGGCGCCGGCAATGCGCAACAGGACGACAAAGGGCGTGAACGGCCCGCTCACGCCGGCCTGCAGGCGGGCGATCACGGTGTCGGAGGCGGACGGCATTTGCCGCCCAAGGTGAACCGGCCCGCGATGCCCCGCAAGCGTCCCGGATAGCCGCTACTTCGCCTTCCTGAGCTCGACCTCGCCGACACCGGCAGCGATGTTCAGGCCGACGCTGCCCTCGACGCTCACCGGCTGCAGGCTCACCTGGCCGCTGCCGCCGCCCACCAGGACGTTGGCACCGGCGCCGACGCCGACGGTGGCCGATGCGGTGGCACCGACATAGTTGCCGGCAAGCGCGCCGGGGCCGATGTTGCCCGGTGCGAAGACCAGCCAGACCATCTGCGCTTCCTTGGTGAAGCCGAGATCGACGCCGTATTTCTTGATGGCCCCGGTATAGCGCTCGGCGATGCCGTCGGTGCGGGTGAACAGGCACGTCATTTCCTTGGACGAGCCGAACACGAAGCCGACGCCGCCGGCGACATTGCACGTCAACGAGCCGACATTGGCACCCGTCCGGCCGGCGGCCTGCGGCGTGCCGGGTGTCGCGGGGGTCTGGGCGTGGCCCGCGACGGCAACCAGCAGCGACGCCGCGCCTGCCGCCGTCAATATCGATCGCAGCATGGGAAACTCTCCTGTTTGTGGCTGAGGCTCGGTCGATGCGAGCACGACGGGACAACGCTAGCGAAAGAACAAGGCTGCAATCTGACCCCGGCAGCGAGGCCTGTGGGTTAATTTGCAGCCGCCGGTAAGGTGCCCGTAAGCCGACGGAGGGACACTTGCAAATGGACCGGGCAACCCTCTTCACCCGGTTCGACCGCCCTCCTCCCTGAAGCAACCTGTGGCGGTCGTGGACGGCGCGGGATTCTCGTCCCGCGCCGTTTGCTTTTGCGGGAAGACCGTCGGGTCTAGTCGGATGACTGGCTACGGGCCTTCAGCACGTAGCCCATGGCGCGGAACTCCGAATCGCGGCGGATGCGGTTGGCGACCGCCGGATCGCCGTCGCGATTGGTGACCTCGATCAGCCTGTCGGTTTCGGGGGTGCAGGCCAGCGCGGCGGCTTGCGCGACCGAGGCCGCGTCGAGGCTCATCGTGCCGTCGGCATTGGCGTTCTTGGCCAGGCAGGCGTCGCGCGCCTTGTACGAATCGTTGATCCGCGTCTGCAGTCTGCCGTCGCTGGAAGTGTGATAGGCGCCGGCACAGCCACCGAGCAGCAGCACGACCAGAACGGGAGCAATTCGCATCAAGCACGGCCTCGATTTCACGCCGGCAGGGGCCGGACGAGCCATTGATACAATGCCGGCATCCGTCCGTCAGCCCGTGACGTACTGTTATCTTGACGCCGGAGCGCCTGTATTGGAATTAGCACCGGGGTCAGCAGGGATGGCGGGATGCGCTACTTTCCAATTCTTGGCGTTTTGTTGCTCGCGGCGTGCGAGGGAAGCTTTGTGCGGCCGGGCGACCTGGGACGCAAGGTGAATATCGACCGGAGCTACGAGGCCCGCGATGCCTGCCTGGCCAGGAACGCGGCGGCCGACGGCACCGGCGCGACCGATCCGGCCACCCTCGCTCATGCCGTGGCGCTGGCCTGCAGCGCCGAAACCGACAAGCTGATCTCGGCCTCGGACCTCAGCGGCGACACAAAGGTCGCCGCCTCGATCCGCCAGGACAGCGAGTTCAGGGCGATGAAGTACGTCATGCAGGCGCGCAATCAGGCGCTTTTCTAGGGGTGGCGGAAGAGAGTGGGAGTCGAACCCACTAAGAACCGGCTAACGGCCCTCTCTGGCTTTGAAGGCCAGCCGCCCCACCGGGAGCGCTTCTCCTCCAAGATCGATAATTCCCCAGAAAGCGGATGGTGTCATCTGCCGGCAGCGGCCGTCGATGCCGCACCGGCCGGTCCGAACTGTTCGAGCTTCTGCGGCACCGTGCGGCGCAGGTCGCCGCGGCGGACGGTGACGCCATGGCGGTCGAAGAATTCGAGGATCAGGATCGCCACCTTGCGGCCGTTGTCGAGCTTGTCGCGGAACTCGGCGGCGGTGAAGTCCCGGCCGAAGCCGTGGGCGATGGCGATCATCTCGGCGACGACGGGACGCAGGAAGAACTGGTCGGGCGCGACCTCGACGACCCGTCCGAGCTTGGCCAGCCGCTGCAGGAGCTTGCGCATTTCCGCCTCGGGCACCGAGTGGGCATTGGCGAAATCGCGGACTCGCGGCGGCTTGTAGCGTTCGCGGACGAGCTCCGCCGAAATCTTCCGCCATAGCGCCTCGTCGCGCGCGCCGAGCGTCAGCGAATGGCCGGGCAGGCGCAGGAACGCGCCGTCGACCATCACCGTCCGGGCCTTGATCTCCTGGTCGAGCAGCGCCTTGAACACGGCCGGCGGCCAGCGCTTCTTCATGGTCAGGCGCAGGCGCTCCGGTTGCAGGCCGGGCGCGTCGGGCCTGGCCTCGTGATGGGCCTTGAGCGTGTCGACGATGTCCTTGCGCGCCGCCGCCAGGGTCTCGGCGAGGAAACCGAAGCCATCGAGCTTGGCGCCGCCCGCCGCTTGCAGCAGCCTCTCGACATCGACCGGGCGCAGGTTGCGCGCCAATCCGAAGCGGTTGCTCTCGATGAAGCCGGTCTCGAGGCGCAAGAGCTTGGGCAGCACCTGAGGATCGGGCTCGCCCAGCGCCGTGAGCTCGGCCAGGCGGCGCTCGGTTCGGCGATTGCGCGGCGGCCCGAAGGGATCGATGACGATGCCGCCGGCGATCGTGCGTATGGCCGACGGATCGCGCAGCACGACGCGATCGCCCGCGAGCACGCCGACCTTCTCGTCGAGCACGAGCTGCGCCAAGGCAGAACCGCCGGGCGCGAGCTTGTCGCCCTCCAGCAGGGCGACGCGCCCCATGACGTGGGCGGCGCCGAGATGGACGTGCACCGGCGACCAGTGCTTCATCGGCTGGCTTTCCGACGCAAGAAGGCTCAAGCGCACGTCGAGTCGGTCGGTCGGCGCGTGCAGCTCGGGACTGACCACCCAGTCGCCGCGGCCGATGGCGTCCTTCGACAGGCGAGGACCGGCGAGATTGAGGGCGCAGCGCTCGCCCGCGCGGCCGATCTCGGCCGGCCGGTTCTGCGCGTGCAGCGAGCGTACCCGCGCTTCGAGGCCCGACGGCGTCAGCAGCAGGCGGTCGTCGACCTTGATCTCGCCGGCATGGATGGTGCCCGTCACCACCACGCCCGCGCCCGACAACACGAAGCTGCGGTCGACCGCGAGCCTGGCGAAACCCGTGACGCCCTTGCCGCTTTCTCCCAGCGCCAGGAGTCTCGCCTTCAGCTCGTCGACGCCGCGTCCGGTCAGGGCCGACACCGGCACGATCTCCGAACCCTGGAGCGAGGTCGAGGCGAGCAGCGTCTCGATCTCGGCCATGCGCTCCAGGAGCTGATCGTCGTCGGCAAGGTCGGCCTTGGTCAGCGCCACGATGCCGCGGTCGAGGCCGAGCAGGTCGATGATCTGCAGATGCTCGACGGTCTGCGGCTTGATGCCCTCGACCGCCGAAACGATCAGCAGCGCGGCGTCGATGCCGGTGGCGCCGGCCAGCATGTTGTGCACGAAGCGCTCGTGGCCCGGCACGTCGACGAAACCGAGCTGGCGGCCATCGCCCAGGTCCGAGTAGGCGTAGCCCAGATCGATGGTGATGCCGCGCGCCTTCTCCTCCTTCAGACGATCGGCGTCCACGCCGGTCAGCGCCTTCACCAGCGCGGTCTTGCCATGGTCGATGTGGCCCGCGGTGCCGACGATCATGACCAGGCCCTCGCCAGCTTCGGCAAGCCGGCGGCAAGCTCGCCGGCATTCCAGGCAGCCAGGGCCCGGCCCAGGCGTCGCTCGGCGCCGAACATCCTAGCCAGCCACGACACGGAGCTTGTCCAATTGCGCGGCGAACGCCGCTTCATCGTCCAGCGTGCGCAAGTCGAAGCACAGCATGCCATCGCTGATGCGGCCGATCACCGGGATGGGCAGGCCGCGGAACGCAGCCGCCAGGCGATCGAGCCCCTTGCCGCGCACGGCAATCGCGAAGGACGGCAGCAGATCGACCGGCAAGGCGCCGGAGCCGATCTGGCCGCGCACCGGCTCGATGCCGACCGCGGCATCGCCGCCGATCGCCCTGGCGACGACGGGCAGCAGGCGCTCGGCGAGCGCCTTGATCTCGCCGGCGGGGCGGGCGAGCGCACGCACCGTCGGCAGACGTTCGGCGAGCCGCGACGGATCGGCGTAAAGCCGCAACGTCGCCTCCAGGGCGGCCAGCCGCACCTTGTCGAGGCGCAGCGCCCGCTTCATTGGATTGCGCGCGATGCGCTCGATGAGCTGCTTGCGGCCGACGATGAGGCCGGCCTGCGGGCCGCCCAGCAGCTTGTCGCCGGAGAAGGTCACGACGTCGATGCCGGCTTCGATCGCCTCGCGCGCCGTGGGCTCGTGCGGCAGGCCCCAGGTCTCCAGGTCGACCAGCGTGCCGCTGCCGAGATCCTCGATCACCGGCACGCCCTTTTCTCGGGCAAGCGGCACGAGTTCCGCGGCCGACACCGTCTTGGTGAAGCCGGTGACGGCATAGTTGGAGGGATGGACCTTCATGATCGCCGCCGTGTCGGGGCCGATTGCGGCGGCGTAGTCCTTGAGGTGAGTGCGGTTGGTTGTCCCGACCTCGACCAGCCGGCAGCCGGCACGCGCCATGATGTCCGGGATCCGGAAGGCGCCGCCGATCTCGATCAGCTCGCCGCGCGAGACGATGACCTCGCGCCCGGCGGCGAGCGTGGCCAGCACCAGCAGCACGGCCGCGGCGTTGTTGTTGACGGCGGTCGCCGCCTCCGCACCGGTCAGCCGATGCAGCCAGGGCGCGACGTGATCGTCGCGCTCGCCGCGGCCGCCGCCCGAAAGGTCGTACTCGAGCGTGGTCGGCGAGCGCATGGCCGCGACAGCCGCTTCGATCGCCTCCTCGGCGAGAAGCGCCCGCCCGAGATTGGTATGCAGCACCGTGCCGGTGAGATTGAAGACGCGCCGCTGCGAGGGCCGCACCAGGGCCGCCAGCCGTGCCTCGCACCAGCGCGCGCAGGCAGCCTCGTCGGCTGCCTGGTCGCTGCCGCGCTTGGCGTCGGCCCAGGCGCGCAGGGCCTCGATCACCAGCGGCCGGCCGGCGCGCGCGACCAGTGGCGCGAGGGCCGGCCAGTTGGCCATACGGTCGATGGATGGTGGACGCCGCGATGGGCTCGTTTCGGCAGGGTCGGCACGCGACACGGGTCGTTTCCCCAAGACGTCTCTGCCGGGCCGTCCGCCCGGCAGTGCCGAGATTGGACTTATTGGCCGGCGACGGCAACGCCTATGCGTACCAGGACCAGAACGGCCGATGACGAAAGCCCGATCATCAGCGCCACCTTGGTCGACGACAGGCCGGCTTTATCCTTGAGCAGCGAAACGATGGTTTGCATGTAAGTCCCCAATTCCTTCCCGATGGTGCCGGCCGGGCGAACCCCTTCGCCCCGCCGAACAGCCCCCTTCCCAGAGACGCCCGGGACCCCTCCCGTGCGCCGCGGCGCCTTTATATCCACGCCTCACGTATCGTGCATTTCCAGCAGCGTGAACCTTGGTATCAGTTGTTGCGGTCGGCTTCGTGCAGGTGATCGTGGCTCTTTGTGATGTGTCCGTCCCTCGGAAGAGCCCCGCGGCCGACAAGTGGCGGCCGCATTGTCAGGTGCCTTTCGACATCAACCTCGCTTCGTTGCCGCTGCTGAGCGGGCGATAGGCGACGCGCAGGCGCCCGGAACGGCCGTCCAGCGCGACGTCGTCCTTCCATTGCCATCCGAGATCAATGGCGGAGGCCGGCGCCAGGGCCATCACGGCGTCGGAAGCGACCAGGGATGCGTCGAGCGTCTTGCACAGGCGCTCGAGGCGTTCGGAGACGTTGACCACGTCGCCGAACAAGGTGAATTCAGCGTGCGAACCGCTGCGCAGGATGCCGCCGATCGCCGTCCCCGCATGGAGGCCGATGCCTGCCGCAAGCGCCTTCTTGCCGCGCTGTTCTCTCGCCCTCGCCCACCGATCGAGCGATCCGGCCAGCGACACCGCGCATTCCAGTGCCCGCGCCACGTCGTCCGAGCCGCTCCAGGGCTGGCCGAACACGGCCATGACGCCATCGCCGATGAACTTGTCGACCGATCCACCCTGGGCGAACACCGCCGAGGTCACGAGCTCGCGATACTCCGCCAGGAGCCCGGCGACCTCCTCGGGCGGAACGGCCTCGCTGAAACCGGTGAACGAGCGCAAATCGACGAACATGACCGCGACCTGCCGGCGCGCCAGCCCGAGCGAATCGCCGGTCTTCTCGAGCTGCGACAGCACTTTCGGCGGAAAGAAGCGACTGAGGTTGGCACGGCTTCTCTCGCTGGCGACGGCGTTGCGCAGCAACACGTTGTGATCGTTGGTCAGCAGGCCGCAGACGAATGCGGCGAAGCCGAAGGCCATGGCCAAGGCGCCCTCCACCCAGAACAACCGCCAGTGCATTTCCCGCGACGAGCCATCGGCCAGATGGGCGTCGACCGCGACCGCCAGCAACGACAGCCAGCCGCCGACCACCAGGACCGAGAAAAGGAAGATCAAGCGCGGATCGAGCCTGAGAGCGACGTGGGTCAGCAGCAGGAAGCCGATCGCCAGCGACGGCGCCGTCAGGCTGTGATCCAGGCTGGTGGTCGTGAACAGGTGCTCGTGGAACAGGGCGACGACGAGCATGGCATCGACGACCACGAAGCTCGCGGCCAGCCAGGAAGGCCCGCGTTTCAGGCCGGCCAGGGCAAGAGCCAGCGCGGTCGCCATGCCGTAGCCCACGACGACGTTGGCATGCACCAGCAAGCTGCGGTCGCCCGGCGCCAAGGCGAGGTTGACGGCGAGGATGGCCAGGACGATCAGCCGCAGCCAGGCCGACCGCGTCTCGACACGCCATCGCCGCTGCTCGTCCGTCAGTGACGCCTTGTACGCAGCCAAACCGAGCATGTGCGACTATTGGTGGATATGGTCCGAAGCAGGCGGCCGGTCAGAACTTGGCCTGGCCCGACTTCCCGGCCGCGTTCTTCAGGACAAGCGTCACCTGGGTTCCCGCCGCCACCGGGTTCTTGGCTTCGCCCTTCAGGGCGCTGTCGCCCGACACCGCAAGCTGGACCGTTTCGCGGTTGCTGCCCGATACCAGCAGCACCGTGCCGGTGAAGCCTTTCGCCGAAACGGGCTTGTTGCCTTCGTCCAGCAGATTGACCGTCACGACATTGCCGGCGACCACCAGCTCGGCGTGAACGCCGGCCACGTCGTGCATGGGACCGCCGTTGGGTCCCTTCATGGCGCCGTGGCTGTGCTGGGCGGCGGCGATGCCGGTCCACAGGATCAGCGCAATGGCCGTCAGAAGCGTCTTCATCGGTTCTCTCCTTGTTGAACGGGCTTGTCGCGGTTGAACAGCGCATAGAGCGCGGGCAGCACCACGAGGGTGAGGATCGTTGACGAGATGATGCCGCCGATGACCACGGTGGCGAGCGGACGCTGCACCTCGGCGCCCGGTCCGATCGCGATCGCCATCGGCACGAAGCCGAGCGAGGCGACCAGCGCCGTCATCAGCACGGGCCTCAGCCGCTTCATGGCGCCCTCGCGCACCGCCTGGCCGACCGGCATGCCGTCGCTGCGCAAGCGCTGGATGAACGAGATGATCACCAGGCCGTTGAGGACCGCCACGCCGGACAGGGCGATGAAGCCGACGCCGGCACTGATCGACAGCGGAATATCGCGCAACACCAGCGCCGCCACGCCGCCGGTGAGTGCGAGCGGCACGCCGCTGAACACCAGCAGCGCGTCACCGACCGAACCGAGGCTCATGCACAGCAGCACGAAGATCAGCAGCAGCGCGACCGGCACGACGATCGCCAGCCGCTCCGACGCCGCGACCAGCTGCTCGAACTGGCCGCCCCAACCGATCCAGTAGCCTGCCGGCAGCTTGACCTTGGCCGCCACTTCGCGCTGCACGTCGGCGACGAACGAGCCGAGGTCGCGGTTTCGCACGTTGGCGGTGACGACGACCCGGCGCTTGCCGTTCTCGCGCGTGATCTGGTTGGGGCCGGGCGCGACCTCGATCTCGGCCACCGCCGACAACGGCACGTAGGGCGCGGCCGTGCCGATGCCGGTCTGCACGATCGCCTTGCGGCCACCCTCGCCCGTCGCGGCCGGCTGGACAGGCACGGGTATGGGCAGCGACGACAGCGCATCGAGGTCCACCCTGAGATGCTCGGGCAGGCGCATGACGATGTCGAAGCGCCGATCGCCTTCGAACACCAGGCCCGCCTCCTTGCCTCCCACCGCGATCTCGATCACTTCCTGCAATTCGGCGAGACTGATGCCGTAGCGCGCCAGCGCGGCGCGGTTCGGCTTGACCGTCAGCATGGGAAGGCCCGTGACCTGTTCGGTGCGCGCGTCGGCCGCGCCCGGCACGCCTTGGACGATGGCCTGCACCTTGTTCGCGATCGACAGCAGGGTGTCGAGGTCGTCGCCGAAGATCTTCACGCCGAGGTCGCTGCGCACGCCCGAGATCAGCTCGTTGAATCGCATCTGGATGGGTTGGGTGAATTCGTAGTTGTTGCCGGGAATCTCGCCCACGCGCTTCTCGATGGCGGCCACCAGATCGGCTTTCGGCCGCTTCGGATCGGGCCATTCGCTGCGCGGCTTCAGCATGATGAAATTGTCGGCGACGTTGGGCGGCATGGGATCGGTCGCGACCTCGGCGGTGCCGACCTTTGCCGCGACCTCCTTGACCTCGGGAAACTCCTTGATGGCCTTCTCCAGGGCCTCCTGCATCTGCGCCGACTGGGTCAGGCTGGTGCCGGGGATGCGCATCGCATGCATGGCGATGTCGCCCTCGTCGAGCGACGGAATGAACTCTCCGCCCATGCGCGAGGCCGCGACGCCGCTTACCGCCACGAGCAGGACGGCCAGCCCGACGATCACGAAACGCAGGCGGATCGCGTGCTCCAGGGTCGGTGCGTACAGGCGCTGCGCGCCGCGCATGAACAGGTTTTCCTTTTCCGACACCCGCCCGGTGACGAACAGCGCCACCGCCGCCGGCACCGCCGTCATCGACAGGATCGCCGCCGCGGTCAGGGCCATAAGGACCGTGATCGCCATCGGCGTGAACATTTTTCCTTCGACACCGGTCAGGGTGAGGATCGGCAGGTACACGACGCCGATGATCAAGGTGCCGAACAGGCTGGGCTTGATCACCTCCTGGGCGGCGCCGAGGATCGTGCCGAAGCGCTCCGTTCGAGTCAGCAGCCGGCCTCGCCGGTGCTGTTCGTCGGCCAGCAATCGCAGGCAGTTCTCGACCACGATCACGGCACCGTCGATGATGATGCCGAAGTCGATGGCGCCGAGGCTCATCAGGTTGGCGCTGATGCGGTTCTCGACCATGCCGGTGATGGTGAAGAGCATCGACAACGGGATGACGCAGGCGGTCACGAACGCGGCGCGGAAATTGCCCAGGATCAGGAACAGCACGACGATGACCAGCAGCGCGCCTTCGAGAAGGTTCTTCTCGACCGTCCAGATGGTGGCCTCGACCAGCCGCGTGCGGTCGTAGATCGCGCGAGCAACGACGCCGTCCGGCAGGGAGGCCGCGATCTCGTCGAGCTTGCGCGCGACGCGCTGCGCCGCCGTGCGACTGTTCTCGCCGATCAGTAGCATCGTGGTGCCGATCACCGTCTCCTTGCCGTCGAGCGTGGCCGCGCCCGTGCGCAGGTCGGTGCCCTGCTTGACCTCGGCGACGTCGCCGATCCGTATGGGCACGCCGCCGCGCGAGCCGACGACGATGTCGCGGATCTCGTCCACCGTGTTCACTTGGCCGGGCGTGCGCACCAGGTACTGCTCGCCGTTGCGCTCGATGTAGCCCGCGCCGACGTTGGCGTTGTGGGACATCAGGGCCGTCATGACGTCGCGAAACGTCAGCTTGTAGGCCATCAACTTCGCGGGCTCGGGCAGCACATGGAACTGCTTCTCGTAGCCGCCGATGGTGTTGACCTCGACGATTCCTGGCACCGTGCGCAATTGCGGCTTGATGATCCAGTCCTGGATGGTCCTGAGGTCGGTCGCCGAGTAGGGCTGGCCGTCCGGCTTCCTGGCATCGGGCTTGGCCTCGACGGCATACATGTAGATCTCGCCCAGGCCGGTCGAGACGGGGCCCATCGACGTCTCGATGCCGGGCGGCAGCTTTTCCTTGGCCTGCTGGATGCGTTCGTTGACGAGCTGGCGGGCGAAGTAGATGTCGGTGCCGTCCCTGAACACGACCGTCACCTGGCTGAGGCCGTAGCGCGACAGCGAGCGCGTGTATTCGAGCTTCGGCAGGCCGCCCATCGCCGTCTCGAGCGGAAAGGTAATGCGCTGCTCGACCTCGAGCGGCGAGTAGCCCGGCGCGACGGTGTTCACCTGCACCTGGACGTTGGTGATGTCCGGGACGGCATCGATCGGCAGGCGCGTGAAGTTCCAGGCGCCCAGGGCGGCGACGCCGAGCGCCAGCAGGATGACGAGCCAGCGGTTGTGGATGGAGAAGTCGAGGATGCGGTTGATCATTGTCCGTCATCCCGAACGGAGCCGCTCAAAGGGCGGCGCAGTCGAGCGACCTCGTCTTGACGATGCAGCAAAAGAACAGGTCCCTCCGCTACGCCTCGCTGCGCTCGGCACCGGTCGGGATGACGGCTCGACTCAATGCTCATGGGCCGCTCCGGCCTTGCCGATCTCGGCCTTGATGACGAAGCTGTTCCTCGCGGCGTAGACGTCACCCGCCAGGACGCCGAACGTCACCTCGACCCAATCGGCGTCGCGCCCGCCGAGCTCGACGTCGCGTGGCGTGAACGTGTCGCCGTCGCGCACGAACACCACGGTCTTGCCCTCCACCGTCTGCAGGGCGCTGGTCTTGACGGCGACCTCGACCGGCCGGGCCGACAGCACGACGCGGCCGACCACGAACAGCCCGGGCCGCAAGCGGCCGTCGTTGGCCACCACGGCGCGGGCGATGGCGGTCTGGGTGTCGCTGGCACCGATCGGCGAGACGTAGTCGATGCGCGCCTCGATCGGCGGTCCGCCGTCGTCGACGTCGATCGAGACATGATCGCCGAGCCGAACGCGCGCGAAATCGCGGCGGAAGACGGCGAAGTCGACCCACATGGTCGAGAGATCGGCGATGGTGAAGATGGGCCTGGCCTCGGAGGCGAACTCCCCCAAGGTGCCGTCTCGGTCGATCACCGTGCCGTCGATCGGGGCCTTCAGCTCGTAGGTGGTCAGGCTCTGGTTGCTGTCGACCGTCGCCAGCACCTCGTCCTTCCTGACCTTGTCGCCCAGCCGTTTGCGCATGCTGCGGATGACGCCGGGGAAGCGCGGCGTCACCTTGACCAGCGCCTCCTGGTTGGGCTGGATCATGCCGTTGAGGCGCAGGATGTCGCGCAGCTCGTGCGGGCCCGCGGTCAGCAACTCGATGCCGGCTGCCGCCACCTGGGCGTCGGTGAGCTTGACGCCCTCCTCGTGGTGGTCGCCGCCCGCCTTTGCGCCGTGGCCCTGATCCTTGGGCGCCGCGGACTTGGCGCTGTTCGCGAATGACGGGTCGAATACGTAGTAGGCGGAGGCGACGACGGCTGCGGTGCAGAACAGCGCGACGACCACGTAGCCGAACATCCTGACGAAGGTGTTCATCATCGCGTCCTCGTGAGGTTGATCGGGCTTGCAGTCAGCCCTTCGATGGTGGCCACCGCGGTATGGAAGCTGGCCAGCGCCCCCTGCTCCATCAGCTCGGCATCGGCCACCGTGCGGTAGGCGTCGAGAATCTCGAGCACGGTGAAGCGGCCCTGGCCGTAGCCCGCCTCGATGGTCGAGAGCGCCTGGCGGGCGGCGGGCAGCACCGTCTTGCGCAGGAGGTCGAGCTGCTGGAGCTGGCTCACCGCCATGTCGTGGGCCTTGGCGACGACGGCGATGAGGGAGAGCCGATTGACGGCGCGCTCGGCGTGAACTTTCTGCGAGTTCTCCTGCGCCTCACGGATGGCGCCGCGGTTGCGGTCCAGGACGGGAATCGGCATGGAAACGCCGAGCCGGATCGCGTTTTCGCTGTTCTCCGAATAGTAGCGCCAACCGACCGAGGCAGTGACGTCGGGGATGGGCTTGAGGCGCGCGACCAGCAGCTCGCCGTCGCGCTGGGCACGAACCGCCGTCCACCGCATGAGCTGCGGGTTGTCGTCGATGGCCTTGACCAGGTTCTCGAGCGGCGCCGGACGGACGATCCGTCCGAGGTCGCCTGACGCGCTGGTGAAGTCGGGCGCGTCGCGGCCCATCAGGGCCGTGAGCTCGCGGCGGGCGACAGCGAGGGCGAGACGCGCGCGTTCGCGCTCGAGCTTCGCCAGCCCCACGGCGGCCTGCGTGCGGGATACCTCGGAAGGCGATGACGCGCCGGCATCGACGCGGCGCTGCATCAAGGGCAGCAGCTTCTCCAGGGCGACAGCCTGACGGTCCAGCAAGGCGATTCGGCGCTGCACCGAAACGGCCTCGATGAAAGCGATCGTCGTCTCCGAGAGGAGCTCGAGCTTGGCGGCCTCACGCTCCCAACGTGCGGCGTCATAGTCGCCCAGCGCCGCCGAGACTCGCGCATCGCGCTTGCCGCCCAGCTCGATGAGCTGGCTCAGCATCAAGGTCGTCTCGACGCCGCCGATATTGTTGGTCGGTCCCGGGGCGAAGTTGTCGACTTCGAAGCCGACGGTCGGATTGGGCAGGACATTGGCCTGCTGGCGACGACCGTCGGCCATGCCGATGTTGCGGTCGGCGACGGCGATGCGCGGATTGGCATTGACGGCGGCCTGCAAGGCTTTGGGCAGCGTCAGCACGCCGTTCGCCTGGCCCTGAGACAGCGCCGGGCCTGTCGGCGCCAATGCAATTGCGGCACAGAGCGCACCCAAGGTGCGGACTTTCATGACCTGATCCTGATCTACAGCCATAGACGCGCCGATCGGCCTCGTGGCCGAAGCGGTGCACGAAAACGCGGCTCAGATCAGGCTTTGGGGGGTGGCCCGGTCGCGGGGAGCTCGAAGGCGATGAGGCTGCGAGCGGGACTGGACGGCACTGCAGAGCAGCCCGCCTCGTCAGGTGCCGGAGCCATCGGATTCGCGATCGCCGCCCCGGAGCAGAAATGACAGCACTCGGAAAAGAGCTGGTCGCCAGAGCCCTGGTCGTCGTCCGCCGGCACCGAGAACGCGACACGCTCCGGCGCCACCGACGCAAAACACGCCTCAACGTGCACGAAGCTCGTCATGGCCACGGCGAGGGCGCAAATGAACTGCACCAGGCCCTTGCCGCACAGGAATCGCCCGAGACTCAATCGCATAACCTTGCTGGAGCGGACGCCGCCGTTCATGCCGTGTCGAAGCAACGTTACACTATCATGCTGGACGCGTTCGCGACAATTTGACCGCTCTTTACAGTGGTGACCGCTCGAAGGTCCCGGCGAACGGCTTGCCGCCCAGCATTCCCTTCATGATGCCCGAAGCATCGCCCGCCGACAGTTCAGCGGTTCCGCTGCGGCCGTCGCTGCAGGTGAAGGTCAGCGAACCCGAGCTCTGGGAATCGAGTTGCCAGATCCCGTCGCATTCGACGCCGCTGCCGTTGCGCATGTCCAGAGGGCCGTAGTCGCGCCCGTGTTTCGTCAACGAGCCGACGAACCGTTCGCCTTCGACAGTCTCGCCACCCATCGGAATGGCCGAGCCGCAACCGGCGAGCAGAAGCAACCCCACGACCAACAATGACTTCACGGCGAACCTCCGCGCCGACGGTGCAGAACGCCGCCTCGCGTGTCAACGACGCGGGGTTGCGCCGCTGTACCCGGACGCCTTCAATGGCCCGTACAAGTCCTCGTCTCTTCGGCCGCCGAGCACCTTGACCGAAGTCTTGGACCGGTGGGTGGGACGGTTTCCCGCTGTCGGCTTCATCTCCGATGAAATGCCGCGGCCGATTGCCGGAGTCCTCGACGTTGCACGATATGCGGCACTCGCCCATGCTTCGAGCGTCAATGCCGCCGTGGTCGGCCTGCTCCTTCCGGCGCGCCGGTACCACCGACTTCGTGCTGGGCGCCGCGGCCTTCTGCCGAGTTTTCGACCGTTGAAAGGAGGTATCGATGCCAAGCCCCCGCCACATCGTCGCCCTCGGTTTCGTAGCCGCCGTGCTCGCGCCGCTTGCGGTCGTCGGCCAAGCACCCTCGCCCCCGGCCGCCTATCACCCGGGGCTTGGCGATCTGATGACCATGACGGTGCAGCCGCGACATCTGAAGGTTGGCCTCGCCGGCCAACAGCGGAACTGGACCTACGCCGCCTACGAGGTGCATGAGCTCGAGGAAGCGCTGGAGCGGGTTGCGAAGCTGTGGCCCAAATGGCGCGACATCGACATTGCCGGGCAGATCGAGGGGTCGACCAAGGAGCCGTTGGAATCTCTCGAAGAGGCCGTCAAGGCCAAGGACAAGGCGCGGTTCGACGAAGCCTACGGCCGGCTGACGCGCGCCTGCAATGCCTGTCACCAAAGCGCCCACGTCGGCTTCATCGTCATCCAGGCGCCCAAGAGCTCCCCCTTCGCCAATCAGGATTTCCAGCCGGCCAAGCCATAGGGCGCAGATGGCGCGACGATGTCGATGCCGCCGCACCTCGCTCAGCTGCGTCGATCGCTTCCGGAAGGGACGTCGGACAGCCGCCACCCCTTGACCAGCCCGTAGATCGCCGGGATCACCAGGAGGGTGAGCAGCGTCGAGCTCGCCATGCCGCCGATCATCGGCACGGCGATCCGTTGCATGACTTCCGAGCCGGCGCCGTCGTTCCACAGGATCGGCAAGAGGCCGGCCGTGATCGCCGTCACCGTCATCATCTTTGGCCGCACGCGCTCGACCGCGCCTTCCATGATCGCGGCCCTGAGGTCGTCTCGCGAGAAGGGCCGCCCTTCCGCCTCGCACCGGTCCCGCCGATCGGTGAGCGCGTGCTCCAGATAGATCAGCATCACCACGCCGGTCTCGGCCGCGACGCCGGCGAGCGCGATGAATCCCACGGCGACCGCGACGCTCATGTTGAACCCCATCAACCACACGAGCCAGAAGCCGCCGACCAGGGCGAAGGGCAACGACAACATGACGATCGCCGTCTCCGCCAACCGGCCGAAATTGAGATAGAGCAGCACGAAGATCAGCAGCAGCGTCGCCGGCACGACGAGCTGGAGCCGCGCTTCGGCCCGCTCGAGATACTCGAACTGGCCGCTCCACAGGGCGTAGGCGCCGGCGGGAAAGGCGACCTTGTCGCGGACCGCCTGCCGGGCATCGGCGACGAAGCCGGCGAGGTCGCGGTCGCGAAAGTCGACATAGACATAGACCGCGAGCAGCGCGTTCTCGGTTCGGATCGCCGTCGGACCTTGGCCGAGCTTCACCTCGGCGACCTGGCCGAGCGGCAGCATGCCGCCGCGCATCGTCGATACCAGCACGTCGGCGGCGATGGCGCGCGGATCGGACCGCAGGTCGCGAGGATAGCGCACGTTCACCGAGTACCGCTCGCGGCCCTCGACGGTGGTCGTGACCACCTCGCCGCCCAGCGCACTCGCCACCGCCTGCTGCACGTCGTCGATCAGGACGCCGTACTGCGCGAGGCGCGCGCGGTCGGGCACGATCTCCAGGAAGTACCCGCCGGTGACCCGCTCGGCATAGGCCGACGTGGTGCCCGGCACCGTGCGGATCGCCGCCTCGACATTGCGTGCCACGGCCTCCAGCTCGCCGTAGTCGCGGCCGAGCAGCTTCACGCCGACCGGGGTACGGATGCCGGTCGCGAGCATGTCGATGCGCGCCTTGATCGGCATGGTCCACGCATTGGCGACGCCCGGAAACTGCAACGCCTGGTCCATCTCGGCGATCAGCTTGTCCACGGTCATGCCCGGGCGCCATTCGGCTTTGGGCTTGAGGTTGATCACCGTCTCGAACATTTCCAGCGGCGCGGGATCGGTCGCCGTCGCGGCACGACCGGCTTTGCCGAACACCGAGGCGACCTCGGGAAACGACTTGATGATCTTGTCCTGGGTCTGCAGCAGCTCAGCCGCCTTGGTGACCGAAAGGCCGGGCAGCGTCACCGGCATGAAGAACAGCGTGCCTTCGTCGAGGCTCGGCATGAACTCCGCGCCCAGGCGCGAGACCGGCCAAGCGGTTGCCGCCAGCGCCGCGATGGCCAGCCCGATCGTGACCAGGCGCGCGCGCAGCACCACGGCGATGACGGGCCGGTAGACCGCGATCAGGGCGCGGTTCACCGGATTGCGACGCTCCGGCAGGATGCGGCCGCGCACGAACAGCATCATCAGCGCCGGCACGAGCGTCACCGACAGCAGCGCCGCCGCCGCCATGGCGAGGCTCTTGGTCCACGCCAGCGGCTTGAACAGCCGGCCTTCCTGGCCCTCGAGCGCGAAGATCGGCAGGAACGAGACCGTGACCACCAGCAGGCTGAAGAACAGCGCCGGACCGACCTCCACGGCGGCAGCGACGATCGCCTCGCCGCGCGGCCGTCCCGGTTCCAGCCGTTCCAGGTGCTTGTGGGCGTTCTCGATCATCACGATGGCGGCGTCGACCATGGCGCCGATGGCGATGGCGATGCCGCCAAGACTCATGATGTTGGAGCCGATGCCCAGCCACTGCATGGCGATGAAGGCCATCAGCACGCCGACCGGAAGCGTGACGATGGCGACCAGCGCCGAGCGCGCGTGCAGCAGGAAGATGAAGCACACCGCAGCCACGACCAGGCTCTCCTCGATCAGCGTCGTGCGCAGCGTGGCGATGGCGCGATGGATCAGGTCGGAGCGGTCGTAGACCGTGCCGATGCGCACGCCCTCCGGCAGGCCGCCGGCGATCTCGCCGAGCCGTGCCTTGACGCCGTCGATGACGGTGAGCGCGTTCTGGCCGAACCGCTGCAGGGCAATGCCCGCGACCACCTCGCCGTGGCCGTCGAGCTCGGTGACGCCGCGGCGCTCGTCGGGACCGAGCTCGATCCGCGCCACATCGCCCAGCAGCACGGGAGCGGGCCCGTCGGCCTTGAGCGCGATCTGTGCGAGGTCGCCTGTGCCGGTGAGATAGCCGCGGCCACGCACCACGAACTCGGCCTCGGCCAGTTCGACGACCCGCCCGCCGCTTTCGCGGTTGGAGGCGCGGATCGCCTCGACGACGCGCGACAACGGAATGCCGAGACTGCGCAGCTTCACGGGATCGACGACGACATTGTACTGCCGCACGAAGCCGCCGACGCTCGCCACCTCGGCGACGCCCGGCGCCTTCGCCAATCCGAAGCGGACGTACCAGTCCTGCAGAGAGCGCAGCTCGGCCAGGCTGCGGTCGGCGCCGACGACGACATATTGATAGACCCAGCCGACGCCGGTGGCGTCGGGCCCGAGGGTCGGCTTGACGTTGGCCGGCAGCTTCTGCGCGCCGGAGTTCAGGTACTCCAGGACGCGGCTGCGAGCCCAGTAGATGTCGGTTCCGTCCTCGAATACCACGTAGACGAACGACACACCGAAAAAGGAGAAGCCGCGTACCGCCCGGCTGCGCGGCACCGCAAGCAGCGCCGTGGTCAGCGGGTAGGTGACCTGATCCTCGACCACCTGCGGCGCCTGGCCCGGCATCTCGGTATAGACGATCACCTGCGTGTCGGAGAGGTCAGGGATGGCGTCGAGCGACAACCGCCCCACGGCGAACAGGCCGCCGCCGGTCAGCGCGGCGGCGGCGATCAGCACCAGCAGGATGTTGCGCGCCGACCAGCCGATGACGCGCGCGATCACTTGTGGTCTCCCGCGGTGAAGGCCGACAGCGCGGCCCGGATGTTGCTCTCCGCGTCGATGAGGAAGGTAGCCCGGGTCACGATGCGCTCGCCGGCCGCAATCCCCTCCTTGACCTGCACCCAGCCGTCGGCGCGCGGTCCCAGGACCACCGGCCGCGGCTCGTATCGCCCCTCACCGCGCTCGACCAGCACGACCTGCCGCTTGCCGCTGTCGATCACCGCCGATTCGGGCACCGCCAACCGAGGACCATCGAGCGGCGAGGCGATCTCGACCGTCGCGGCCATGTCGGCGCGCAGGCGCCCGTCCGGATTGGCGACCTCGATGCGCAATCGCGCCGTGCGGCTTTCCTTGCCCATGGCGGGATAGATGAAGGTGACCTTTCCCGGAAAGCTCCTGTCGGGCCAGGCGTTGACCGTGACGCGCGCGCTGTCGCCCACCTTCACGAAGGCGAGGTCCTGTTCGTAGACCTCTGCCAACACCCACATCGTCGAGGTATCGACGATGCGAAACAGCGGGTCGCCGGCGCGGAAGCGCGCGCCCTCCACCGCCGCCTTGTCGATCACCGTGCCCGAGAACGGCGATGGAAAGCTTATGGTCCGGGGCCGCTCACCACGGCGCAGCCGCTCCAACTCGGGCTCGGGATAGTCGAGATAGCGCAGCTTGTCGGTGGCGTAGGCGTTGCGCCCGGCCAGGGCCCACTCCTGCTGCAGTACATTGAGCTCGGGACTGTAGACCTCGAACAATATCTGGCCGCGCGTCACGCTATCGCCGACGGCATTGATCAGGAGCTTTTCGATCCAGCCACTGAACTTGGGCGCCACGACGAACTGACGGCGCTCGTCGAACTGCAGGGTGGCGAAGGCGCGGACGGTGCGCGACAGCGCCCGCTCCTGCGCCTCGGCGGTGCGCACACCGAGCTTCTGGACCTTGTCCATCCCGATCTGGACCGTGCCGGCCGTCTCGGCCTCGCCCTCGCAGACCGGGATGTAGTCCATGTTCATGGAATCCTTCTTGGGCACCGGCGAGGTGTCGGGCGTGCCCATTGGATTTCGGTAGTACTTAACCTTGCCGTTGCACGGCGGCTCGGCGGCCTGCGCGTCGGCGAACGAGCCCAGGATGAGCAAGATAAGGATGACGGCGCCGGCCATGCCGGCCCGCAACGGGGCGACGAACTTCATGACGAACCTCCACGATGCCGCGCGCGATGACGCGCCGGCTCAGACCGACGGACGGGAGGTCAGCTGCGTGGAGGGAACGGGTCGGGCGGCCTGGTGAGGCCGTGAAGCGCCGCCGACAAGAGCTGCCCGCGCGAGCCGACGTCTTCGCCGGCAGGCAGGGTCGCGATGCCGGCGACCAAGGCGGGTGGAGCGGCAATGCAGGTCGCGCCGCACGTCGCCATCGTCGGCGCACAGGGTGCGCCCTTGCAGTCGGTGCAAGGCTCGTCGCACGGCGCGGCAGCCACCGCCCGACTGGGCAGGGCGCCCAACGCCGCGACCGAAAAGCCCGTCGCCAGAACGGCGAGGCATCCGAGCAGTCCGGCGAGGAGGCGCAAGCGCATCACGCGGCAGTGTCGCCGCGAACTGCGGCCGCCGCAAGGCGCTGGGCCAAAGCGTCACAGCTCCCTCAGCAGTCTGCGCCAGGCGGCGATCTCCCGGCGCGGCGCGAACAAGGGGGCCCGCGAACGGACGGCCTGGGCGAGACCGCGAGCGAAGCGCCGGTCGCATTCGAGCCGCTGCATGAACGTCGCGAGCGACCGCGTGTCGCCGACCGGGAAGTAACCCGGGTAGGCGCTGCCCAGCAGCCCGACATTGCCGTCCATCCGCGACGCCAGGATCGGCACGCCGATGACGGCCGCTTCCGAGATGACGTTCGCCCCTCCTTCGCTGCGCGACGAGATCACCATGGCGTGGCTGCGCATCAGCAATCGCCGGACCTCGGCGCGCGAAACGTCGCCACGCCAGCGATAGCGGGGATTGGACGCCATCTCGGCGCGCGCCCGCTCGGCCCACTGCGCCGTGTAGGCGCGGCCGACCTGTTCGATTCGGATCCTGCTCGCGGCCGGCAGAAGGCGGGACGCCTCGGCCGCCCGCAATGGGTCCTTCACGTCGCGCAGATGACCGATCACGCTGATCACCACGCCGCGCGGGCTCGGGCTCCAGCGCTCGGCCGGCCGCTCCGCCGACTGATGGATGATCCGCAGGCGTCCACGCATGCGTTTCGGCACGACGCGCCACGCCAGGTCGTTGAGGGCGACCAGCCGGTCCGCCAGCTCCATCGAGCGCAAGGTCGGTCCGGGGTCGGAGGCGATATAGTCGTAGATGTCGGTGCCGCTGAGCTGGAGCACGACGGGCCGATCGGGATGGCGCGACTTGAAGGCCGCAATGGCCCCGGCGCTGCGCCAGGCATGCACCGCCACCATGAGATCGGCGGCCCCGCCATCGTATTCCGCGTCGACGTGCACCGTGTGGCCGAGCCGGCGCAGGATCGCCGCCCAACGCGAGGCCGCGACACGGTTGCCGGTGCGTGTCGTCGGGCCGGAGGGCGTGATAAGGACGATCTTCATGGACCAGGCCGCACACGACCGCCGCCCGACCAGCGGAGCATCCGCCGGCGAACTTCTGGCGCAACTGCGCGAGGCCCGTCATCGCACCGAGCGCCTGACGGAAGATCTGTCATCTCGGGAATTGATGGGACCCTACGTCGGCATCGTCAATCCCGTGCTGTGGGAGATCGGGCACGTCGCCTGGTTCCACGAGTATTGGACGCTGCGCCACGCGGCGGGCCGGATGCCGCTGATCGAACGTTGCGACCGGCTGTGGGATTCGAGCGCGGTCGCGCATGCCACGCGCTGGCATCTCGACCTTCCGGATCGTGCCGGGACTTGTCGTTACATGGCCGACGTGCTGGCCCGGCAGGAGGACGCGCTGGCCGGCGGCGTCGACGATCGGACGCGCTACTTCTACGACCTCGCCATCCGCCACGAGGACATGCACGTCGAGGCGCTCACCTACATGCGCCAGACCTTGTCCTATGC
>JAEWIV010000440.1 GCA_023386865.1 Pseudomonadota bacterium
GGACGACAGTAGTCGCTCAGGACGAGAGTATAGCTCAGTCCGGGCCGAACTTGTGATAATGCGCCCGGTCGCCGGTGCGCACCGTGACCTCGAAAGCGTCGTTGTCACGCTCCATGCGCAAGGTCACCGCCGTCCCGGCGGGACCGCTCGCCCAAAGCTTGCGGTAGAAGTCGGCAATGTCGTCGAGCACGTCGCCGTTCAGGGCATGCAGGATGTCGCCGCGCTGCAGGCCGGCGCGATCGGCCGGGCCGCCGTCGGAGATGCCGCCGACGACGAGCTGCCCCATGTGCTCGACCGTGTAGAGGCCGAGCCAGGGACGCGGCGGCGTCGCCAGCCGGCCCTTCGACACCAGCTCCAGGAAGATCGGCTTCAGCCGATTGATCGGCACATACATGTTGCCGGGGAAGGCGGGCGCGCCGGGGCCGAGCGCCTCCTGCACCAGCAGCGAGCCGATGCCGAGCAGCGAGCCGTCCTGGCCGATCAGGGCCGAACCGCCCCAGAGCGGATAGGCCGGCACGGTGAAGATCGCATTGTCCAGAAGATACTCCCAGTAGCCCGCGAACTCGCGGCGGCCGGCGACCTTGACCTTGAGCGTCGCCTTCTCGCCGCCGAGGCCGGCAACGTAGGCCTCGCTGCGCAGCTCCAGTATGTCGGAATCGCCGAACATCAGGGGCTTCAGGCCGATCGGCCGCTCGGTGCGCACCAGGCCGAAGCCGCTCTCGTAGTCGTAGCCGACGATGTAGGCCGGCCAGTCGTTGCCGTCGATGTCGGTGATGGTGACGGTGTCGGCTTCCATGATCAGATAGCCGATGGTGACGATCAGGCCGTCCTCGCCGACCAGGACGCCGTGGCCCTCGCGCTCGGTCCCCAGTCCCTGGGCCGACCGGCGATCCTTGGGAACGGTGGTGCGCAAGCCGACCACCGCCGGGAGAGCCTCCGCCACCGCGGAGGGCAGGTTGGAAACTCCAGGCAGCCGCGCTTCGACAGCTTCCCGGCCGGTGGGGATATGACCACCCGATCCGTTCGCCGAACCGTTCAACCCTCGGGCCATCGGCAACCTCCACTCGGGCGCGCACGGCGCCGGCATGTTCCCCCTGGACGTCAAAGATAGGCGTCTGGGCTTCCGATTGCTATATGACGCTGTATGGCGCCCCCCGCCGATCCGTTCGAGATCACCGACGATCCCGTGCCGGCCGATCCGCAGCCGGCCCGTCGCGCCGTCGTGCCCAACGCCCATCTCGAGGGGCTGAACGAGGAGCAGCGACAGGCCGTCGTGCACGAAGGCGGGCCGCTCCTGGTGCTGGCGGGTGCCGGCACCGGCAAGACCCGCGTCCTGACCACCCGCATCGCCCACCTCTTGATCACCGGGCGGGCCCGGACATCACAAATTCTTGCAGTCACCTTCACCAACAAGGCGGCGCGCGAGATGCTCGACCGTGTCGCCGCCCTCATAGGCGGCGCGGCGGATGGGATGTGGCTGGGCACCTTCCACGCCATCGGCGTGCGCGTGCTGCGCCGCCATGCAGAGCTGGTAGGGCTGAAGAGCAATTTCACCATCCTCGACACCGACGACCAGACGCGGCTGATCAAGCAGCTCCTGCAGGCAGAGGGCATCGACGACAAGAAGTGGCCGGCGCGCGTGCTGAGCGGCATCATCCAGCGCTGGAAGGACCGCGCCTTGCCGCCGGACAAGGTCTCGGGCGATGACGCCGGCGAGTTCGCCAACGGCAAGGCGGCCGAGATCTATCGCCAGTATCAGGCGCGCCTCGCCGAGGTGAACGCCGTCGATTTCGGCGACCTGGTGATGCATTGCGTCACCCTGTGGCAGAGCCATCCCGACGTGCTGGCGCAATACCACCGCCGCTTCCGCCACATCCTGGTCGACGAGTACCAGGACACCAACGTGGCGCAGTACCTGTGGCTCCGGCTCCTGGCGCAGGGCACGCCCGACGTCTGCTGCGTCGGCGACGACGACCAGTCGATCTACGGTTGGCGCGGCGCCGAGGTCGGCAACATCCTGCGCTTCGAGAAGGACTTTCCCGGCGCCACCATCGTGCGCCTGGAGCGCAACTACCGCTCGACGCCGCACATCCTGGCCGCCGCCTCGCACCTGATTGCCCACAACGAAGGCCGCCTGGGGAAAACCCTGTGGACCGATCTCAAGGAGGGCGAGCGCATCTCGCTCAGGGGAGTGTGGGACGGCGACGAGGAGGCGCGCTCGGTCGGCGAGGAGATCGAGGCGCTGCAGCGCGACAAGCATCCCCTCAGCCAGATCGCCATCCTGGTGCGCGCCGGCTTCCAGACGCGCGAGTTCGAGGAGCGGTTCATCACCATGGGCCTGCCCTACCGGGTGATCGGCGGGCCACGCTTCTACGAGCGTCAGGAGATCCGCGACGCGCTCGCCTATTGCCGCGTCACCGTGCAACCCGACGACGACCTCGCCTTCGAGCGCATCTACAACACGCCTCGGCGCGGCCTCGGCGAATCGGCGCTGCGGTCGCTGCGCATCATCCAGCGCGCCCAGAAGGTGTCGCTGTTCGAGGCGACGCGGCGGGCATTGGAGACCGACGAGCTGAAGGGCCGCCAGCGCAAATCGCTGGGCGATCTCATAAGAAGCTTCGAGCGCTGGCGCGCCATGCTGGACGGCATGAACCATGTCGAGGTGGTCGAGACCATCCTCGACGAGTCCGGCTACACCGACATGCTGCGCATGGATCGCTCGCCCGAAGCCGAAGGTCGGCTCGAGAACCTGAAGGAGCTGACCAACGCGCTGCAGGAGTTCGACACCCTGGCCGCCTTCCTCGAGCACGTGGCGCTGCTGACCGACAATGCCGAGCGCGCCGGCGGCGACATGGTGAGCGTCATGACGCTGCATGCCGCCAAGGGCCTCGAGTTCGACACCGTGTTCCTGCCGGGCTGGGAGGAAGGCCTGTTCCCCAACCAGCGGGCGCTCGACGACAAGGGCGTGGCCGGCCTCGAGGAGGAACGCCGGCTGGCCTATGTCGGGCTGACGCGAGCCCGCAAGCGCGCCTATGTCTCCTTCGCGGCCAATCGCCGGGTGTTCAACCAGTGGCAGGCCGCGATCCCGTCGCGCTTCCTGCGCGAGCTGCCGACGGGCAACCTGGCCGAAAGCAGCGACGCGGGCCTCTATGCCACCTACTCGGCGGGCCACCACGGCGGCCTGCGCGAGCAGGCGAGCGGCTTCGACTACGAAAGCCTGGGCGTGACGAGCTTGGGCAGAGGGGGCATGGGCCGGGCACGCACCCGCTGGCGCGACGAGACCTTCGACGACCGGCGCGCCGTCGAGGGCGACAAGCCCGACCTCAGCATCGGCCAGCGCGTGTTCCATCAGAAATTCGGCTACGGCCGCATCGTCGCGGTCGACGGCAACAAGCTCGACATCGAGTTCGAGAAGGCCGGGCCCAAGAAGGTGTTGGACAGTTTCATCGAGGCCGCCTGAGCCTCGACCGTTTGGGGAGTAACGCCATGCTTCGTACGATCGCCCTCGCGCTCGGCCTTGTCTTCGCGGCCGGCGCCGTTTGTGCCCAGGGCGGCAAGGTCACGGTCGTGACGTCCTTCTCGAAGGACGTCACCGACCCGCTCAAGAAGGCCTTCGAAAAGGCGGTGCCCGGCACCACGCTGGAAGTGCAGAACCGCAACACCAATGCCGGCGTGAAGTTCCTCGAGGAGACCAAGGGCAACAACCAGGTCGACCTGTTCTGGGCCTCCGCCCCCGACGCCTTCGAGGTGCTGAAGGGCAAGAAGCTCCTGGAGGCCTACAAGCCCAAGGCCACCGGCATCGCCGAGAAGGTCGGCTCGTATCCGGTCAACGACAAGGACGGCTTCTATTCCGGTTTCGCCGCCTCGGGCTACGGCATCATGTGGAACGACCGCTATGTGAAGGCCAAGAAGCTGCCGACGCCCAAGGAGTGGCAGGACCTCGCGCAGGCGCCCTACTACGACCACGTCTCGATCTCCGCGCCGTCGCGCTCGGGCACGACGCATCTCACCATCGAGACCATCCTGCAGGGCGAGGGCTGGGACAAAGGCTGGCGCACGGTGAAGGAGATCGGCGGCAACCTGCACCAAGTGACCGACCGCTCGTTCGGCGTGCCCGAGGCGGTCAACTCGGGCCAGGTCGGTTACGGCATCGTCATCGACTTCTTCGCCTTCTCCTCGCAGGGCAGCGGCTTCCCGGTGAAGTTCGTCTATCCCTCGGTGACGACGCTCGTCCCCGCCAATGTCGGCATCGTCGCCAATGCCCCCAACAAGGCGGGGGCCGAGGCCTTCATCGAGTTCCTGCTGTCGCCGGCCGGCCAGGAGACGCTGCTCGAACCCACGATTCGCCGCCTGCCGGTGCGGCCGGCGACCTACGAGAAGGCGCCGCCGGACTATCCCAATCCCTTCAAGGACAAGAACCTGCAGGGGCTGCTGACCTTCAATGCCGAGCTGTCCGAGAAGCGCAACGAGGCGGTCGACGTGCTGTTCGACCAGCTCGTCACCTTCCAGCTCGAGCCACTGAAGGCCGCCACCAAGGCCCTGCACGAGGTCGACGCGGCGCTGGCCAGGAAGGACAACGCCCAGGCGCGCGCGCTGGCCAAGGAGGCGCGCGACCTGATCGCCGCCATGCCGATCACCGATGCCCAGGCCGCCGCACCGGAAACGCGCGCCGCCTTCACCGGCGGCAAGCAGAAGACGGCGCGCCAGGCCGAGCTCGAGCAGCAATGGGCGGCCTTCGCCAAGGAGAAGTACGCGGCGGCCAAGGCCAAGGCTGACGAGGCGCTGAAGCTGGTTCGTTGACCCAAAAGTCCGTCATCCCGACCGGAGCCGAGCGAAGCGAGGCGCAGTGGAGGGACCTGTTTTGGGGCGCGCGCTGACAAAAGAGGTCCCTCGGCTGCGCCGCCCTGCGGGCGGCTTCGCTCGGGATGACGGGGTGACAGGCCCGGCCCTCCTCGCGCTCTCCATTGCGCTGTTCCTGCTGCTGTTCCTGGTCGTGCCGGTGGCGACCGTCGTCTACGTCGCCTTCACCGAGAAGGGCACGGGCGCGCCGACGCTGGTCAACTTCCTCGACTTTGCGCGCACCGACCTGTTCGTGCGCTCGTTCTGGAACTCGGTCTATGTCTCGGCCATGACGGTCGTCTGGTCGTCGGTGCTGGCCTTGCCGCTCGCCTACCTCACCACGCGCTTCGAGTTCCGCGGCGCCGCGCTGGTGCAGACGCTGGGCTTCCTGCCGCTGATCATGCCGCCCTTCGTCGGCGCGGTGGCCATGCAGCTCCTGTTCGGCCGCAACGGCACGGTGAACCTGCTGCTCGAGGACTGGTTCGACTTCAAGATCGGCGTCATGGAAGGGCTGAACGGCGTCATCTTCCTGCAGGCCATCCACTACTTCCCGTTCATCCTGGTCAATCTCTCGGCGGCGCTGCGCAACATCGACCGCGCCATGGAGGAGGCGGCGCAGAACCTCGGCAGCCACGGCTTCCGCCTGTTCCGCCGCATCGCCCTGCCGCTGGCGATGCCGGGCTACGTCGCAGGCGCCAGCCTGGTGTTCGTGAAGGTGTTCGACGACGTGGCGAGTCCTTTGCTGCTCAACGTCAAGGAGATGCTGGCGCCGCAGGCCTATCTCCGCATCACCTCGATCGGCATCGACGATCCCATGGGATACGTGATCTCGGTGGTGCTGATCGCCATCGCCGTGGTCACCATGTGGGGCTCGGCCCAGGTGCTGAAGGGCAAGGACTACGCCACCGTGCAGCGCGGCGGCGGCGGGCTGGCGCGGCGGCGCCTGACGCGCGGCCAGTCGGCCGTTGCCTACGGCGTGGTCCTGCTGGTGCTGGCCCTCGTGCTGGCGCCACATGTCGGGCTCGTGCTGCTGTCCGTGGCGACGGTCTGGTCGTTCAGCCCCCTGCCCGACGGCTACACCCTGGCGCACTATGCCCGCGTGCTGGGCGACAGCTCGACCTACATCAAGAATACCCTGCTCTATTCCGGGCTGGCCGCCGCCATCGACGTCGCGGTCGGCGGTGCCATCGCCTACCTGGTGCTGCGCACGCGCCTGCCGGGCCGGCATATGCTCGACTGGCTCGCCGGCGCGGCGCTCGCCGTGCCCGGCGTGGTGCTGGGCATCGGCTATCTGCGCGCCTTCTATGGCGTCACCCTGCCGGGCGGCGTGCCGCTGGCGACGCTGTGGATCATGATCGTGCTGGCGATCGCCATCCGGCGTCTGCCCTACGCGCTGCGCGCCGCCTACGCCGCCCTGCAGCAGATCTCGGTGTCGCTCGAGGAAGCCGCCGAGAACCTCGGCGCCACCAAGGCGCGGACCGTGCGCCGCGTCGTGGTGCCGCTGATGACCGGCGGACTGCTGGCCGGCTTCGTCACCAGCTTCGCCACCGCGGCGGTCGAGCTCTCGGCGGTGCTGATGCTGGTGCAGAACAACTCCGACGCGCCGCTGTCCTACGGCCTCTACGTCCTGATGCAGACCCCGGCCGGCCGTGGCGCGGGCGCCGCGATGGGGGTCATCGCCGTGGTCATCGTGGCGCTCTGCATGGGCCTGTCGCAGCTCGCGGTCGATCGCTCGCAACGCAACCGCGGCCTCGATATATGAGCGGCACGATGTCCAAGGCGGTCAGCATCGACATTCGCGGCGTGAACCTGAGCTACGGCGCCACGCACGTGCTCAAGGACATCGACCTTTCGGTGCGCCCCGGCGAGTTCTTCGCCTTCCTCGGCCCCTCGGGCTGCGGCAAGACCACCCTGCTGCGCCTGATCGCGGGCTTCGCCCAGGCACAGACCGGCCAGGTGCTGCTCGACGGCCAGGACGTCGCCGGCCTGCCGCCGTGGAGGCGCGACGTCGGCATGGTGTTCCAGAGCTATGCGCTGTGGCCGCACATGACCGTGGCCAAGAACGTCGCTTTCGGCCTCGAGGAGCGCCGCCTGCCGCGCCGCGAGATCGAGCGCAAGGTAAGCGAGGCGCTGGAGCTGGTCGGCCTTTCCGCCTACGCCGACCGCCGGCCGGCGCAGCTTTCGGGCGGCCAGCAGCAGCGCGTCGCCGTGGCGCGCACCATCGCCATCGAGCCCAAGGTGCTGCTGCTCGACGAGCCGCTCAGCACCCTCGCCGCCAAGATGCGGGTCAGCGTCCGCCGCGAGCTGCGTTCCCTGCAGCAGCGCCTGGGCCTGACGACGATCTTCGTCACCCACGACCAGGAGGAAGCCAATACCATCTGCGACCGCATCGCCGTGATGGAAGCCGGCAACATCCGCCAGGTCGGCACGCCGATGGAGCTCTACGAACGGCCCGACAATCTCTTCGTGGCGGGCTTCCTGGGCTCGGCCAACATCCTCGAGGGCACGGCGGTGAACGGCGCCTTCGAGGTCGCGGGAGCGCGCCTGCCCCTGCCCGCCGGCGCCGCCATGCCGGCAGGCGCCAAGCTGGTCTTCCGTCCGCAGCACGCGACGCTGTCCCCGGTCGGCGCCCTGCGCGGGCCGGTCGTTCACCGCGAATTTCTCGGCGCCACGGTTCGCTACGGCGTGCGGGTGGCCGACAGCGAGATCCTGGTCGACGCGCCCTTCCAGTCGGGCAGCGACCTTCACGCCGTGGGCGACACGGTCGGCATCGCCCTGCCGCCCGAACGCGCGCTCTACCTGGCGGCCTGAGCGATGGCCGCCAAGGCAAGCTTCGTCGCTCCTGCCGCCGAACGCGCCGCCTGGGAAGGCGCGCTGGAGGAGCGCCTGACCGAGGCAGGTTTCGTCGTCACGAGTTGCGAGATCTCGCGCGATGGCCCGTGGCGCATCGACGTGTTCGGCGAGGCCGAGGATCAACAGGTCGCCGAGGCGATCCGCGCGGCGGCGCTTGCTCTCGGCCGGCCCGAGCCGTCGTGGGCATGGGAGATGCTGCCCGACATCGACTGGGTCGCCGAGAACCAGCGTTCGTTCCAGCCGTTCGCCGTCGGCCCCTTCTGGGTGCATCCCTCGCACAACGCCGAGGGCATGCCGGCAGGCCTGCTGCCGCTGCGCATCGATGCCGGCATGGCGTTCGGCACGGGGACGCACGCCACGACGCGCGGCTGCCTCGAGATGCTGGCGACGCTCGATGCCCGCGACACCGCCAACGCCGTCGACGTCGGCTGCGGCAGCGGCATCCTGGCGATCGCCATGGCCAAGCTGTGGCGGCGGCCGGTGATCGGCGGCGACAACGATGCCGAGGCGGTCGAGGTCGCGCGCGAGAATGCCGCCTTGAACGGCGTCGGCGATCTATGCCGCTTCGTCCACGCCAAAGGCCTCGGCCACGACGAGCTGCAGACGCGCATGCCGTATGATCTCGTCGTCGCCAACATCCTGGCCGGCCCGCTGATCGAACTCTCCGCTGCCTTCGCCGGCGCGTTGCGCCCCGCTGGCCGGGCGCTGCTGAGCGGACTTCTCGTGGAGCAGGCCGACGACATCCTCGCCGTCTATGGCCGCTGGGGCTTCACGCTCGAGCGCCATGTCGATCTGGAGACGGGCGGCGCCCTCTGGCGCACGCTGCTGTTGCGCCGGACATGACAACGAAAAAGGGCCGGCTTTCGCCGGCCCTCGTACGCTTACGCTTACGCTACTGACGTTACCGTCGCTTACGCCACGCGACGCAAATTCTCGTTCACCGCCGGGACGGCCCGCGCGTGGGCGATCTCTGGCACGATCCCTTCGGCCACCGGCCCGTGGACGGCGAAGTGGATGTCACCACGGCACAGGCCGATGTCGGACAGCTCGCGGTCGGTCATGCGGAGGAGCTGGCCCTCGGCAGCGCGCAGCTTGATGTCGGTCTTGATCGCGGCAACGAGCCGGTCGAACTGGCGGCCAAGCCACACGAGGCCGTCTGCCAAGCCGTTGGCGACCACCTCGGCGCGGGCATAGCGAGCGCGCAGCTCCAGCATGCGGCGGTCCTCGAAGGACAGCGGCGTCTTGAAGGGCGCTGGCGTCTTGGCGATTTTGTTTCCCCCCGCCGGCGAAGTTTCGCTGGTCAGATTTTCAAAGTTCTGGATCGGCTGGGTCATCATGGTCTGCTCCTCTTGTGCGGCGCGGAAGCGGATGCTGCGCTGCACAGAAGCAATATAGGGCCTTGAGTTACAACGATAAGTGAAGGGTAGGAACGACTGATATGCATTTCACGCATAGTGATTCCAGAAGACGCATTTCGCACTCGCGGGAGAAATAAAATTGCTCAGATTGCCTCTCCCAGGGCCGCCGCGTAGGGTCCGCCGAAATGAGTTCCGCCCCAGACAACGTCCTCCAGCTGCTCCACCGTCGAGGCCGAGCCCCCGACCCCTCGGCCCTCGATTCGCTGATGCGCGGCGTCGCCGCAGCTCCCGAGGGATTGGCGGGTCCGGAATGGGTCGAGCTGGTCGATCCCGGTGCCGACGCCGAGCTCGTCCGGGCGCTCAAGGCCTGGCGCGAGGCGCTGGCCCAGGCCGACGATGGCCTGGACGCCTCACCGGCCCCGACGTCGCGGCTCGCCGCCTTGCGCGCCGAGCTGAAGCGGCGCGGGCTCGGCGGATTCGTGGTGCCGCGCGCCGACGAGCATCAGGGCGAGTACGTGCCGCGCCGCTCGCAACGGCTCGCTTGGCTCACCGGCTTTCGCGGCTCGGCCGGACTGGCCGTCGTGCTGGCCGATCGCGCGGCGATCTTCATCGACGGTCGCTATACGCTGGCGGTGCGCGCCCAGGTCGACACCGCGGCCTTCGTGCCGCACCAGATCCCGGAAGACTCGCCCGAGCAGTGGATCGCCGAGAACCTGCCGAAGGGCGGCAAGCTCGGCTTCGATCCCTGGCTGGTCACGGTCGACGGCCATGATCGATTCGCTCGCGCCTGCCAGCGCGCCGACGGCGAATTCGTGCCGGTCGATTCCAATCCTGTCGACGCGGTATGGCGCGACCGCCCGCCGCCGCCGCTGGCGCCGGTGCTGCCGCATGCCGATGAGTTCGCAGGAGAGAGCAGCGCCGCCAAGCGCGCGCGCATCGCCGGCACGGTCAAGGCCAAGGGCGCCGACGTGGCGCTGATCACGCAGCCGGATTCGATCGCCTGGCTTCTCAACGTGCGCGGCGGCGACGTGCCACGCACGCCGTTCGCGCTGGGCTTCGCGCTGCTGCACGGCGACGGCCACGTCGATCTGTACATGGACCGGCGCAAGGTGCCCGACCGCACCCTGGCCTGGCTGGGCAACGCGGTGACCCTGGCGCCGCCCGACGAACTGGGCGCCGGGCTCGACACGCTGGGCAAGTTGAAAAAGAAGGTCCTGATCGAAACGGCGACCACGCCGATCTGGGCCGCCAACCGCCTCGAGGCCGCAGGCGTCACCGTGGTGCGCGACGCCGACCCGGTGGCCCTGCCCAAGGCCTGCAAGAACGCGGTGGAGATGGAGGGCATCCGCAACGCCCATCGCCGCGACGGCGCCGCGGTCAGCCGCTTCCTGGCCTGGCTGGGGCGCGAATCGAAGGGCGGTCGCCTGCGCGAGATCGAGGTGTCGGACCGTCTGCAGGCGCTTCGCCAGGAGACCGGCAAGCTGCGCGACCTGAGCTTCGACACGATCTCCGGCGCCGGCCCGAACGGCGCCATCGTGCATTACCATGCCTCGGAAGCGACCGAGCGCACGCTCGAGACGGGCAGCCTCTATCTCGTGGATTCGGGCGGCCAGTACCGTGACGGCACGACGGACATCACGCGTACGGTGGCGATCGGCACACCGAGCCCAGAAATGCGCGACCGCTTCACCCGGGTGCTCAAAGGGCATATCGCCATCGCCATGGCGCGCTTTCCGGCCGGCACGACCGGCTCACAGCTCGACGCCTTGGCGCGCTACGCCCTGTGGCAGGCCGGCCTCGACTACGACCATGGCACCGGGCACGGCGTCGGCGCCTATCTATCGGTGCACGAAGGGCCGCACCGCATCTCCAAGATGCCGAACAACGTCGCGCTGCAGCCCGGCATGATCGTCAGCAACGAGCCCGGCTACTACAAGGCCAACGCCTACGGCATCCGCATCGAGAACCTGGTCGCCGTGCGCGAGGCCACGATCGAGGGCGCCGACCGCCGCTACCTCGAATTCGAGACGTTGACCCTGGCGCCGATCGATCTCGCCTGCGTCGAGCCCAAGCTGCTGACCGAGGCCGAGCGGCAGTGGCTGAACGACTATCACCGCCGCGTGCGCGAGACGGTGGCGCCGCAGGTCGACGACGCGACCAGGACGTGGCTCACCGAGGCGACGCGCGCGATCTAGGCGTCCGCAGCCTTGCGGCCGAGCACCACGTCCTCATAGACGTGCAGCGAGGGCAGCCCGCCGGTGTGCATGAACAGCACCTTGGCGTTCGGCTTGAAGTGGCCCTGGCGCGCGAGGCCGATCAACCCGGCCATGATCTTTCCGGTATAGACCGGGTCGAGCAGGATGCCTTCGCTACGCGCCAGCATCTGGACGGCCTCGACCATCTTGGCGTTGGGCACCGAGTATTTCGGCTGCCAGTAGCCGCCGAAGCTCTTCACCGCCTCGCGCGGCACCTTGCCGATGCCCAAGAGGTCGGCGACCGCCTGGGCCTCCTTGTGGACCAGCGGCTCCTGATCGCCGGGGTCGCGGCTGACGCCGATGCCGATCAGCGGGATCTTGATGTTGTTGCCCAAGAACCCGGCGACCATGCCACCATGGGTCCCCGAGCTGCCGGAGCCGACGACGACGGCGTCGAGCGCCAGCCCCATGTCGAACCACTGCTGCTGCATCTCCTGCACGCAGGCGACGTAGCCCAGGCCGCCGATCGCGTTCGAGCCGCCGCCGGGGATGACGTAACCCTTGCGGCCGAGCGACGCGACTTCCTGCGCCACCCTCGACATGGCGGCACCCATGTCCGAACCGCCGGGCACCACCGTGATGGCCTCGACGCCCATCAGCTCGAACATGAAATTGTTGCCGCCAGCCTCCTTCTTGTAGCTGCCGGGAACGCGCTCCTCGATCACGAAGCGGCATTTCAGCCCTTCCTTGAGCGCGGCCGACAGGGTGATGCGGCAGTGGTTGGATTGCGGCGCGCCACAGGTGATCAGCGTATCGGCACCTTGAGCCAATGCATCCGCAGCGAGGAATTCCAGCTTGCGGGTCTTGTTGCCGCCAGGAAAGAGACCCAGCAGGTCATCCCGCTTGATCCAGATTTCCGGGCCGACTCCGCCCGGGCAGCTGGCCGCCAGGGCCTTGGTGAAGTGCGGAAGGGGCTCGATGGGTGTCGGGGCATGCGTGTAGCGACGGCGCGGAAAACGAGACAAATCCATTCGAGCACTCCAGCGAGACGGTGCTTTAGCATCCCGCGATACCATGCGGAAGCTGATCGGCAAGGCAAACATGCACTCGTATAGCGAGTACATTACATATGTAGAACAACCTCATTCTCGTTGCCCAAGGCGATCGCACCGCCTCGCGGCCGTGGCGGTCGAAAGCGACCGAGACACGTTCGTCCGGAACGAAGGCCGCACGGGATGATGCAGTGAGCGTGTAGTTCGCTCCCATACGGCCGGCTTCGTCCGAAAAGTGCGTCAGAAACTGCGAAGGTCACAGCATGGCCACAACCACTGTTACCTCCAGACCACAGTAAGGCGGGAATGCGCCGATGCGGGTGCCATTTGGTGGCGACCGAAAATCGCCGAGCGTAGAGTCCACACGCTCCGCAAACGCCTCAGCCCCAACGCGAAGCACACCTCTCTGAAAGTTCCCCACCAGGAGATACGCATGAAGAAGGCCTTGATTGCGGCGGCAGCCATCGCGGCCCTGCCAGCCACTGTTCAAGCTCAAGATATGCAAACACCCGGCGTGTATTTCGGTGTCCAGGGCGGCCTGAACTGGCTGTTCAACACCACGATCCTCGGCCAGAACGTCTCACCGCAGATGGGATGGGCACTCGGCGGCAAGTTTGGCTACGACTTCATCGGACCGCGCATCGAAGTCGAGGGCCTGTATCGCCAGAACAACAACGGCAACTTCTTCGGCAATCGCGCGATCACCGGGCAGATCAGCCAGGTGACGGCGATGGCCAACTTCCTCTACGACTTCAATGCCACAGGCACCTTCGTGCCCTATGTCGGCGTGGGCGCCGGCGTCGGCTTCATCGACTCCGACTACAATCTCGGCAGCACGACCTTTGCCTATCAAGGCATCCTCGGCGTGGGCTACAACGCCACCCCCAACCTGCGCTTCAACCTCGAAGGCCGCTACATCGGCACGACCAATCCGCAGGTCGCGAGCACGTCCTGGACCAACAACAACATCGCGCTGCTCGCCGCCGTGCAGGTGAAGTTCGGCTCGGCTCCGCCGCCGCCGCCCCCGCCGCCGCCGGCCGTGGCGCCGCCGTCGTTCATGGTGTTCTTCGACTGGGATCGCTCGAACCTCAGCCAGCAGGCGCTGGCCACGATCAAGCAGGCGGCCGATGCCTTCAAGCAGAGGGGCAACGCCCGCATCACCGCGACCGGCCACACCGACACGTCGGGCCCGGAAGCCTACAACATGGCGCTGTCGCTGCGTCGCGCCAACGCGGTCAAGGACGCCCTGGTGCGCGAGGGCGTGCCGGCCCAGGCGATCACCGTGATCGGCCGCGGCGAGCAGGGCCTGCTGGTGCAGACCGGCGACGGCGTGCGCGAGCCGCAGAACCGCCGCGTCGAGATCGTCATCCAGTAAAGCAAGAGGCATTGCGGAGTGGAAACGGCCGGGCATTGCCCGGCCGTTTTTGCTGGAGCACGGGGCGGCAATGCCCGCTCCTTCAAGCCGAAAGCTTCACCCATTCCTCTTCGCTCAGCGTCTGGATGCCGAGCTCGGCGGCCTTGCGGGCCTTCGAACCGGCATTCTCGCCGACCACGACCAGGCTGGTCTTCTTCGACACCGAATCGGTGACCTTGGCGCCGAGCTCCTCAGCGCGCGCCTTGGCGGCCTCGCGGGTCATCGAGGAGAGCTCGCCGGTGAAGACCACGATCTTGTCCTTGAACTTGGCGTCAGCCGCCACGACGCGGCGCGTCACCGGCTCGACGGTGAGCTGCCGGCGCAGGTCGCGAATCACCTCGACGTTGTGGCCTTCGCTGAAGAAGGTGCACATGGCGTCGGCCGTGGTGACGCCGATCTGCTCGACGTTACACAGCCGGCCAAAGCTCTCGCCGATCCCGGCCGCCGCCTTCTCCTTCTTGACGTCGTCCGGGTTCTTCTTGCGCTCCCTGGCGGCCTTCAGCATCTCGTCCAGCCAGACGTCGACGTCGCCGTACTCCTGCGCCAGGATCTTGGCGGTGGCCTCGCCGATCAGCGGGATGCCGATGGCATTGATGAAACGGTCGAGCGAGATGGTCCTGCGCGCCTCGATGGCGGACACCAGGTTGCGCACCGACAGGTCGCCCCAGCCTTCACGCTTCCTGATCTCGTCGACCTTCCCGGGAAGCCGGAAGATGTCGCCCGGCACCTTCAACAGGCCGTCGCGATGGAAGTTCTCGATGTGCGTGCCGCCCAGCCCTTCTATGTCGAAGCAGTTGCGCGACACGAAGTAGCGCAGCCGCTCGACCTGCTGGAACGGGCATTCCAGGCCGCCCGAGCAGCGCCGCACCACGCCGCCTTCCTCGCTCGCCACCTTGGTCTTCAGCGGACAGGGGCAATGCGTGGGGAAACGGAACTTCTCGGTCTTCTTCGGCCGTTCCTCGGGCACGAACCCCAGGATCTGCGGGATGACGTCGCCGGCGCGCTGGACCACCACCATGTCGCCGACGCGGACGTCCAGCCGCTCGATCTCGTCGGCATTGTGCAACGAGGCGCGCGCCACCATGACGCCGCCGACATTTACCGGCTCGAGATCCGCCACCGGCGTCAGCGCACCGGTGCGGCCGACCTGGATGAAAATCCCGTTCAGCCGCGTGCGCGCCTGCTCGGCGGGGAACTTGTGGGCGATCGCCCAGCGCGGAGCGCGGCTGACGAAGCCCAGGCGCTCCTGCCAGTCGATGCGGTCGACCTTGTAGACGACGCCGTCGATGTCGTAGGGCAGCGACGGCCGCTCGACACCCATCTTCTTGTAGAAGGCCCGCACCTCCTCCGGCGTGCGGCAGAGCTGGGAGAGCGGATTGACGCGGAAGCCCCACCCCTTGAGCAGCTTGAGATACTCGCTGTGGGTCTTCCACGAGCGCGGCTCGGCCTCGCCCCAGGCGTAGGCGAAGAAGCGCAGCGGCCGCTTGGCGGTGATCGACGGATCGAGCTGGCGCAGCGAACCCGCCGCGGCGTTGCGCGGATTGGCGAAGGTCTTCTCGCCGGCCGCCTCCTGCCGCTTGTTCATCTCCTGGAAGGCATGGCGCTCCATGTAGATCTCGCCGCGCACGTCGAAGGCCGTGGGGAACTTGCCCTTCAGCTTGTGCGGGATGTCCTTCACCGTCTTGAGGTTGCGGGTGACGTCCTCACCCGTGGTGCCGTCGCCGCGCGTGGCGCCGACGGTGAATTCGCCGTCCTCGTAGCGCAGGCTGATCGACAGGCCGTCGATCTTCGGCTCGCAGGCCAAAGCGATCTCGGCATCGGACTTCAGATCGGTCTCGCGCTCCAACGAGCGACGCAGCCTGTCGAGGAAGCCCTGCAGCTCTTCGTCGGTGAAGGCATTGTCCAGGGACAGCATCGGCCGCCCATGGCGCACCTTGGCGAAGGCGGTGGTCGGCGTCGGCGCGACCTGCTGCGTCGGGCTGAGCAGGTCGACGAGCTGGGGGAAGCGCGCCTCGATCGCCTTCAGGCGCTGGCGCAGCCTGTCGTAGTCGGCGTCGGATATCTCCGGTGAATCCTCGACGTGATAGAGCTTGTCGTGGCGGGCGATCTCGCCGGCGAGACGCTTGTGCTCGGACCGCGCCTGACGCTCCGTCATCTCGTCGACGGCAAGGGAAGCCACGACTTTGGCGGCACGCGACATGGTCTTCTCCTAACCCGCCGCCGCCAGCAGCCGGTCGGCAGCGGCGCGGGCCTCCGCCGTCACCTGCGCACCGGACAGCATGCGGGCAATCTCCTCGCGGCGGCCTGCGGCGTCGAGGGCCAGCACATCGGTGCTGGCCGCAGTCTTGGTCGTGGTCTTGCGGATCAGCCAGTGGCGGTCGGCGACGGCCGCGACCTGCGGGGAGTGGGTGACGACCAGGACCTGCACGTCCTTGGCCAGGCGCTTCAGGCGCTCGCCGACGGCAGCCGCGGTGGCGCCGCCGATGCCCGAATCGACCTCGTCGAACACGATGGTCGCCGCGTCGCCGACCTTGGCCAGGCAGACCTTCAGGGCCAGCAGGAAGCGGGACAGCTCGCCG